>JBQCJG010000033.1:0-9260 GCA_051952955.1 Lysobacteraceae bacterium | reverse complement strand
GGTCTTGCCGCCGCCGCGGCTGACCGACCCGCCGCGGCCGTGGAAGAACACGATGCGCACGCCGGCCTGCTGCGAGAGTTCCAGCAGTTCCACCTGCGTGCGCTGCAGCGACCAGCGCGAGGCCAGCAGGCCGCCGTCCTTCGCGCTGTCGGAGTAGCCGAGCATCACCGTCTGCTGTCCGCCGCGCGCGTCGAGGTGGCGGCGATACACGGGATCGTCGAACAGCGCGCGCATCACCTCGGGCGCGGCGCGCAGGTCGTCGATGGTCTCGAACAGCGGCGCGACGTCCAGCGGCACCTGGCCCTCTTCCATGCAGCCGGCGACCCGCGCCAGCGCCAGCACCGCCAGCGCGTCGGCGGCGCTGCGGCTCATGCTGATGATGTACGGCCCGAACGCGTGCGCGCCGTGGCTGCCGCGCAGTTCACGCACGGTGCGCATCACCGCGAGCGTCGACTGCGCGCCGGCTGCGGCCGCGTCGGCGGTGGCGGGATCGTCGATCAGCGCGTGCAGGCGGTCGACGCGTTCGCCGACCGGTCGCGCGGCCCAGCCCTCGTCGTGCAGCAGCGCCGCCAGCGCCGCGTCGTGGGTGCCGGAATCCTGGCGCAGGTCGAGCGTGGCGAGGTGGAAGCCGAACGTGCGCACGCGCCACAGCACGCGCTGCAGCGCGAAGCGGCCGGCGTGCTCGCCGCGGTGGTGGCGCAGGCTGGCGTCGATCGCCTGCAGGTCGGCGATGAGCTCGTCCGCGCTGGCGTAGGCGCCCTGTCCGCCGGCCTGCGTCGCCGCCAGCCGTCCGCGCATCAGGTTGATCAGCTGCCGGTACGGCATGTCGGTGAGCCGCGGACTCAGCCGCGCCGCGACCTCGGGCAGCAGCGCGGTGTAGTCCGCGATGCGCGCCTCGATCGCGTCGTCCACGCCGATGCGGCCGCGGCTCTGGGTGAGGATCTCGCCCAGCGCGTGCAGGTCGCCGCGGTAGTTGTTCAGCACGCTGGTGCGCTGCGCCGCCAGCGCCGCGCGGATGGTGTCGGCGCCGACGTTCGGATTGCCGTCCATGTCGCCACCGACCCACGTGCCGAAGCGCAGCAGCGGCGGCAAGTCGATCGTGTCGCCGTACACGGTCTGCACCGCTTCGGCGAAGGCTTCGTAGAACACCGGCAGCGCGCGGAACAGCACCGAATGCAGGTAGAAGCCGATGTGGTCGACCTCGTCCGACACCGTGGGCCGTTGCGGTGGCGCGTCGGCGGTCTGCCACGTCGCGGTCAGCGCCTGGCGGATGCGCGCGGTGTCCGCGCCGCGTTCGGCCGGCGTGCGCTGGCGGTCGATGTCGGCGATCAGGCGCTCGACGATCGTGCGTTCCTTCCGCAGCAGCGCGCGGCGCACCGCCTCGGTCGGATGCGCGGTGAACACGGGCTCGATCCGCAGGCGCGGCAGCAGCGCCTGCAGTTCGTCGAGGGTCATGCCGTCGTCGCGCAGCGACGCCAGCACAGCCGCGAGTCCACCGGGCTGCGGATCGTCGGTGCGGCGCTGGTAGTCGCGGCGGCGACGGATGCGGTGCACGCGTTCCGCCAGGTTGACCGCGCCGAAGTACGCGGTGAAGGCGCGGACCAGCGCCGCGGCGTCCGCCAGCGGCACCGCGGCCAGCCGGTCGGCCAGCGCGTCGACGCCTTCGCCGCGCTCGCGGCGGTCGATCGCGGCGAGGCGCACCGAGTCGACCTGGTCCAGCAGTTCGGCCGACACCTGTTCGGCCAGCATCTCGCCGACCATCGCCCCCAGCCGGCGCACGTCGTCGCGCAGCAGGGTATCGGTCTCGGCGAATTCGAGGGTCTCGCGGACGCGCATCACGGGGCTCGCAGTGGGGGTGCGAACCTCCGAGGGTACACAACCCCGGGCCTCCGCGGCCATGTATTCGTGTGCAGGGCGATCTGCCGGCGCGGCCGCGGAATGTGCCCGATGCGGCACGCGAGGTCGCGCGAAAGCTGCATTCCGCCCGCGGACGACCGCGGGCGACGCCGCCGTCAGTACGCGAACGCGCGGAACACGCGGTCGATGTCGCCGCCCCAGGCATCGCGGTAGAGGGCGAGCTTGCGGTCGGCGGCGGTCTCGCCGGATTCGGCGATGGCGGCGATCGGGTCGAGGTAGCGGGATTCGTCGGTGCCGTTCGCGTCGAGGCGGGCGCGGCGGCGCAGGCCTTCGGCGGCGATCTTCACCGCTTCGCGGGCGAGGTCGCGTGCGGTGCCGTTGCGGAAGGGCAGGGCGAGCGCGTGCTTCGGCACGCCGTCGCGCAGGGCGTGGCGTTCGGCCAGCGTGAAGTCCTTCACGAGGTCCCATGCGGCGTCGAGCGCGGTCTCGTCGTACAGCAGGCCGACCCAGAACGCCGGCAGCGCGCACAGGCGATCGAGCGGGCCGCTGTCGGCGCCGCGCATCTCGAGGTACTTCTTCAGCCGCACCTCGGGGAAGGCGGTGGTCATGTGGTCGGACCAGTCGCGCAGCGTCGGCAGCGCGCCGGGCAGCGCAGGCAGTTTGCCGGCGAGGAAGTCGCGGAAGCTCTGGCCGCTGGCGTCGACGTATTCGCCGTTGCGGTACGAGAAGTACATCGGCACGTCGAGCAGGTAGTCGACGTAGCGCTCGTAGCCGAAGCCGTCCTCGAACACGAAGTCGAGCATGCCGGTGCGATCGGGATCGGTATCGGTCCAGATGTGCGAGCGGTAGCTGCGGTAGCCGTTGGGCTTGCCTTCGGTGAAGGGCGAGTCGGCGAACAGCGCGGTCGCGATCGGCTGCAGCGCCAGCGACACGCGGAACTTCTTCGCCATGTCCGCTTCGCTGGCGTAATCGAGGTTGACCTGCACGGTGCACGTGCGGGTCATCATGTCGAGGCCGAGGTGGCCGACCTTCGGCATGTAGGCGCGCATGATCTTGTACCGCCCCTTCGGCATCCACGGCATCTCGTCGCGGCGCCATTTCGGCTGGAAACCCATGCCGAGGAAGCCCAGGCCCATCGGATCGGCGACGGCCTTCACTTCGTCGAGGTGGGTCGCGATCTCGTCGTGCGTCTGGTGGATGGTCTCCAGCGGCGCGCCGGAGAGTTCGAGCTGGCCTGCCGGTTCCAGCGTCACCGACGCGCTGTCGCGGACCAGCGCGATGGTGCGGCCGTGCTCCGGCGCGGGCGTCCAGCCGAAGCGGGTCATGCCGTCGAGCAGCGCCTCGATGCCGCGCTCGCCGTCGAACGTCGGCGGCCGCAGATCGTCGGTGCGGAAGCCGAACTTCTCGTGTTCGGTGCCGATGCGCCAGTCGGCCTTCGGCTTCTCGCCCGAGGCGAGGGTCGCCACCAGCTGGTCGCGGTCGGTGACGGGCGTATCGGCGACGTGGCTGGGACTGGACATCGAGGCTTCCATGAGGGGGACCGGCAACGGAGGTGGCGGTGCGGCCGGCCGTTGCGCGGGAAGGGCGGTCGAGCGAGCGGTTGGGCGAAATGGGGACACTGCCCTACCATCGCAAGGACCGCACTATAGCCGTCCCCGACATGCGCATTGTCGCCCTGCTGCTTTTTCTGTGTTCCATCGACGCCGGGGCGCAGGCCCTCGCGCCGCGGCTGGAGCGGGGCAACGGACCGGAACCGGCGACGCTGGACGCGCATCGCTGCCAGGAGGTCGCCTGCGGCAACATCCTGCGCGATCTGTACGAAGGTCTGGTGACGGAGGACGCGTCCGGCCGCTTGATCCCGGGCATGGCCGAACGCTGGGAGGTCTCCGCCGACGGCCGCACGTGGACGTTCCACCTGCGTGCCGGCCTGCGCTGGAGCAACGGCGAGGCGCTGGACGCGCCGCAGATCGTCGCGAGTTTCCGCCGCGCGTTCGCGCCGGACACCGCGGCGCCGTTCGCCGAACAGTTCGACGCGGTGGTCGAAGCGAAAGCGGTGCAGGCCGGCGACGCACCGCCGACGCGACTGGGCATCGACGCCCCCGATGCGCGCACGGTGCGCATCCGCACCACGCGTCGCGTCGCGATGCCGGCCCTGCTGACGTTGCCGATCGCGTTTCCCGTGTACCTGCCCGCGGTCGCGCGCGACGGCGCGCAGCACACGCGACCCGGGCATCTGTTGAGCAACGGCGCCTACGTGCTGACCGCGTGGACGCCGCAGGCGAACCTCGTGGTCGCCAGGAACCGCTGGTTCCACGATGCCGCCGCGGTGCGCATTCCCGCGGTGCGCTTCCACGTCACCGAGGACGCGGCCGCGGAGCTGCAGCGTTTCGCCGCGGGCGACCTCGACATCACCGAGACCGTGCCGCCGCAGCCGCTGCCGGCGCTGCGCGCGCGCTTCGGCGAGCGCCTGCGCATCGCGCCGTATCTCGGTGCGTTCTGGCTGGGCCTGAACCTGACGAAGCCGCCGCTGCGCGCTGCGCCCGCGCTGCGCGAGGCGCTGTCGCTGGCGGTGGATCGCGATCGGCTCACGCGCTCGATCACCGGCCTCGGCGAAACGCCGGCCTACGGCATCGTGCCGCCGGGCATCCCCGGCTACACGCCGGCCGCGCTCCCGTGGGCGTCGCAGCCGCAGGCCTGGCGCGACGCGCGCGCGAAGGCGCTGTACCGTGCCGCCGGGTATTCCGAAGCGAATCCGCTGGTGCTCGAACTGCGCTACAACACCTCGACGCCGCATCGCCGGCTGGCGCTCGCGGTCGCGGCGATGTGGCGCGACACCCTCGGCGTACGCGTGCGCCTGCGCAACGAGGAATGGAAGGTGTTCGTGCAGAACCGGCGCCAGCGCGCGATCACGCAGGCGTTCCGCGGCGGCTGGATCGGCGACGTCGCCGACGCGCGCAACTTCCTGGTCGGCTTTTCCGGCGATGGTCCGTTGAACTGGCCGGGCTACGACGATGCGCATTACCGCGCACTGATCGCGAAGGCCGATGCCGCACGCAGCGAGGACGCCCGCAATGCGTGGCTGCATGCCGCCGAGCTGCGGCTGCTGGACGCGCATGCGGTGGTGCCGCTGTACTTCTACACCTCGAAGCATCTCGTCGCGCCGCGGGTGGCCGGCTACGCGCCGAACGCGCTGGACCGGCATGCCTCGCGTTGGCTGTCGCTGCGGCCCGCCGCGGCATCGGAATGAGGCGGTCGGGATGGATCGAACCGGCGAATGAGAATGACTCCGGCGGGCGTCGGGCGCACCGCAGTACACTGCACGGGTCGCGGCCGGCGCCGCCTCGACCGCTCACGGGAGAACGCGATGCGTCGCAGTCATCTGGAAACCCATCGCACCGAACACGTCGGCTGGCTGCGTGCCGCGGTGCTGGGCGCGAACGACGGCATCATCTCGATCGCCGGGCTGGTCGTGGGGGTGGCCGCCACCGGCGCCAGCGCCGGCGCCGTGCTCGGCAGCGGCATCGCCGGCATCGTCGCCGGCGCGATGTCGATGGCCGCGGGCGAATACGTGTCGGTGCAGTCGCAGGCCGACACCGAGACCGCCGACATCGCCAAGGAAACGCGCGAACTCGCCGAAGAGCCCGACCACGAGCTGCAGGAACTCACCCACATCTACATCGGCCGCGGCCTGACCCCGGACCTCGCGATGCAGGTGGCGAAGCAGCTGACCGCGCACGATGCGCTGGGCTCGCACCTGCGCGACGAACTGGGCATCACCGAGGCGCTGCGCGCGCGGCCGCTGCAGGCGGCCATGGCCTCGGCCGCGGCCTTCGCCTGCGGCGCGCTGCTGCCGATCCTCGCGGTGCTGCTGGCGCCCGCCGGCCGCATCGAACTGGTCACCGCGATCGTCACGCTGGTGGCGCTGCTCGGCTCCGGCGCGCTGGCGGCGTGGGTGGGCGGCGCCTCGCTCGCGCGCGGCGCCGCACGCGTCGCGTTCTGGGGCGTGGCGGCGATGGGCGCCGCGGCGCTGATCGGCCGCCTGTTCCACGTCCAGGTCGGATGACGCCAGCCGCGCTCCGCCGCTTCGGCGCGCGCGCGTCCGAGGCGCTGCTGACGCTGTGGCTGCTGGCCACGCTGTGCTTCGTGCTGCTGCGCGCCGCGCCCGGCGGCCCGTTCGACGGCGAGAAGGCGGCGCCGCCGGAAGTGCAGGCCGCACTGGCCGCGCGCTACCGGCTGGACAGGCCGCTGGTCGCGCAGTACGGCGCGTGGCTGGGCGACGTGCTGCACGGGGACCTCGGGCCGTCGTTCCAGTATCCCGACTACACCGTCAACCAGCTCGTCGGCCAGGCGCTGCCGGTGTCCGCGCTCAACGGCGCGCTGGCGCTGATGCTCGCGCTGATGCTGGGGATCCCGCTCGGCACGTGGGCGGCGCTGCGCGCGGACTCGTGGCTGGATCGCGGACTGATGCTGTTCGCCGGCCTCGGCCTGGCGGTGCCGAAGTACGTGGTCGCGCCGCTGCTGGTGCTGATGTTCGCGGTGACGCTGCACTGGCTGCCCGCCGGCGGCTGGGGCGAGCCCGGCAACCTCGTGCTGCCGGTGATCGCGCTGGCGCTGCCGAACCTCGCCTACTGCGCGCGCCTGACCCGCGCGTCGATGCTCGACGTGCTCGGCGCGGAATACCTTTCCGCCGCGCGCGCTCGCGGCCTGTCCGAGGCGCGGCTGCTGTTCGCGCATGCGCTGCGTCCGGCGCTGCTGCCGGTGGTCGCGTGGCTGTCGCCGGCGCTGATCAACATCGTCACCGGCTCGGCGGTGGTGGAGCAGGTGTTCGGCATCCCCGGCATGGGCCGGTTCTTCGTGCAGGGCGCACTCAACCGCGACTACACGCTGGTGCTGGGCGTGGTGCTGGTGGTCGGCGCGCTGATCGTGCTGATCAACGCGCTGGTGGATGCGCTGCGGGCGTGGATGGATCCGCGGCTGCGGGGGATGCTGTAGCGATGCGGGACGCGCACGACGCGCGTCCCGCGATGTCGCTTCAGCCGGCGGGCGGGGTGGCTTCCGGCACCCGTTCGGCCTCTTCCATCTCCTGCGCGAACCGCGCGGTCTCCGCCGTCTGCGCGCTCTGCCCCAGGAAATGGCTGATCAGCCATTTGCCGAGTTCCCACAGCGCCTTCTGCAGCAGGCCGAAGTCCTGCACGTTGCCCGGCACGAACACCGGTTCGCCCGAATCGTTGATGTTCACGGCCATCTCGAGGTTCTGCCAGCCGTGCTGGGCGCCGATGCGCAGGTCCTCGCGATACACGCCGTTGACGATCAGGTAGTCGCTGCCGTTCTTCGGGCCGGTGGTGAACACCACGCGCTTGCCGTTGCCTTCGACGACCAGTTGGCCGTAGCCCTGCCACGGGATCGC
The DNA here is from genome assembly GCA_051952955.1 of Lysobacteraceae bacterium. Classification (GTDB taxonomy): domain Bacteria; phylum Pseudomonadota; class Gammaproteobacteria; order Xanthomonadales; family Xanthomonadaceae; genus Lysobacter_I. The sequence goes on along the minus strand of JBQCJG010000033.1, from coordinate 1,996 downwards.
GAACCACGACGCGGTCAGCGATCCCCCGGGCGCGACCTCGATCGTCTGCCCGCTCTGCACCTGCACATTCCCCTGCGGATTCTGGACGTTCTGCTGGACGATCCTGACGTTGTGGCTCTGCTCGATGACGGGATGCATCATCGGATCGGACTGCGTGAACCGGATCGTCAGCGGCGTCGAGTTGGTGATCGTACGGATCCATGCGCTTGCCATTGCGTTTCTCCTTGGTTTGTCGGACGCGCTCCCCTTGAGTCGCATCCGCTGGAGTCGAACGTCGAAAACGGCGGACGCAGGTCTGCCTTCCGCGGCAGTGATCGATGGCCCGCTGCTGCGGGTGCGGTTCGGGGTGTCGGCCGACCGCGCCGACGGGCTCGGCGCGATCCGGACGTCAAATCCCCAGCCAGCCCGCCACCAGCGCCCGGAGTTCCTCCACGCCGGCCTTCGATTCGGCGGAGTAGGTCTGGGCGCTGACGGTGTCGCCGAAGGCGGCGGCGAGGTCGCGGCGGACGGCGAGCAGGGTGTTGCCGGCGGCACCGCGGCCGAGCTTGTCGGCCTTGGTCAGCAGGGCGTGGACGGGCAGGCCGTTCTCCACCGCGAAGCCGATGATCTGCCGGTCGTAGTCCTTCAGCGGATGGCGGATGTCCATCACCACCACCAGACCCTTCAGCGCCTGGCGGGTGCGGAAGTACTGGTCGATGAAGGCCTGCCAGTGGGCCTGGAGGTCCTTCGGCACCTTGGCGTAGCCGTAGCCGGGCAGGTCGACCAGGTAGCGGTCCTCGTGCGGCGGCAGGCCGAAGTAGACCAGCTGCTGCGTCCGGCCGGGCGTCTTCGAGACCCGGGCGAGGGCGTTCTGCTGGCACAGGGCGTTCAGTGCGCTGGACTTGCCGGCGTTGGAGCGACCGGCGAAGGCGACTTCGGCGCCCTCGTCGGGCGGCAGCTGGCGCGGCGTGTGCGCCGCGAGCCGATAGTCGGCGCGGGCGAAGGGGTTGGGGGGCGTGGCCATCGGCATAGGATCGCACGGTCGGCGATCGGGCCGGTTTGACCCACCCCGGCGCCGCGACGATAATTTCACGGTTTCGGCCCGCCGCCGGCATCCGCCGGCCACGCGCCCCGTCCCTTGGAGTGTTGAGCATGCGTCACGCCCGTGCCTTCGGTCTCGCCGGTCTCGCGGTCTTCGCGGTGGCGGCAGTCGCCCTCGCCCAGCCCATCGTCACGCCCGCGCCCGACGCCGCGCCGGTCCAGACCGCGCCGCTGGATGCCGCGGCCGCGGCGGCCGAACTGGCCAAGGCCAAGGGTGGCGATCCGCAGGTGGGTGCCACCAAGGCCGGCGCCTGCGCCGCCTGCCATGGCCTGGACGGCAATTCGACCAACGCGGAGCTCTACCCGCGCCTGGCCGGCCAGAGCGAGCGCTACATCGCGCACCAGCTGAGCCTGTTCAAGAGCGGCCAGCGCGTGAACCCGATCATGCAGCCGTTCGCCGCCGCGCTCAGCGCGCAGGACATGCGCGACGTCGGCGCGTACTTCGCCACGCAGGTCTCGGGCGCCGGCATCGCCGACGACACCGCGATCACCGACCCCAAGAGCCCGTACAAGGGCATGAAGTTCTTCGAGGTCGGCCAGAAGCTCTATCGCGGCGGCGACGCCGCCCGCGGCATCCCGGCCTGCACCGCCTGCCACGGTCCGACCGGCGCCGGCAACCCGGGCCCGGCCTACCCGCACGTCGGCGGCCAGCAGGGCTGGTACACCGCCCGTCGCCTGCAGGAATACCGCACCGGCGAGACCACCGTGCAGGACAAGGCCCTCTACAACATCATGGCCGCCGTGGCCGCGCCGCTGACCGACGAAGAGATCCAGGCGCTGTCCAGCTACATGCAGGGCCTGCACCCGCGCGCCGCCGAGGCCGCCGGCGCGAAGCAGGGCGGCTGAGCCGCCGGGCGATGCCCGATCGCGCCGCCCGCACGGGCACGCGCGTACAGGAACGCCGGCACGGGCAGCA
>JBQCJG010000032.1:0-4446 GCA_051952955.1 Lysobacteraceae bacterium | reverse complement strand
ACTCACGTCGCTCCTACGAAGATCAAAGGCACGGCAACTCGCTTTTGTAGGAGCGACGTGAGTCGCGACGCGATCACGCAAACCGCCGTCGCGACTTCCGTCGCTCCCACAGGAGAGGCAAGCAAGGGCCTCAGCCGCTGGCGCCGCTCGACCGCCGCACCACCAGCGTCGCGGGCAGCATCGCGCTCTCGGCGGGTTGTTCGTGGATGCGCTTGAGCAGCGTGCCGACCAGCAGTTCGCCGGCGCGGGCGGTGTCCTGGTAGACGGTGGTCAGCGGCGGGGTGCAGAAGCGGGCCATCGCGATGTCGTCGAAGCCGACGACGGCCACGTCCTCGGGCACGCGCAGGCCGTGTTCGTGCAGGGCGCGGATGGCGCCGATGGCGATGAGGTCGCTCGCGGCGAAGATGGCGTCGAACAGCACGCCGCGGCCGAGCAGCGCTTTCGCCGCCTCGTAGCCTTCTTCCTCGGAGCTGAGCGCGTCGACCTGCAGCGCGGGTTCCTCGGGGATGCCGGCCGCGCGCAGCACCTGCTCGCAGCCGCGGTAGCGCGCGTGGAATTCGGGATAGTGCGGCGAGGCGTCGCCGAGGAAGGCGATGCTGCGCCGGCCGAGGCCGAGCAGGTGTTCGCCGACGAGGCGGCCGCCGTCGGCGTTGTCGCAGCCGATCGAGATGCCCGGCTGGTCCGGCAGCACCGCGCCCCAGCGGACGAAGTGCGTGCCCTGCTCGACCAGCCGTTCGAGCTTGGGGCGGTAGTCGACGTAGTCGCCGTAGCCCAACAGGATCAGGCCGTCGGCCTTCATGCTGTCCTCGTAGTCGGCGTGCCAGTCGTCCGACAGCTGCTGGAACGACACCAGCAGGTCGTGGTGATGGCGGGCGCAGGCGCGGGTGATCGAGCCCAGCATCGACAGGAAGAACGGGTTGATGTTCGATTCGTCGCCGGTGGGATCCTCGAACAGCAGCAGCGCGAGCGTGCCGGCGCGCTGCGTGCGCAGGCTCGAGGCGCGGCGGTCGACCTTGTAGTTGAGTTCCTGGACGGCGTCGAGCACGCGCTTGCGCGTCTCGGCGTTGACCAGCGGACTGCCGCGCAGCACGCGCGAAACGGTCGCCTGGGAAACGCCGGCGCGGTGGGCGATGTCGACCGAGGTGGCCTTGGTCTTGCGGAGGGCCATGGCTGTGCCGTTCGTCTTTGGCTGACCGGCAGTGTAGTCGGGGCGGGCGGCGGGCGCGACGGGGTCAGTGCCCGCCGCCGCCGGCACCGGCCGACGCGGTCGCATGCGGGGCGCCCTGCTTCACCGCCAGCCACGCCAGCGCCGAGACCAGCATGCAGACGCCGCCGAGGGCGAACACCAGCGCCTTGTTCTCGACGCCGGCGAGCAATGCGCCCACGCCGAGGCTCACCGCCAGCTGCGGCAGCACCACGCTGAGGTTGAACACGCCCATGTACAGGCCGATGCGCGCCGGCGAGACGCTCTGCGAGAAGATCGCGAACGGCAGGCTGACAATCGCGCCCCAGCCCAGACCCATCACCGCCATGCCGACGTACACCGCCGCCGGCGCGTGGCCGAACAGGTAGACGAAGCCGAAGCCCAGCGCCATCGTCGCCAGGCTGGCGGCGTGCACGCGCACTTCGCGGAAGCGGCGCGCCAGCGGGTTGAGCACCAGCGCCGGCACCACCGCGGCGACCGCGTTGAGCGAGAGGAAACTGAAGGACATCAGCCGCCCGGTGGCGTCGGCGTCGAGTCCGGGGAAGCGCTGCTGCACGAAACCGATCATGTAGACGAACAGGCTCTGCATGCCGAACCAGCTGATCGCGTGCGCGGCCAGCACCTTGCGGAAACCGGCGATGTCCTCGCGCCCGTCCGGCACCTGCTTCTCGGCCAGCGCATGCGCGATCAGCGCGAGCGTCGCGAGGCCGAACACGACTTCCAGCCACAGGCCATGGTTCTGCACACCGGCCAGTTTCAGGCCCATCGCGATCGGCGCGTACACTGCGAACGCCCACAGCGGGCGCATGAGCATCAGCAGGCGGCCGACGCTGAGCTTCTCGGCCGGCGTGCCGGTCTCGGTGTGCGCCAGCGTGCGCGGCTCTTCCACCAGCATCGCCGGCACCAGCGAGAACACCAGCACCAGCCCGGCGCCGAAGTAGATCAGCGCGATGTTGCCCCATACCGCACCGATCGCGTAGGCCAGCACGCCGAACGTGCCGGAGACGGTCTGCATCCAGGTGTAGCCGGCGGTGCGCTTGGGCCCTTCCGGCGTGAGGTCGGCGATGATCGAGCGGGTCGGGTTGAAGCCGAGGTTGATCGACAGGTCCAGCGCCATCGCCACCGTCACCGCGACGCCGAGGATGGTCTCCAGCCCGAGCGCGGTGCCGATCGCGCCGATCGACGGCAGCGCCAGCAGCATCAGCGCGGTCAGCACGCCGCCGACGAGGATGAAGGGCCGGCGCCGCCCGCCCCACAGCCACACGTTGTCGCTGATGATGCCGATGATGACCTGGCCGAGGATGCCCGCCAGCGGACCGGCCGCCCACACGATGCCGATCTCGTCGAGCTTCAGCCCGTACTTCGTCGACATCAGCCAGCTCAGCGCGGAGATCTGCACCGCCAGCGCGAAACCCATCGCCGTCGACGGCAGGCTCAGCAGCATCAGGAACGGCGCCGACAGGCGTTCTTGCATCCGCAGCATGGGCGGTCCTCCCCGGGTGAGGCGGCAGGATAGCGTGCCGTCCGGAGCGCGGCGTTGAATACGGTTGCTGCTGCGACGCAGCATGCCGCTCGTCATCGCCGCATCGCCTTCCGGCGGATCGCGCCGCCGCGGACGGATGCCGGCGGACCGCGCAGGTATGCTGGCGCCGACCTGCGAGGACCCATCGGCATGGCCATCTGGAATTGCGCCAGTTGCGGCGAAGACAACGACTCGGTGTTCGGCATCTGCTGGAACTGCGGCCTCGCGCTGGACGGCGAAGTCGACGGTGCGGACATCGTCCCGGTGGCCGATGGCGGCCTGCTCGTCGACGACGAGACGCCCGAGGCCCGCGACCTGCGCTGCGCGCGCTGCGGCGCGGCGATGCAGCCGCTGGGTCGGCTGCATTTCCCGGACGGCGCCCGGCTGGTGCCGCTGATCGAAGGCGCGCTGGGCGAACGCCTGATCGACCACACGTCGCTCGATGCCTACGCCTGCACCGGCACGACCTGCGGCAAGGTCGAGTTCTTCACCATCACCGTTGCGGAAGTGTCGCGGGCGGGTTGAACTCGCGGCCGCGCGATGCGCGGCGATCGGTCGGGTTGGCGATCAGGCCGGTTCGTCCGGGATCAGCGCCGATTCCATCCGCGCGATCGAATCCTTCAGCTGCAGCTTGCGCTTCTTCAGGCGCTTGATCGCCAGCTCGTCGGCGGCGATGTTCTCGTGCAGGCGCTCGATGGCGAGGTCGAGGTCGCGGTGCTCCTGGCGCAACTCGCCCAGCCGCTGCACCAGGCGGGCGAGTTCGGCGGGGTCGGAGAGGCGGGTCATGCGCGGCAGCTTAACATCGCCGCCGCGACGCGCCCCACCGCTGCCGGGGGCGCGGACCGGGACCGGGATCAGCGGTCGCCGACGTAGAGCGCTGCGTCCGAGACGTGCTGCCAGTCGGCCAGTGCGCCTTCGGTGTCGATCGAGACCTCGGGCTCGTCCGCCGGTACCGGACCGCCGTCGTCGTAGTCGGACACGTCGTCGGCGAACCACGCGCCCTGCCTGCCGACGGACGCCATCGGCGCAAGCGCGGCGGCCGCGTACGCGTGGCGGTCGGCGGCGCGATCGTGGGCGACCGCCGAGACCAGCGCCCAGCCGAAGAGGCCGGCCCAGACCACGAGCAGGACGAGCATCGCCCGCAGGCGACGGCGACGACGGCGGGACAGGCGACCGGGCGACATGCGGACGAGGGACTGGATGGCGAGGGTGGCGGGCATGGCGGTGTCCTCACGGGACGAAGGGGCGGGCACACGTTGCCTCCTTCAAATCGCGTGCCATCCGTAACCACGCGGATTTGCGGGGAAATCGGCCGTCGGCCCGCGGCCTGTCCGGTGCCGCGGCACGGCATCGCGCACGATCGCCTGCAGAACGCGCGATCTGCACGATCGCGCCGCCGCGCGCCGCACGCCCGCGGCCGCCGTCGGCGTACGCGCAAACCGCTGAAAACACGGGCGTTGCCGAGGGTTCACCCGGGGCGTGCGGCTGGCACGCGATTTGATGTTCTCCCGATGCGTCCGCAGACGCGGACTCGCATCCCCCGCCCCCGAGGAGAATCGTCATGCTGTATTACGCGCTCGTCTTCCTGATCGTCGCCCTGGTCGCCGCCGTGCTCGGTTTCGGTGGCATCGCCGGTGCCGCCGCCGGCATCGCCAAGATCCTGTTCTTCGTGTTCCTGGCGCTGTTCGTGATCTCGCTGATCTTCGGCCGCCGCCGCCCC
>JBQCJG010000031.1:0-4328 GCA_051952955.1 Lysobacteraceae bacterium | reverse complement strand
AAGCATGTCCGGAAAAGCCCGCGCGATCCGGTGCCGCCCTAGCCGCTGCCGCCGGGCCTCGATACACTTCGTGCCGGGAGCCGGCCAAAGCAGCCGCGTCGCATCCGTGCGCCGAGGAAAGTCCGGGCTCCACAGGGCAGGGTGCCAGGTAACGCCTGGGCGGCGCGAGCCGACGGAAAGTGCAACAGAGAGCAGACCGCCGATGGCCTCGCGAGAGGATCAGGCAAGGGTGAAACGGTGCGGTAAGAGCGCACCGCGAGTCCGGCAACGGACCGGCACGGCAAACCCCACCCGGAGCAAGACCGAATAGGGGGACCATGGCGCGGCCCGCGTCGTCCCCGGGTTGGTTGCTCGAGCCGTGCGGCGACGCACGGCCTAGAGGAATGGCTGCCCCACGACAGAACCCGGCTTATCGGCCGACTCTGCCTTCTTCTTCCCCATCCCCCGTCCCGCGGACCGGTTCCGGCACGCGGGTCGGGTGGATGCGCGCCTGCCGGGCCGTCGCACGGCAGGCGGACGGATCCACCTCTCCCGGACCGGTTTCCCGGGTGCCGGTCGGTCGCTCGGCCCCGTCGAGGGCGTCTTCAGGGATCACTGCCGAGCTTGAAAGTCTCAAAATTTGAGACGAAACAGGGGGTTGTGGATAAACCTTGAACTTGTCTGTGAAGAAGGCTGCAAGCCATTGACGCACATAGTGAAATCCGTCGCAGAAAGCTGTTGACAACCCTGTGTGGCGCTCCTAATGTGGCGGCCTGTGGGAAATCCGGGTGAATCGTGGTTTTCCGTGTTGACCGAGCCCGCTGAAGACGGGCCAGACCAGGCAGACGCACGTGTTCCAGGGTGAGACCGCCATCACGATCGACGACAAGGGCCGGCTGGCGATCCCTACCGCCTACCGGGACGTCATCGCGCAGGCGTGCGACAGCCGGCTGGTGATCACCTACAACCCCTTCGAGTCCGGTTCGCTGTACCTCTACCCCCGTCCGGTGTGGGAGAAGGTCCGCGACCAGGTCAACGCGTTGCCGCGCACCAAGAGCGTCAGCCGCAGTCTGCAGCTGAAGCTGGTGGGCGCCGCCACCTTCGTCGAGCCCGACGCCAACGGCCGCATCGGGATCCCGGCGAGCCATCGCAGTGCGGTGGGCATCGACAAGCGCGCCGTGCTGCTGGGCATGGGCGACAAGTTCGAATTGTGGAGCGAGCAGGCGCACCACGCGCAGATCCGCATGACGCTGAGCGATGCGGACCTGGGCGAGGCGATGCTCGATCTGCAGCTGTGACCGCGGGTGGCGCGGGCGCGGTGCCCGCCCACCTTCCGGTGATGTTCGGGCAGGTCATGGACGGGCTGCGGGTTCGGAAGGATGGAACGTATCTCGATGGCACCTTCGGGCGTGGCGGACACGCGCGGGGCGTGCTGCAACGTCTGGGTGACGGAGGCCGGCTGCTGCTGATGGACAAGGATCCCGAAGCGATCCGCGTCGCCGAACAGGCGTTCGGTGCGGATCCGCGCATCGCCGTCCGTCGCGGCAGCTTCGCCGCGCTCGCCGGCTGGGATCGCGTCGGCGACGGCCTCGACGGCGTGCTGTTCGATCTCGGCGTGTCCTCACCGCAGCTGGACGTGGCCGAGCGCGGTTTCAGCTTCGGCAAGGACGGCCCGCTCGACATGCGCATGGACCCGGAGTCCGGCGAAAGCGCCGCGGAATGGCTGGCGCGCGCCGACGAGCGCGAGATCGCCGACGTGCTGTGGACGTACGGCGAGGAGAAGCAGAGCCGGCGCATCGCCCGCGCGATCGTCGCCCGCCGCGCCGACGCGCCGCTGCTGCGCACCGCACAGCTGGCCGACCTGATCGCCTCGGTCGTGCCGCGCGGCGCCCAGAAGATCCACCCGGCGACGCGCAGCTTCCAGGCGATCCGCATCTTCGTGAACCGCGAGCTGGACGACCTGACCCGCGGCCTCGAGGCCGCCGTCGCCGCGCTGAAGCCCGGCGGCCGCCTCGCGGTGATCAGCTTCCACTCGCTGGAAGACCGCATCGTCAAGCAGTTCATCGCCGGCCTGGCCAAGCCGCCGCCGGCCAACCGCCGCATGCCGGTGGAAATCGCGTTCACGCCGACCCTGCGCATCGTCGGCGACGCCCTCAAGGCCGACGAGGCCGAGACCGCCGCCAACCCTCGCGCCCGCAGCGCCGTGCTGCGCGTGGCCGAAAAGATGCCCTCGCCGCTGCACGGGGAGGCCGCATGAGCGTCCGTCTCGTCGTCTTCGTGCTGGTGCTGGCGAACGTGATGTCGGCGATCGGCGTCGTCCATGCGCGCTACCGCCATCGCCAGCTGTTCTTCGAGCTGACCCGGCTGGAACAGGCGCGCGACGGACTCAACATCGAATTCAGCCGGCTGCAGCTGGAGCAGGCCACGTGGGCGGAAAGCCACCGCATCGACACGATCGCGCGCGAACGCCTGGGCATGCGTCCGCCGGAACCCGCGGACACGGCGGTGCTGCGCCCATGAACGAACGCCTGTCGCACTGGATCGACACCCTGCGCGAACGCCTCCGCGGCGACCGTCGCGGCCCGGCGCCGCGCGGCCGCGCCCGCTTCGACCTGCGCGGCCGGCTGATGCTGGTCGCCGGCGCGATGGGCATCTGCGCGCTGGCGCTGGTGGCGCGCGCGGTCGACCTGCAGTTGGTGCGCAACGAGTTCTACCGCAAGCAGGGCGACGAGCGCTTCCTGCGCGAAGTGGTCATCCCGACCTCGCGCGGCATGATCACCGACCGCAACGGCGAACCGCTGGCGGTGTCCACGCCGGTGGAATCGATCTGGGCCACGCCGCAGGAAGTGCTGAAGTCGCCGGAGCGCATCCCCGCGCTGGCGGCGGCGCTCGGCACCGACGCCGAAACCCTGCGCACGCGGCTGATCCAGCGCAAGGCGAAGGAATTCGTCTACCTCAAGCGCCGCATCAACCCGGCCGAGGCGCGGCGCATCCTCGCGCTCGGCGTGCCGGGCGTGGCCTCGCAGCGCGAATACCGCCGCTTCTACCCGCAGGGCGAAGCGATGGCGCACGTGCTGGGCTTCACCAACGTCGACGACCACGGCCAGGAAGGGCTGGAGTACGCCTACGAGCGCGTGCTCGCCGGCCGCCCGGGCCTGAAGCGCGTGATCCGCGATCGCCACGGCCGCACGGTGGAGGAAGTCGATCTCGTGCGTCCGGCCGAACCGGGCCAGAACATCACCCTCACCATCGATCGCCGCATCCAGTTCCTGGCCTATCGCGAGCTAAAGCAGGCGATCGACGACACGCATGCGCTCAGCGGCTCGGCGGTGGTGCTGGACGTGGCCACCGGCGAAGTGCTGGCGATGGCGAATCTGCCGTCGTTCAACCCGAACGCGATCAGCCTCGGTACCCGCGAGGCGCACCGCAACCGCGCCGTGACCGACGTCATCGAGCCGGGCTCGACGATGAAGCCGCTGACCGTCGCCGCGGCGCTGGAAGCCGGCGCGATCACGCCGCACACGATCTTCGACACCAACCCGGGCTGGATCCCGAACGGCCGCTGGAAGACCACCGACACGCACAACTACGGCGTGCTCGACACCACCGGCGTGATCCGCAAGAGCTCGAACGTGGGCTCGGCGAAGATCGCGATGCGCCTGACCAAGGACCAGATGTACGGCTTCTACAGCCGCTTCGGCTACGGTGCCACCACCGGCAGCGGCTTCCCGGGCGAGAGCCCCGGCGACCTGCCGAAGCCGGAGGACTGGAGCGGCACCACCAAGCAGACGATGGCCTACGGCTACGGCGTCAGCGTCACCCCGCTGCAGATCGCGCGCGCCTACGCCGCGATCGGCAACGGCGGGCGCTCGGTGGTGCCGACGTTCGTCAAGGGCGCGGCCGGCGAGAGCAGCCAGATCCTCGATCCGGCCATCGCCGCCGAAGTGCTGCGGATGATGCAGACCGTGACCGAGCCCGGCGGCACCGCCACCCAGGCCGCGATCCTCGGCTACCACGTCGCCGGCAAGACCGGTACCGCGCGCATCAACGCCAACGGTGTGTATTCGAAGCGCTACAACGCGTTCTTCGCCGGGCTGGTGCCGGTCGACCATCCGCGCTTCGCGATGGTGGTGGTGCTGAAGGATCCGGATCCGACGCTGGGCTACACCGGCGGTCTGGTGTCCGCGCCGGTGTTCCACAACGTGATGGAAGGCGCGCTGCGGCTGATGGACGTGCCGCCGGACGACATCGACACCTGGCTGGCCGCGCAGACCCGCGTCGATGCGCGCCGCGCGCCGCCGGTGGCGCAGGCCGCTGCGGCGCGCCCGGTCGCGCCGATGCCGGTGTCG
>JBQCJG010000030.1:0-5367 GCA_051952955.1 Lysobacteraceae bacterium | reverse complement strand
CGGGTGCGGGCGGCGGCGGTTCCGGTGCCGCGGGCGGCGCGACGGCGACCGGCGCCGGTTCCGCAGGCATCGATTCTGCAGGCATCGGTTCCGCAGGCGCGAGATCGACCGGCGCGAGATCGATCGATTCGATCTCGACTTCTTCGAAGGCCGTGGCGACCGGCTCGGCACCGATCGGCTCGACGACGGCGGGCTCGGGCTCGACGGCGACGACGTCGGCAGGAATTACCGGCGTCGGCTCGACCGCAGCGACGGGCGGCACTTCGCTCGTGAACGCGGCGGCGGGCGCTTCGATGGCCGCCGGCGCTTCGACTGCAGCGGGCGCTTCGACCACGGCGGGCGTTTCGACCGCGGCGGGCACGTCGCGCGGCGCGACCGGGGCGGGCGCGGCCTCCACCGGCGCAGCCACGGCGCGCTCGGGCGGCAGCGGCCAGTAGCCCAGCGCTTCGAGGCTGTTGCGGGTGATGTCGAGGATGTCGTCGCGGTTGGCGCGCTGCTCGCGCAGCGCTTCGAGGTAGTACTCGACGCTGGCGAGCGCGTCGGCGAACGTGTCGAGCTGGCGGCTGTTCGGGATGCGCCGGCGGCCCAGCAGTTCGTATTCGGTGTACAGCCGCACGCCGTCGAGATACTGCGCCGGCAGCGACAGTTCGAGGATCTTCAGCGCGCCGGAGACTTCGCGCAGCAGCGGCGGCACGGGTTCGAGCTCGGCGTGGTTCCACGCCGTCTCCACGAAGGCGACGAACGCCTGGCGGGCGGCGGCGAAGTTGCCGATCGCCTCGCGCACGAGCACGTCGAGCACCTTGCGGGCTTCGGCGTTGGCGAGGTCTTCCTCGGTGTCGGTACCGTCGCCGGCGGCGAGGCGCGCGACCTGGTCGTCCAGCGAGGCGTCGACGTACAGCAGCGCGCCGGCGACTTCCAGCAGCGCGGTCTCGTCGGCCTTGCGCTTGCCGTCGACGATGTCCTGCATCGCGTCGCGCTGCTGCTGCACGCGGCTGCGCGCGAGGCCGAGGCCGAGCATGCCGAGGGTGTCGGACACGCTCTGCAGGCGCTCGGCCTGCGCGCGCAGTTCCGCCGGATCCTGCTTGGCGGTGCGCAGGTAGAGGTCGAGCTCGTCCTTGACCCGCAGCAGGTCTTCCTTGATCGCCGCGGACACGGTGTCCAGCAGCGAGCGGTTGCGCCCGGCGACGCTGCCGCGGGCGTGGTCGAGTTCGGATTCGGTCGGCTTCAGCGCGTCCAGCTCGAACACCTGGCGCAGCTTCTGCAGCGACGGGTGGTCGGACTCGGCATGGGCGACGTGGAACAGCAGCTGCCGCGTCGGCTCCATCGCGGCATCGGCGCGCGGGGCGCCGAAGCCGCCCTGCTGGAACAGGCTGCGGCTCTCGCGGTCGACGCTGGCGAACACCTGGCGCAGGCCGGCGCTGGCGGGCAGCGCGCGGTCGCGCAGCGCATCGGCGACCAGCGAAGCGACCCACAGCATGCGCCGCTGCGAATCGTCGGTGGTGCGGGCCAGCAGCGCCTCGACGGCGAAATGCAGGCCTTCGGTGTCGCCCGGCAGGCCGTTCTCGGGCCAGGCATCGAGCGCGTCGCGGAAGCGGACGAGGTACGGTGCGACTTCATGCGCCCGCGCGGCGGGCGACAGCGGCGTCGCGCGCGGCAGCGAGGCCGGCAGCGGACGGTCGAGATCGGGATTGAACAGGACGCTTTCGCTGAGGCCCGTCTCGCCGCGCGCACCGCGCAGCTCGTTGAGCATCGGCAGCAGGACGATCGAGATTTCCTTGTGGCCGCTCTGCAGGCGCTCGAGGTAGTCCGGCAGCAGCACCACGCCGCGCATCAGCGCGGAGCAGGCGCCGTCGTGGTCCTGGACCTTGCCGTCGCGCATCGCGCCGGCCAGTTGCTCCATTTCCTCGGCCACCATGGCCGGGGCGTACAGCTCGACCATGCGCAGGGTGCCCTGCACCTGGTGCAGCAGCTCGGCGCACACGCGCATCCGGCTGGTGTCGGCCGGTTCGTCGGCGAAACCCTCGATCTCGACGCGGACCAGGCGCAGGGTCTCGTCGAGCTCGGGTTTGATCCAACCCAGCGCGCTGTATTCGATCGCGTCGTGGAGCGCGGTCATCGTGCGCCTCCGGGGGCGCGACCGCGCCCGCAATCGCGTTGGGAAGTGGTTGGGATCATCTTCAAATCGCTCCGCCGATGCTTGGCAACGCGCCCGGTCAGGCCGGCAGCTTGAAGTCGGCGACCGAACGACGGAGGTCCGCCGCCAGCTGCGCGAGATTTCCGATCGATTCGGCGGTCTGGTTCGCGCCCTGCGAGGTCTGCGCGGTGATCGACTGAATCGTGGTCATCGTCTGGGTGATGTCGGTCGCCGCCGCGGACTGCTGCTGCGCCGCGCTGGAGATGCCCTGGATGAGGCCCGCGAGCGTGTTCGACACCGTTTCGATCTCGCCCAGCGCGGTACCCGCGTCCTCGGCCAGTCGGGCACCGGCGACCACTTCGGAGGTCGTCTGTTCCATCGAACTCACCGCTTCGTTGGTGTCGGCCTGAATGGTCTGCACCAGCGCTTCGATTCGCTTGGTCGCGTTCGAGGTGCGTTCCGCGAGTCGCTGCACTTCGTCCGCCACCACCGCGAAGCCGCGGCCCGCCTCGCCCGCCGACGCCGCCTGGATGGCCGCGTTCAGCGCGAGGATGTTGGTCTGTTCCGAAATGTCGTTGATCAGTTCCACGATCGAGCCGATTTCCTGCGAGCTTTCGCCAAGGCGCTTGATGCGCTTCGAGGTTTCCTGGATCTGACCGCGGATCGAGTCCATGCCCTGGATCGTCTGGCGCACCACGCCGGCGCCCTTGGTCGCGATCTGCACGGAGCGTTGCGCCACGTCCGCCGATTCGGACGAGTTCTTCGACACCTGGTTGATGCTGTTCGCGATTTCGTTGATGCGGTCGGTCGCGGTGTTGATCTGCTGCGCCTGGTGTTCCGCCGCTTCGGCGAGGTGCATCGCGGTGGCCTGCGTTTCCTGGGCGCTGGACGCCACCTGCACCGAGGTGTCGTTGATCGTCTGCACCAGGCTGCGCAGCTGTTCGACCGCGAAGTTGATCGAGTCCGCGATCGCGCCGGTCATGTCCTCGGTCACGGTCGCCTTCACAGTGAGATCGCCTTCCGCGAGCGAACCCATTTCGTCCAGCAGGCGCATGATCGCCTCCTGGTTGCGGTTGTTCAGCTCCATCGAGCTTTCGTAGCGGACGCGCTGCGCGCGGTTCAGCGCGATCACCAGGAACACGATCGAGGCCAGCGCGAGCAGGCCGGACAGGATGCTGACCCAGATGTTGCCGAGGATGCTGGTGTCGCGCAGGGAGCCGAACGCGGTGAACGCGCGGAACAGGTTCTCGCTGTCCGACAGCAGGCGGCCGGAGTTGCCGGTCAGCTCGGTGGCGGCGGTCTGCGCGCGCAGCAGGGCGTCGGACGAGCCGAGGATGGCGTCGACGTCCTTCTTCATCTCGTTCCACTGGGTGGACGCCTGGTTCAGCGCGGCCAGCGCGCTGGCGTTGCCCAGCTTCTGCACGTTCATCGGCTGGTCGCCGTTGCGCAGGCCGTTGAGCACCTGCGTGAACACGCCGACCTCGCGGCGCATCGAGTCGCCGGCGAGCGCGGCGCCCGGGCCGCCGGCGCGGATTTCGGCGACGCGGCGGGCCATCGACGCGGCGAGCACCGACTGGCGCACCGCGAGGTACACCTGCGGCGGCGCGGAGCCGGTGGACGACATCGCGCGGCCCAGTTCGTCCAGCTGCGCCTGCAGCTGGGGCACGCGGTCGGTGAAGCGCTTGGCGTCCTCGGAGAGCGCGAGCACGGCGGTCTCGGAGGCGACGATCTGGTCGGCGCTCTTGCTCATCGGCACCCAGGTCGAGGTGACGGTGGCGATCGGGCTGGACACGTCGGGCGCGTTGCCGAAGTTGTCGTTCAGCAGCTTCACGTCGCTGTCGACCTGGTCCTTCGTCGCCTTGAACGCCTTGAACGCGGCCGCGTCGCCGTTGACCGCCTCGCGGCCGAGGTTGGCGAGCTTCTGCGAGTTCACCTGCAGGTTCGAGGCCGCCGTGTTGGCGCCGCCGAAGCGCGCGGTCTTCCACAGCGCATAGCCGGTGTTGCCCGCGAAGACGAACAGCGACAGCGCCAGCACCCACAGCCACAGGGTGGTGTTCTGGCCGCGGCCCTTGCCTGCGATGTTGTCCAACGGAGTGCTCATGTCTCGCCTCGATGTGTTGCCGTAACGGTGACCGTGAAGGGAAGGCGCGTCGTCAGACGGCGGCGTGCCGGAATTCGGGGGTGCGGACCAGACGATCGAGGCTGAAGACGCCCCAGACGTCGTCGTCAAGCCGGTAGGCGCGATCGATCAGACCGGCGTAGCGGCCGTCGGCGAGGGCGCCGGCGTCCACTTCCTGCTCGTCCATGAAGGAGCGCTGGCCGTAGAGCTCGTCGATGGTGACCGCGACGTCGCCGCCGGGCTGGCGCAGCACCATCACCTTCTGGTGCCCTTCGTACAGGACGCTGCGTGCGCCTTCCAGGAACTGCTTGAGGTCGACCACCGGCAGCAGGTTGCTGCGGACGTTGGCCACGCCCAGCATCCAGCCGTAGGCGCCCGGGACCGGGGTGATCTGCGGCACGGTGAGGATTTCCGCCACCGATTCGTACTGCGACACCAGCCGGCGCTGGCCGATGCGGAAGCCGATGCCGCGCCACAGGCCCGCGGCCTGCAGCTGTTCCGGCAGGCCGGCGACGTGGGCGAGGCTGCGCCGCTCGTAGTCGGCCAGCAGTTCGAAGGCATCGGGCGGCGCGACGTCGCCCGGCAGGGCGTCGGGGGTGTCGTCGAGGGTCATGCGCTGCCTCCGAGCAACTGTTCGATCCGGGCGATCAGCGCATCCTCGCTCGGCGGTTTCACGATGTAGTCGCGGGCGCCCTGGCGCAGGCCCCAGGCGCGGTCGGTTTCCATGCCCTTGGTGCTGACGATCAGCACCGGGATGTGTTTCGTCGACGGCTCGCGGGACAGCGCGCGGGTGGCCTGGAAGCCGTTCATGCCCGGCAGCACCACGTCCATCAGCACGACGTCGGGAAGCTCGCGCTTGCAGACTTCGATCCCGTCCTCGGCGCTCGTCGACGCCAGCACGTGGTGCCCGTGCCGCTCCAGCAGGCGGGTCAGGACCGCGGTGTCGGTCGGCGAGTCCTCGATCAGCAGAATACGGGCCATGGTTGCCTGCCCCCCGGTCAGGCGTTCACGTGCTTGCGAATGGCGTCGAGCAGTTCTTCACGCGTGAAGGGTTTGGTCAGGTACTGCTCGGAGCCGACGATCCGGCCCCGCGCCTTGTCGAACAGCCCGTCCT
>JBQCJG010000029.1:0-6638 GCA_051952955.1 Lysobacteraceae bacterium | reverse complement strand
GCGGGGGCGGGGGGCGGGGCCCCCCCCCCGCGCCCCCCCCCCCCAGCACCCCCTGGGGGGGCCCGCCGGGGGGGTGGACCCCCCACGGGTTGGGCGGGGGGGGGCTGGGCCGCCGCCCCCTCGCCCCCGATTCCCGGAGGAATTCCCATGTCCCATCCGTCGTACGCGGCCTCGGCCGCACTGCGCACGTCATCGCTGCTGAAGGTCGCCGCGCTCGCACTCGCGCTGAGCGGGTGCGCGGTCGGTCCCGACCACGTGCGGCCGACGATGACGATGCCCGAACGCTTCGCGCAGGCCGTCGCGCCCGACATCGGCACCGACGCGCCGCTGCCCGCCGCCGACACCGCGTTCTGGCACGGCTTCGGCGACGCGCAGCTCGACGCGCTGGTCGCCGACGCGCTGACCGCGAACCACGACCTGCGCATCGCGCTCAGCCGCTACGACCGCGCCAACGCGCTGCTGCGCGGCGCGAAGTTCGACCGCATCCCCACGCTCACCGCGCAGGCGGAAGGCAGCGACGGACGCAGCAGCGCCGACCAGGCGCCGGGCGTGTCGCGTGCCGATCGCGATGCCGAGTCGTACAGCGTCGGCGCGTCCGCCGCGTGGGAACTCGACCTGTTCGGCCGCATCCGCCGCAACGTCGAAGCCGGCCGCGCCGACGTGGCCGCCAGCGCCGCGGACCTCGCCGCGGCGCAGGTGGTGATCGCCGGCGACGTCGCGCGCACCTACTTCGAGTTGCGCGGCCTGCAGACGCGACTGCGCGTGGCGCGCGAGAACGCCGACACGCAGGCCGAGACCCTGAAGCTGGTGCAGGCGCGCCACGACGCCGGCCGCGACAGCCCGTTCGACCTCGCCCGCGCCCGCGCGCAGCAGGCGTCGACGTCCGCGCGCATCCCCGCGCTGGAAGCGCAGGCCGCGCTGGCGATGCATCGCATCGCGGTGCTTACCGGCCGCCCGCCGGAAGCGCTGCTCGCCGAACTGTCGCCGGAGAAACCGCTGCCCGCGCTGCCGTCGCGCATCGAGGCCGGCACGCCGGGCGACCTGCTGCGCCGACGTCCCGACATCGCCGCCGCCGAAGCGCGGCTGCATGCGTCGACCGCGCGCATCGGCGTGGCCACCGCCGACCTGTTCCCGAAGTTCACGCTGCGCGGATTGATCGGCTCGCAGGCGATCGACACCAGCGCATTGTTCGCGCGCGACAGCGAAACGCGGCTCGTCGCGCTGGGCGTGGACTGGTCGTTCCTCGACATCGGCCGCGTGCGCGCCCGCATCGCCGCCGCCGATGCCGACGCCGCCGGCGCGCTCGCCACCTACGAACGCACCGTGCTGCTCGCGCTGGAAGACACCGAGAACGCCCTCGTGCGCCACGCCCGCGCCCGCGAGGAAGACGCCCTGCTCGCACAGGCCGCCGACGACAGCGCACAGGCCGCACGCCTTGCCCGCGTGCGCTTCGACGCCGGCGCGATCGGCCTGCTCGACGTGCTCGACGCCGAACGCACGCGCCTGCAGGCCGAAGACGCCTTCGCCGACGCCCGCACCCGCACCGCCACCAGCGCCGTCGCCCTGTACGAAGCCCTCGCCGGCGGCTGGCCGGAAACGCTGCCGACGGAACATCCGGTTGCGGCGAAGTGAGGTATGCGCGCGGCGCGGTGCAATGCCGCGCCTCGCGTGATGTTGTTTGATTGGGCACCGGTGTACCGGGCGCGCCGTCTCCGACCCACACCGTCATCCCGGCGGCTTTCAACAGCCGAATGGCTGGTCAAGCCGGGACCCAGCTTTCAGCGCTCTATCGTCATTCGGAGGCTTCGCACGCTGCCGCAACCGGCCGGGGAACAACATTCTCCAGGTCAAGTCTTTTCACGGATCTATCGATTGGATCGGCCCGAAGGCCTGCGCTAGGCTTCCCGTCGCGGGGAGGCCCGCACCGATATTCGCCAGAAGCCCAACGGCCCGGAAGCCATGCCCCGATCATCGAATGCGTATCGCACGCCCTTGGCTTTTCACATGAGTGCAGTGCTGGCCTTGGCTGCATGCGCCCATCCGCGATCGGTCAAGGAGGCTGCTTCGATGGCATCCGATTCCACGCCGGCCGCGACGGCCGAACAGAGCGCTGTCGGCACCCCGGGCCGGGCAGTGTCAGCGGAGCAACTGCTGACGGGCGTGCTCGCACTCATCCGTACATCGCAGCGCCTGGATGACATCTCGCCCGCGCAGCTCAAGGCCGTTCTCGGGATCGATGTCGAACATGCTCGCGATGGCTCCGGCCGCTATGGCGCCGGTGGCGCCCTCGCACCCGGGTGGATGTTCGGGGTCGAAGTGGTCCCCGCCGGTACACGAGGTCTGACTCCGCGCTTCACTTTCGAAATCACGCCGGCCACCGCAGGTGAGACGCCCGACATGACGGCCATCTGCCAGCCGGACTTCGAGCAGTTCGCCGCCCGAGTGCAGGCCATGGGCCTTCGGCGCACGCCATACCATGCCGAGCACGGCCGATACCTCAACGACCGATACACGAAGGGGCCTCTGTCGATCGAGGTCTCGCCGGGCGCGCAGCTCGATCCCGCCACGATGGCGATCGTGCGCACCTGCGTGCGGTCGATCCTGATCGGGCAGGGTGGCGCAGACACGACCGAGACTGACTCCGGCATCGACAACCCGGCACTGAGCGCCGAGGAAGTGGGTCGCCGCTTCCTGAAACTGATCGAAAGCGTGAAGTCGCGCGACGATCTCACGCGGGAGCATGTCCAGGCTGCGATGGGGTTGATGCTGAAAGACGGGCCGAACGGGCCATTCCGCACCCAGCCGCTGGACGGAGATTGGCTGTTCGTGGTCTCCCTCGGACACGAAACCCCACCGGGGACGTCGATCTCGCTCAGTCTCGAATTCATCCACGAAGGCGAGCGGTTCGCCGACATGTCGTCGATCTGCGCACCTGATTTCGAGACCTACCACGATGCCCTGAAGGCGAGGGGTTATCGCGATGCCTTCCAGTACGACCAGATCAACGGCGAGGTTGGCAGGCTGGTCGGCGTCAGCTACGTCGGGGACGGAATGAATGTCGACATCCTGCCCGAGGTCCGGCGCTTTCCCGACGGCAAGCTCCATCCGGCCTGCGTCCGGCGGATCTCGTTGGCGACCACGAACTGAGGACGGGCAGCACGACAAGGCATCGCCCCGACCGGAACCTGCGCCACAGCCACCCCCAACGCCGTCATCCTGGCGCAGGCCGGGACCCGGCTTTGAACGCTTCCCGCCCGTCCGGAGCCTTCACAGGCCGCCGCGACCGGATCACCTCCCGACCCGCGCCCGCCTGACGGCACAGCCTCCGCACCGCATGCCCCGGCCGCGACACCGACCGGGGCACCCGCACCGGCATCAGGCCGGTTCGATCACGATGCGGCCGTCCTGCACCTGCAGGCGGACCTGCCCGCCGATGGGAAAGCCCGCCTGTTGCAGCCAGACGCCGGACAGATGCAGGTACGGCACCTTGCGCGTGCCGGCCCAGAACCCGTCCCGTCTCCGGTCGCGGGTGTGATAGCCGATGGTGAGACGGCGCGAGGACGAGGCGCCGGGAGAGTCGGAAGACTTGGTCATGGTTGCGTTCCTACGAGTGCGTTCATGTGCGCCCCCTGTTCAGAGGGGCGGCCGGGTGCTTGAACACGGTCGTAGGGCCGCCCGCAGCTTTCCCCTTC
Source organism: Lysobacteraceae bacterium (assembly GCA_051952955.1). Classification (GTDB taxonomy): domain Bacteria; phylum Pseudomonadota; class Gammaproteobacteria; order Xanthomonadales; family Xanthomonadaceae; genus Lysobacter_I. The sequence continues at coordinate 2,946 of JBQCJG010000029.1, read as the reverse complement.
CTGGTGTTGTATGGCTGCGCGCCACCCGGCCATAGGTGAGGCAAACGCGGGACGCAAAAAAACCGCTTGGCTGTCGGGAGCGGGACCGCCTACGAAAGGTGTGTTCAGCACCTTGGGTGAATCTAGTCACGTCTGCTCACGCAGTCAAGAAAAGCGTGAGTCCGATGAAGCGTCTATGTTGGCCAGCAAGGTTGCAATCGATAGACCAAGGCGATTGGTCTGATTTCCGGCCAGACAGCCAAAGGAACTCTAACCTTGAAGTGATCGCTTCCTCTGACAAGCATTGGTCTCAACTCCTGTTTGAGATTCGGCAAGGTCGCTGCTTTAATTGATCAAGGAGTCATCAGCACATCGGGGGATGATGTATGACAGATTGGATGTTCCTGCCCAACCCGGGCCAAGAGGAAGAGGGGCTAGCTCACGCCGGGATCGAGACGTTCAAGGGAGCACCGTACGCTGGTCTGGCTCGCGAATGCTCGCAGAACAGTCTGGACGCAGCCGAGCGGCGGGCTGACGGCTCTCCTCAGCCAGTGCATATGGTTTTCAAGCTTCTATTGGTCCCGGCAACGGATATTCCCGGGCTGCCGGAATTGAAAGTTGCGCTGCGTACATGCCTTGATCAATGGAAAGATCAAAAAAAGGAAAGAGAGTTTTTCACCCGTGCAATAAATATCGCAAATCAATCAACGATACCGGTGTTGTGCGTAGAGGATTACGGTACGACAGGGCTGGCAGGCCCCGCATTAAAGGGAAACCCTTTTCACGCATTGGTCAAATCTACCGGCATCAGTCAGAAGTCGGACGTGGATGCGCGTGGCTCATTCGGGATAGGAAAGAACGCGGCATTTGCCATATCCGGTCTTCGCACAGTTTTTTATTCAACCATTTACAGAAATGGGAATTATCTGGCCCATCTGGCTCAGGGAAAGAGCATCTTGGTTTCGCACGAGCATATGGGTGAGCCGAGGCGGGCAACCGGGTACTGGGGAAATCCCGACTACATGCCTGTTGATGATGATGAAGTGCTGCCAGCATGGCTCCGCCGAACCGAGGTTGGAACTACAGTGGCAAGTGCAGGTTTCTTCGTCGAGCAAGACTGGCATTGGTTAATGGTCGAGTCGTTGATCCGCAATTTCTTTTCTGCGATCGGCAAGAGTTCTGTGCGATTCACTGTCCATTGGTCGGAAACGGATGCCATCGAGATCAATGCTGCTTCTTTGGGCGCATTGTTTACGCGGCAGGAGGTGCTTGATGCGGCAGAAAACAACGGGACAACCGAGAAGTTGATTTTCAGTTCCGCCATGCATGCGGCCTTGAGTTCAAATGATTCCGAGGTTTTTATTGAAAATTTTGCAGGCGTCGGCGCATTTCGAATGACGCTTCTTCAGCGGGACGAATTGCCGAGGCGCGTGGGAATACTTCGGAACGGCATGTATATCGCTGACAACCTTTCCAGCTTCGGCCACGCAATGGCCCGTTTCCCCATGTCCAGAGATTTTGTCGCAATCGTCGAGCCCAACGATCGCGACACTAGCGGGCGATTCCGGGACATGGAAAGTCCCAAGCACGACGAAATTTCTGCGGATCGTATAGATGACGCTTCTTTGCGCAGGAGCTATAAATCCGCAATGAAGAAATTGGGTGATTGGGTCAGGCACACGATCAGAGCCTCCACCACGAAGCCCGCCGAGGCAGATGTCCTGCTTGATGAAATGAATCAGTTTTTTTCGAATTCTAATGCCGAGAGATCTGTCCCGGATCCGGGTGACAAGAACGAGGATCCGGAGCGAGTCAAAGTTATTCCAAATCCTCTTGTCCACAAGTCTCTCGTTGGTAGCGGCAGTCAAGGGGAATCCGGGTCCTCAGGCGGATCCAAGAAGAGTACTGAGAAAGGTGGAATAACATCTGGTGGTCAAACAGGTCGTGGCCGTGGAGCTGTAGGGGGGCGAGGAGGAAAAAGCATCGCCTACAGCGGCTTGCGAAACTCGGTTTCAGATGGCGGGCGACGGAGAAGAATTGCATTCAATCCTGATGCTACAGCAAATGCTTTTCTGGAGATTTCCGCTGTCGGCGTTGCGGCAGATGAGGCCATGAACATCAAATCCATAAATGGAGATGTTTGCCGAAAAAAACCATTGATTCAGTTGAGGCAAGGTGAGCGATTGCGTCTCGATGTCGAGTTCGACTCTCCTTACACGGGCCCTATAAATCTCGTTCTTGGCTGCGCGGAGGAAGTTGGCGATGAGGATTAAGCCGTCTTCCAGCTTTCCTCATCCTGTTCTTTCCGCGGACACGGGTGACTTTCTTAGGGGTGATTTCAAAATTGAATTGTCTGTCCAGGAAGAGCCGGAGCTTGGTCGTGCCGTTTTGATCGGGGCGATGTCGCTTGATGATCCTTCAATGATGGCGCTTTTGAAATCCGGCAGTGCGATTTCAGGTCTTATGATTACGTGTCTGGAAACATATCTGGACGAGTTTCATCGCTGCCCTGTTGGCGATGTTCGTGTTGACTTGTCTGGTGGCAAAGTCCGCGGTCAGGTCTTCGTCCGCGGTGTGGTCGTTGCTGCCGCAGACAATATTTTCATGGATTCGGATTCTATTGATTCAGAATTTCCACGAGATGCAAGAATAGTTCAAAGTGGAGAGGTCATTGCGCTGACCCCGGAGTTGAGATTCGAGGCCGGTCTGGAAAAGCTTGCGGCATTGGAATCCGTATTTCATCTAAAGCAGCATGAAGATGTGGCTGAGGGAGTTTTCAAGGTCGATCTTGATGGGGAATCCATAGATATTCTTGTTGCGCCGGAGTTGCATAGGTTCCTGAGCTTGTTGCGTCAGCGCAAGCTGAAAGACACGCTGCTGTCTTCGCTTTTTCTTCCAGTGGTCATGATCGTGCTTGACGCAATGCGTTGCGACGATTTTCATGCGGAAAAGCGATGGTACGGTGTC
>JBQCJG010000028.1:0-18897 GCA_051952955.1 Lysobacteraceae bacterium | reverse complement strand
TGTACAACCCGCCGCTGGACGGGATCTCGATCGACAACACGGCGAGCTACTACGACGGGCTGGACGTGCACTACAGCTCGGGCATCTACAACAAGGCGTTCTACCTGCTGGCGACGAAGCCGGGCTGGAACACGCGCAATCCCTTCCAGGTCTTCGCGCGCGCGAACGACCTGTACTGGACCGCGAACACGAGCTTCAACCAGGGCGTGTGCGGCGTGCAGACCGCGGCGCAGGACTACGGCTACAGCGTCGCCGACGTCACCGACGCCTTCGCCGCGGTGGGGGCCAACTGCAACGGCGTGACCAAGGTGTTCGAGCAGACCGACGTCAGCGGCAAGGTCACGATCGCGGTGTTCGAGCGCTATTCCGACGTTGCCCTGTCGCACAACACCGATTTCGCGGTGACGGTGCCGGCGGACTATGTCGTGATCGGCGGCGGCGCGGAAGGCAAGGAGAGCCCCAACGGCAACCTGCTGACCGCGTCGTATCCGAACAGCGGCCTGACCGCGTGGCTGGCGTCGAGCAAGGACCACAGGAACGCCGATCCCGTCCGCCTGCGCGCGTGGGCGATCGGCCTGAAGGTATCGGGCCTCACCGCGGCGCAGGTCCGCAGCTACGTCAACGTCGCCACCGCGACCAGCGCGTATGCGGCGCATCCGGACGTGACCGCGACCCTGCCGGCCGGCTACGCGCTCGTCGGCGGCGGCATCCGGGTGAACTGGAGCGGTGCGGGCAACATGGCCACCGCGTCCGCGCCGTCGGGCGCCAGCGGCTGGCGCGTTCGCTCGAAGGACCAGATCGATTCCTCGCCGGCGACGGCGGTCGCGTACGCGCTCGGCTTCCCGACCAGCATCGCCGGCATCGGCACGTTCGCCTCCACGGTGAACTCGGCGTTGTCCGGCGTTGCCGCGCATCCGGCCACCACCGCCACGCTGACCAGCGGCTATGCGCTGACCGGTTGCGGCGCGTACTCGAACTACACGGGCCAGGGCAACCTGCTGTGGAAGATCAAGCCGCAGAGTCCGGGCGCGTGCAGCGTGGCGTCGAAGGACCACATCAACGCCGATCCGACGTCGATCTACGGCTACGCCATCGGTCTGCGCGGGTTCTGATCCGCCGACGCATCGTGGCACACCGCTCCCGCCCGGCCCGCCGGGCGGGAGCTTCGCGATCCCGGCTTGTGTGCGCCGCGCGGAGACGGCACGCTGCGCGGACTTCCCCGACGGCCCGCCCATGAACACGCCCAATCCCTATCGCGCTCCCGATGCGCGCACCGCCGCGCCGGTCGATGGCGACATCGAAGCCGTCGCCGCCGGCCAGAAACTGGTCATCTACGCCATCCTCGTCTACTTCCTCGCCGCCGCCGCGCGCGTCGTGATCGGTCCGCTCGCGTTCGTCGGCGGACTCGTGGCGCTGGGCCTCGCGCTGGTCGGCATCTTCCGGCTGGGCACGGGCATGGGCGACTCGACCGCCATCAAGGTGCTGTGCGTCGTGCTGATGTTCATTCCCCTGGTCGGGCTGATCATGCTGCTGGTGCTGAATTCCCGCGCCACCAATCGCCTGCGCGCGGCGGGCTACCGCGTCGGTTTCCTGGGGGCCAGCCGCTGAGTTCGGCAGCGTTCCCGCTGTTCCTCGCCGCCGGCACCGCGGTGATGGCGGGCCTGCAGACCCGCCGGATCGTGCTGGGACGCGCCTCGCTGCAGTGGCCGACGGTCGAAGGCACGGTGCTGGACGCCCGCTTCGACGAAAAGACCTGCCGCGACGAGGATGGCGGCGAGACGACCGCGTACTCGGCGCACCTGCATTTCCAGTATTTCGTCGACGGCCGGCGCTATCTCTCCCGCCATTTCACCTATCGGCCCGTGCGCGGTCTCGGGCAGCGCGATGCGTATGCGCTGCTGCAGGGGCTGCATCGCGGCAAGGCCGTGACCGTGCATCACGATCCGCGGCGCCCCGAGCGTGCCGTGGTGCTGCCCGGCATCGACAGCAGCAACCGATGGCGCCTGGGCAGCTGGCTCGTGGCGACGGCGGCGTCGCTGGTCTGGGCGTTCGCGGGCTGAGGCGCCCGCGGCGGCGTCCGCGTCCCAGCCAGAGCGCGACGACGACGGCGATCGCGTACCAGGCCAGGTCCGCCGGCTGGGTCGCCAGCAGCAGCAGCGTGCGCACGAGATCGGGCCCGATGCGCTGGAGCGATTCGGTCATCGGCAGGCCCATGGGGCTGCCCATCTGGGCGGCGGCGATGCACCAGTTCGCGATGGCGATGGTGGCGAGGGTCGCGGCGAGGTTGGCGAACCCGCGCGGCAGGCCGGGAGCGGCGCGACCGATGCGCAGCAGCAGCGCGAGATCGGCGGCGGCGAGCACGGCCATCCACGCGCACTGGCGATCGACGATCACCGCGACGAGGGTCCAGATGGCGGCCATGCCGAGGACGCCGAGCACGGCGAACAGGGACGGCGCGAAGACGCGGCCCTGCGGCGCGGCGGGAACATGCGAAGACGAGGAAGAGGTAGTGGACGACATCCGCCAAGGGTAGCGGAGCCGGCCGTCGCTGGCGATGACCGTTGCGGTGATCCCGCGACCGCGCAGGCGCAGGGAGGACGGGGACCCGGACGGGTCCCCGTCGTCGCACGCATCAGAACTTCGCGTGCAGGGTCACGCCGTAGCTGCGGTCTGCGCCCGCGATCACGGTCGGGATGCCGAACAGCAAACCGGTGTTGCCGGCGTCGGTCAGATACTTGCGGTTGGTGAGGTTGTTGCCCCACACGCCGAGTTCCCAGCGGTCGCCGAAGCGCCAGCCGGCGCGCAGGCCGAACAGGCCGTAGGCGTCCTGCTCGATGCCCGGCTGGTTCTCGTCCTCGAAGTACACGTGCGAGCGCCAGCTGTAGTTCGGGCGCACGTACAGGCTGTCGCCGCCCTGCAGCGGGATCGTCCAGTCCATGCCCACTGACACCGATTCCTTCGGCGTCATGCGGAACTCGTTGCCGGCGAGCGCCTGCGGCGTGCCGTCGCCGTCGAAGGCGTTGAACCCGCCGTCGATGCAGCCGTAGTTGACCCAGCCGTCGAGGTGGTCGGTGAGTCTGGCGAACAGCGAGGCTTCCAGTCCCACCGCATGCGCCTTGCGGGGGTTCTTCTTGACGAAGAACGGCGGCGGGGTCGCATTCTTCACCGACGCCTGGAAGTTGTCGTAGTCGTAGTAGAACAGCGAGACGTCGTAGAGGAAGCGGCCGGCGGCGGCGTTGCCCTTCATGCCGACCTCGTAGCTCCACACGATCTCGGCCGGGGTGTGCTCGGTGCCGAGGTCGCTGACGTTGAGCATGTCCGGACGACGGCCGCGGGAGACGCTGGCGTAGGTGTTGAGGTTCTCGTTGACCTTCCAGCCCAGCACCGCGCGTCCCACCCACGAGGTGTAGCTGTCGCTGCCGCTGAGGCGGCCGTTCGTGACCGGGAACAGGAAGTTGGTGCACGCCGCGGTCGGTGCGCACGCCGGCGTGCCGCGCGCGGACAGGGCGTAGCCCAAGCCAGAGCCGTTGCCGGGGTCGGCGTGGTAGCCGTATTCGACCGATTCATGCGAGCCGCGCAGGCCCAGCGTCAGCGACCACGCATCGTTGAACTGCCAGGTGCCGTCCGCGAACAGATCGAAGGCGCGGATGTCGACGTCGTTGCCGAAGGTCTCACGGTGGTCGGGATTCAGCGGGAAGGGCAGGAACGCGAAGATCGGGCTCGTCGTGTTCGGAGTGAAATCCGGATTCAGCAGCGGAATGATCGGTAGTGCGCCGCCGCTACTCGCATTCAGCGTGGGCGACAGCAGCGCATACAACTGCCGCTCGTCGGCCTGGTAGGTCAGGTCGCGGTTCGCGGTTTCCTTGAAGAACGAGCCACCGACGAAGCCGGTGAACTTGCCGCCGTTGTCGAAGTTGAAGCGCAGTTCCTGGCTGAACTGGTGGCCCCAGGCGTGCTCGTCGAATTCGATCAGGTCGGCCTGCGAGCCGTCGGAATCGAAATTGTCGAGGCCGTCGTGGCGGCGCCAGCCGGTGATGCTCGACAGCGACCAGTTCTCGCCGAGGCGGAAGTCGCCGAGCAGGGTGGCGCCGTAGACCTCGCGGTCGGTGCCGAGGTCGTCGCCGCGCTGCGAGTTGGCGACCCGCGGGTCGAGGCTGCCGCGCGTGTTCGGGATCACCTGGCTGCGGAACGCGGTGCCCGGCGGCGTGTCCTTCTGGTAGTTCAGGAGCAGGTCGAAGCTGCCGGTCTCGCCGGCCTCGAAGTGCAGCGCGCCGCGGATCGCGCGGGTGTCCTTGCCCTGCAGCGTGCCGCCGTCGAGGTTCTCGACGAAGCCGTCGCGGGTCTCGTAGAACGCGGCGATGCGACCCTGCACGTTGTCGCCGAGGTCGGTGTTGTAGAAGCCGGTGAAGCGGCGCTGGGCGTCGCTGCCCAGGCCGAGGTCGAAGCCGGCCGAGGTGCCGGGGCGGGCCTTGTTCTGGATCAGGTGGATCGCGCCGATCTCGGCGGCGCGGCCGAACAGCGTGCCCTGCGGGCCGCGCAGCACTTCCACGCGCTGCAGGTCGAACATCTCGACCGACGAGCCGCGGGCGCGACTGATCGACACGCCGTCCTGGAACACCGAGATGCGCGGCTCCTGGGTCGGGTCGTCGAGGTCGGCGGTGATGCCGCGGATCGAGATGCTCGGGTTGCTGACGCTCTGCGTCTGCACTTCCAGGCCCGGCACCAGCGTGCCGAGGTCGCCGTAGTCCTGGATGCCCTGCGCCTGCAGGAAGTCGCCGGAATAGGCGTTGATCGCGATCGGCACGTCCTCGATCTGCTGCTCGCGCTTCTGCGCGGTCACGGTGATGCGGTCCAGCTCGCCGGGCGCGGCGCCGTCCGGCGGCGTCTGCTGGGCGAAGGCGGGCAGGGCGGTGGCGGCGATCGCGGCCAGCAGGGCCAGCGACAGGCCGTCGCGGCGCAGGACGCGGCTCGACGCAGGGGTCGAGGCGTGGATCTTGGGCAACATGCGGGACACTCTCCATGAGGAGTTCGGGAAGACACGGTGCCGGACCTCCCCCGCCCGGACACCGCCGGCCCGGGCCGGCGACAGTGCATCCTTTATACCGTACGGGCATGACCGCTCGCCGCTCCGGTACAATGCCGGTCCCCTCCGCTCACCGGTTGCCGCGGCCTGCTCCGCGGCCTGCGCATCGTGTATTCCCGCAGCAGCGAACCCGTCCGATTCGAACGCGATTGCGAGGCCGTGCTGGTGCCGCAGGGCGACGCCGTGACCCTGCCCGCCGGCAGCATGGGCTACATCACCCAGGCGCTGGGCGGCAGCTGGACGGTGTTCGTCGAAGGCAACCTGCTGCGCATTGCCGGCAAGGACGCCGATGCCATCGGCAAGGAGCCGCCGGCGCCGATCGAACTGCCCGAGGACGCGTCCGACGAAGCGGTCGAAACCCTGGTGTGGAGCCTGCTGCGCACCTGCTTCGACCCGGAAATCCCGATCAACATCGTCGAACTGGGGCTGGTCTACGAAGCCACGGTCGCGCGCCGCGAGGACGGTGCCCGGCGCATCGTCATCCGGATGACGCTCACCGCACCGGCCTGCGGCATGGGCGAGGTGCTGGTCGACGACGTCCGCGACAAGCTCGAACGCATCCCGACGGTCGCCGAGGTCGATGTCGAGCTGGTGTTCGACCCGCCGTGGAACCGCAGCATGATGTCCGAGGCCGCCCGGCTCGAGACCGGCATGCTCTGACCGCACCGTCGCGGCGACCCCGCGGGTCCGCGACGCTCTTCTCCTGCGATCCTCTGCGTGCGATTTCCCTTGCGGAATCGCGCGGAAACGTGTACGCGCGCGCCGCGCAGCTGCGCGTCCGCGCGCCCGCCCGGGTGCGCGCCGGCACATGCGCCGGCACGCGCGAGGCGTTTCGCGCATTCGCATGTTGTGCCGCGCAACGCCCTGCATTTCCTGCCGGGGCGATGGGATTCGATTAGCGTGAGATTGGTCTCAGTCCATCTCCCGTACAGTCGAACTTTACTCAACGGCCTGTGTGGTCCGGCGCAATTCCCCGGCGCACGGAAGGGGATGTATTGACGGTGTGCGCTCGCTGCGCTTAGCGTCAGTTCAGCCAACGGTGCTTCCCGCCGGCTGGCTCCCCGAGACGCTTGCACCGCTCCGGATCCCCTTCGGATACCGGGACGGTCTTCGACGTTTCGGAGTCGATGTCCCCCGGCCGCCCCAAGGCGGCGTACCCGAAAATCACACATCACATTAGTCCAGGGAGAGATTGTGAATCGTCATCGTCAGTTGAGCGTGTTGGCCGGCGCGACCGCGTTGGCCCTGATGTCCATGGGTGCTTCCGCCGCTTCGCGTGGCGACCTGCACCGTGAGGACATGGTCCAGATCAAGCTTGCGAACGCGGCCATCGCCGCTTCGGGCACCGCCGACACCGCCCACACCCGTCACGAACGCGCCCTCGGCCTGGACGCCGACTCGCGCCTGTTCCTGATCGACCGCCAGACCAGCAACGGCGTCAAGAACACCCGTTACCTGCAGACCTTCCGCGGCATCCCGGTGTTCGGCGAAAGCGTCGTCGTCAGCGAAGATACCGCCGGCAACGTCCGCACCCTGTTCGGCCAGAAGGTCACCGACCTCGCCAGCCAGATCCCGGCCGGCCGCGTCCGCCTCAACGCCAACGCCGCGCTGTCGATCGGCAAGAGCGCCGGCCTCGGCAACCGCGTCGGCTTCATGCGCACCAGCAACGAATCGTCGAAGCTGATGATCTACGTCGACGACGCCGGCCGCGCCACCAAGGCCTACGTCGTGTCGTACTTCGCCGACACCGCCAACAACGGCTCGCCGACCCGTCCGACCGTCATCGTCGACGCGAACACCGGCGCCGTCCTGAAGAAGTTCGAGAACCTGCAGCACGCCCTGGTCGGCACCGGCCCCGGCGGCAACACCAAGACCGGCCAGTACGAGTGGGGCTCGGGCGGCAAGTACGGCTTCATGGACGTGACCCAGTCGGGCACCACGTGCACCATGAACAACACCAACGTGCGCGCTGTGAACCTCAACGGCGGCACCGGCTCCAGCACCACGGCGTACAGCTACACCTGCCCGCGCAACACCTTCAAGACCGTCAACGGCGGCTACTCGCCGATCAACGACGCGTTCCAGTTCGGCGGCTTCATCACCGGCATGTATCCGGCCTACACCGGCTACAACGCGCTGAGCTTCCAGCTGATCATGCGCGTGCACTACAGCAGCAACTACGAGAACGCGTTCTGGAACGGCTCGAACATGTCGTTCGGCGACGGCGCCAGCACGTTCTACCCGCTGGTCAGCGCCGACGTGGCCGGCCACGAAGTCTCGCACGGCTTCACCGAGCAGCACTCGAACCTGACCTACTCCGGCCAGTCGGGCGGCATGAACGAAGCCTTCTCCGACATGGGCGGCGAAGCGACCGAGTACTACTGGAAGGGCACGGCCGACTACCTCGTCGGCGCCGAGATCTTCAAGGGCTCGGGCGCGCTGCGCTACATGTGCACGCCGACCCAGGACGGCCGCTCGATCGACAACGCCGCGAACTACACCAGCAGCCTCGACGTGCACTACAGCTCGGGCGTCTACAACAAGGCGTTCTGCACCCTCGCCAAGACCACCGGCTGGGGCATCCCGAAGGCGTTCAAGGTCTTCGCCCGCGCGAACGCCGCGTACTGGACCGCCAGCTCGACGTTCAACCAGGGCGCGTGCGGCGTGGAAACGGCCGCGACCGACCTCGGCTTCACCAAGGCCGACGTCACCGCCGCCTTCACCGCGGTGGGCGTGAGCTGCGGCGGCGGCGGCGGTGGCACCGGCACGGTGGTGCAGAACATCACCCTGCCGTCCGTCGCGACCGGCGGCGTCTCGTCGACCTACTCGTACACCATCCCGTCCGGCACGACGAAGCTCGTCGTCGCCATCTCGGGTGGCACGGGCGACGCCGACCTGTACGTCCGCGCCGGTTCGGCCCCGACCACGTCGTCCTACACCTGCCGTCCGTACCTCAGCGGCAATGCCGAGACCTGCACCATCAACAGCCCGACCGCCGGCACGACGTACTACTGGAACGTCCGCGCCTACAGCGCCTACTCGGGCGTCAACCTGAAGGCCACGAAGACCCCGTAAGGTCTGCGTGCGTCCTGCGTCGCGGCGCTGTCTGCCGCGACGTGTCGTACCGGAAAGCCCCGGCCGCGTGCCGGGGCTTTTTTTCGTCGCGCGCATCCGGCGATGCAAGATCGGGTTCGATGCATCCGCCGCGGCGTGCAGGCCGCATGCGGACGTGAACATCGCAACGGCGTGAATGGGATGCGTGTCGCCGTTCGGATTTTCCGCGCGTATCCGCGGTTGACAGGACAGGACAACCGGAGGACAACGCACCTGCAACCATCGACGTGCCCAGGAAGATCGACACGTCGATGGAAGCCCCGTCGTTCCACAGGGGGGCTTTGCGAACGGCGCAGTGCGACGGATCCGCACCACGGCCGGTCATCTGCGGATGTGGCAACCAGGAAGGCCGCATGCCCGGCACGGGGGCGAAACGCCGCGATCCCGTGATCCAACCCGACTCAGCACGTTTCAAGGAGAGAAATCGTGAATCAGCATCGTCATCTGAACGTCCTGGCCGTCGCGACCGCGCTGGCCCTCGTCGCCACCGCGGCGTCCGCCGCCGAACGCAGCGATCTCAATCGCGTCGACGTCGCCCGCATCGCGCAGGCCAACGCCTCGATCGCCAAGGCCGGCATCGCCGACACCGCGCACAGCCGCCACGAGCAGGCGCTGGGCCTCGACGCCGACTCGAAGCTGTTCCTGCTGTCGCGCAAGAACAGCCTCGGCGTGCGCAGCACCCGCTACCAGCAGACGTTCCGCGGCCTGCCGATCTTCGGCGAGCAGGTCGTCGTCAACGAAGACGCCAGCGGCAACATCCGCACGCTGTTCGGCCAGAAGGTCTCCGGCCTGGCGTCGGACATCCCGGCCGGCAAGCCGCGCCTCGGCCCGGCCCTCGCGCTCACGCTGGGCAAGAGCGCCGGCCTCGGCAACCGCGCCGGCTTCATGCGCACGCGCGACGAGCAGGCGACGCTGTCGATCTACGTCGACGACGCCGGCCGTGCGCGCAAGGCGTACGTGGTGTCGTACTTCGCCGATACCGCCCGCGGCGGTTCCGCCACGCGCCCGACCGTGATCGTCGACGCCCAGACCGGCCGCGTGCTGAAGCAGTGGGAGAACCTGCAGCATGCCCTCGTCGGCACCGGCCCCGGCGGCAACGTCAAGACCGGCCAGTACGAATACGGCACCAACTTCGGCTTCCTCGACGTGACCCAGTCGGGCACCACGTGCACGATGAACAACGCGAACGTGAAGACCGTGAACCTCAACGGCGGCACGTCGGGTTCGACCGCGTTCTCGTACACCTGCCCGCGCAACACGGTGAAGACGATCAACGGCGCGTATTCGCCGCTGAACGACGCGCACTACTTCGGCAGCGTCATCTTCAACATGTACAACGCGTACATCGGCCGCTCGCCGCTGACCTTCCAGCTGGTGATGAAGGTGCACTACAGCACGAACTACGAGAACGCCTTCTGGGACGGCTCGGCGATGACCTTCGGCGACGGCGCCAGCACGTTCTATCCGCTGGTCAGCCTCGACGTGGCCTCGCACGAGATCTCGCACGGCTTCACCTCGCAGAACTCGAACCTGACCTACTCCGGCCAGTCGGGCGGCATCAACGAAGCCTATTCCGACATCGCCGGCGAGGCCGCCGAGTACTACAGCCGCGGCACGAACGACTTCCTGGTCGGCGCCGAGATCTTCAAGGCGTCGGGCGCGCTGCGCTACATGGCCAATCCGCCGCAGGACGGCCGTTCGATCGACAACGTCGCGAACTACACCTCGGGCCTCGACGCGCACTACTCGTCGGGCGTCTACAACAAGGCGTTCTACAACCTGGCGACGAAGGCCGGCTGGAACACGCAGAAGGCGTTCCAGGTGTTCGCGCGCGCCAACGACCTGTACTGGACCGCGAGCACCGACTTCAACCAGGGCGTGTGCGGCGTGCAGACCGCGGCGACCGACCTCGGCTACACCGTCGCCGACGTGACCTCGGCGTTCTCCGCCGTGGGCGCCGCGTGCGGTGGCGGCGGCGGTGGCGGCACGGTGATCCAGAACATCAACCTGCCGTCCGTCGCGACCGGCGGCGTGTCGTCGACCTACTCGTACACCGTCCCGGCCGGCACGACGCAGCTCGTCGTCGCCATCTCGGGCGGCACGGGCGACGCCGATCTGTACGTCCGCGCCGGTGCCGCGCCGACCACGACGGCGTACACCTGCCGTCCGTACACGGCCAGCAACAACGAGACCTGCACCATCGCCAACCCGACGGCCGGCACGACGTACTACTGGAACGTCCGCGCCTATGCGGCCTACTCGGGCGTCAACCTGAAGGCCACGAAGTCGCCGTGATGCCTTGCGGCGGGGGGCGGGGCCCACCCCGCGGCCCCCCCCCCCCCCCCCGCCCCCCCCGCGTCACGAGGGCCCCCCCGGCGCGGCGGGGCCGCCGGGGGGCACCCCCGGCCCCCCACCCGGGGGGGGTTTGGGCGGGGGGGGGGGGCGGGGTCCCCCCCGCCCCCCCGTCCGCCGCAGCCCTGCATGCCCCTCGGCCGGTGACCCGGTCGAGGGAATTCCTCTCCCGCGGTCCCGGCGCAATCGCCACGCACCCGGGCCTGCGGATGGCGCGGAATCGTGTTGCGACGCAATAGAAATCGTATTCAGTTTGATCGGGTGCGGGTTTTTGTGTGATGGACGCCGCTTTTTTCGGCGCGCAAGTCGCAATTTCTTTGACGCCTTGTCCTGAAGCGATCGACGAATGGCGCAAGAAATCGTCAACAGTTGACGTGCTGCGTCAGTTCCGCTTAGGGTCCATTCAGTCGACCGACAGGGGGTGTCACAGGGTCGACCTGCCGCACCGCACGTTCGCCTGGCCTGCGCTGTTCGGGTCCGGGCATGGAGTAGTGCGTTTCCGGCGGTCGAGGTATTGCCGCGCAAGCGGCTTCCATTCACGAATGCGTCAACGGAGAGGAAAGCTGTGAATCGATATCGTCACCTGAATACCCTGGCCGTCGCGACCGCGATGGCGCTGTTCGCCACCGGTGCGTCCGCGGCGAACCGTTCTGACCTGCACCGCGAGGACATGGTCCAGATCAAGCGCGCGAACGCGGCCATCGCCGCTTCGGGCAGCGCCGACACCGCCCACACCCGCCATGAGCGCGCCCTCGGCCTGGACGCCGACTCGCGCCTGTTCCTGATCGACCGCAAGACCAGCAACGGTGTGAAGAACACCCGTTACCAGCAGACCTTCCGCGGCATCCCGGTGTTCGGCGAGCACGTGGTGGTCAGCGAAGACACCGCCGGCAACGTCCGCACGCTGTTCGGCCAGAAGGTCACCGACCTCGCCAGCCAGATCCCGGCCGGCGGCGTGCGCCTCAACGCCGGCAGCGCGCTGTCGATCGGCAAGAGCGCCGGCCTCGGCAACCGCGTCGGCTTCATGCGCACCAGCAACGAGAAGTCGCAGCTGATGATCTACGTCGACGACGCCGGCCGCGCCAGCAAGGCGTACGTCGTGTCGTACTTCGCCGACACCCCGAACATGGGCTCGCCGACCCGTCCGACGGTGATCGTCGACGCCAACACCGGTCGCGTCCTCAAGCAGTGGGACAACCTGCAGCACGCCCTCGTCGGCACCGGCCCCGGCGGCAACACCAAGACCGGTCAGTACGAGTGGGGCTCGGGCGGCATCTACGGCTTCCTCGACGTGGCCCAGTCGGGCACCACGTGCACGATGAACAACACCAACGTGAAGACCGTGAACCTCAACGGCGGCACGTCGGGTTCGACCGCGTTCTCGTACACCTGCCCGCGCAACACGGTGAAGACGATCAACGGCGCGTATTCGCCGCTGAACGACGCCCACTACTTCGGCGGCGTGATCCAGAACATGTACAACGCCTGGACCGGCAGCAACGCGCTGACCTTCCAGCTCGTGATGCGCGTGCACTACAGCACCAGCTACGAGAACGCGTACTGGGACGGCACCCAGATGACCTTCGGCGACGGCGCCAGCACGTTCTACCCGCTGGTCAACGCCGACGTCTCGGGCCACGAGGTCTCGCACGGCTACACCGAGCAGCACTCGAACCTGACCTACTCCGGCCAGTCGGGCGGCATGAACGAAGCCTTCTCCGACATGGGCGGCGAGGCGACCGAGTACTACTGGAAGGGCAGCAACGACTTCCTGGTGGGCGCGGAAATCTTCAAGTCGACGGGCGCGCTGCGCTACATGTGCAACCCGACCCAGGACGGCGCGTCGATCGACAACGCGGCGAACTACACCAGCAGCCTCGACGTGCACTACAGCTCGGGCGTCTACAACAAGGCGTTCTGCCTGCTGGCCAAGACCACCGGCTGGAGCACCCAGAAGGCCTTCCAGGTCATGGCCCGCGCCAACGCCAACTACTGGACCGCCAGCTCGACGTTCAACCAGGGCGCGTGCGGCGTGGAAACGGCCGCGACCGACCTCGGCTACACCAAGGCCGACGTGACCGCCGCCTTCACCGCGGTGGGCGTCAGCTGCGGCGCCGCACCGCCGCCGCCGCCGCCGCCGGTCGCGCTGACCAAGGGCGTGCCGGTCACCGGCCTGTCCGCCGCCACCGGTGCCTACCTGAACTACACGCTGGCCGTCCCGGCCGGTGCCACCAACCTGACGTTCACCATCTCCGGCGGTACCGGTGATGCCGACATGTACGTCAGGTTCGGCGCCGCGCCGACCGACGCGACCTACGACTGCCGTCCGTACGCGTCCGGCAACGCCGAGACCTGCACGTTCGCGGCGCCGTCGGCCGGCACGTACTACGTCGCGCTGAAGGGTTACGCCGCGTTCTCGGGCGTCAGCCTGGTCGGCAACTACACGGCCCCGGGCAGCAACACCGCCCCGGTCGCGAACTTCACGTTCACGACCAACGGCCTGACCGCGACCTTCACCGACACCTCCACCGACGCCGAGAACAACATCACGGCGCGCAGCTGGAACTTCGGCGACGGTACGACCTCGACCGCGACCAGCCCGACCAAGACCTACGCCGCCGCGGGCACCTACACGGTGACCGAGACGGTGACGGACGCGGGCGGCCTGACCAGCACGAAGTCGGCTTCGGTGACGGTGACGAGCACGAGCTGCGGCGGCACGGTGCTGTGCAGCGGCACGGCCGTGGCCCTGCCGTCGGTCGCCACCGGGTCGTGGTCGCCGTTCTACACGATCGTCGTCCCGGCCGGGAAGACCAGCGTGGTGTTCAACATCTCCGGCGGCACCGGCGACGCTGACCTGTACGTGCGGATCGGCAGCGCGCCGACCACCACCACGTACAACTGCCGTCCGTACACCGCCAGCAACACCGAGACCTGCACGTTCAACGCGCCGGCCGCGGGCACGTACTACGTGGGCGTCCGCGCCTACGCCGCGTACTCGGGCGTGAGCCTGAAGGCGACGATCAGCCCGTAACCGGGTGCGCGCAAGCGCAGATCGCCCACGGTGCCGCGGCGGACCCCGTCGCGGCACCGGATACGAAGCCCCGGCGCCGCCGGGGCTTTTTTTGGACGAACGGGCCGTCGCGGCCACGCGGCGGGCATGCCAGTTCCCGAATCATGCACCCGATTCATCCACCCATTCATCCACCTCAAGGAGCCGAGTCAATGAATCCCCAATCCCTCCGCGGCCTGCTGGTCCTGCTGTGCGCAGGCCTGGCCGCGACCGCTTCCGCGCAGGCCGCGCCGCGTCAGGCCGCCCGCGACCACGCCCGCGAAGAAGCCTCCGCCGCGCTCGCGGCGATGCGCCTGCAGCACGATCCGACCGCGCCGGTCTACGTCGTCACCTCGCGCGACACGTATCCGCTGATGAAGGACCTCGCGGTCGATGCCACGCCGGCGTTCGACAGCCTCGGCACCGCGCTGATCGTCTCCCGCATCGAGGCGCTGAACCTGGGCACGGTGAGCTCGCGCATCCACACCAAGCAGCTGCGCTGCGGCGGCTTCTTCGCCTTCGCCACGCGCGCCGAGGCCGACGCCTTCATCCGCAAGGACCGTGCGGTGCAGAGCGTGCGCAAGGCGCTGGCCGCGTACACGATCGACAACCAGGCGACGGTCAATCCGTGGCTGCCGCAGGCGTCCACGACCAACATCTACAACACGATCTCGACGCTGTCGGGCTACACCAACCGCTACTACACCAGCACCACCGGCAAGACCTCGGCCGAGTGGATCCGCACCACGTGGCAGGGCCTCGCCGGCAGCCGCACCGACGTCACCTCGGAACTGTTCGCCTGCAGCACCTGTTCGACCCAGCCGTCGGTGATCCTGACCATCCGCGGCAACGAGCTGCCGAACGAAGTGGTCGTGCTCGGCGCCCACCTGGACTCCATCAACGTCAGCGCCGGCGGCAGCAACACGCAGGTCGCGCCAGGCGCGGACGACGACGCTTCCGGCATCGCGACCCTGACCGAAGTGATCCGCGTCGCGCTGGCCAGCGGCTGGAAGCCGAAGCGCACGGTGAAGTTCATGGGCTACGCGGGCGAGGAAGTGGGCCTGCGCGGCTCCAACGCGATCGCGCAGTCGTTCAGCGCCGCCGGCACGAACGTGGTGGCCGTGCTGCAGCTCGACATGACGAACTACAAGCCGACCACCGGCACCGACATGCGGCTGATCACCGACTACTCGAACGCCAGCCTGCAGACGTTCCTCACCAACCTGTTCGACACCTACCTGGCGCCGACCGGCCTGACCCGCGGCACCTACACCTGCGGCTACGGCTGTTCCGACCATGCGTCGTGGACCAGCGCGGGCTATCCGTCGGGCATGATGTTCGAGGGCGGCGGCACCAGCTACTTCTCCAGCATCCACTCCGCCAGCGACACCCTGGCCAACATGAGCAACTCGGCCGCGAACAGCACCAAGTTCGCGAAGTTCGGCCTGGCGTTCCTCGGCGAGGCGGCGAAGACCAGCGGCGGTGGCGGCGGCGGCAACACCGCGCCGGTCGCGAACTTCACCTACACCACCAGCGGCCTGACCGCGAGCTTCACCGACACGTCCTCGGATGCGGAAGGCAACATCAGCAGCCGCAGCTGGAACTTCGGCGACGGCACCACCTCGACCGCGACCAACCCGAGCAGGACCTACGCCGCCGCCGGCACCTACACGGTGACCGAGACGGTGACGGACGCGGGCGGCCTGAGCAGCACCAAGTCGGCCTCGGTCACGGTGTCGACGTCGAGCTGCGGCGGCACGGTGCTGTGCAACGGCACGGCCGTGGCGCTGCCGTCGGTCGCGACCGGGTCGTGGTCGCCGATCTACACGATCGTCGTGCCGGCCGGGAAGACCAGCGCGGTGTTCACGATCTCCGGCGGCACCGGCGACGCGGACCTGTACGTGCGGCTCGGCAGCGCGCCGACCACCTCCGCGTACACCTGCCGCCCGTACACCAGCGGCAATGCCGAGACCTGCACGCTGAACGCGCCGACCGCCGGCACCTACTACGTCGGTGTGCGCGCCTACTCCGCGTTCTCGGGCGTCAGCCTGAAGGCGACGATCTCGCCGTAAGCGCTTTTCCCGGCGTCACGAACGCAGACAGCCCCGGCATGACCGGGGCTGTTTTTTTGCGTGATCGAGGTGCGGAACGGACGCGCGGCCCGCGCCTGCGCCGCTCAGCCGACGGATTCGAAGCGATTCGCGGCGACGTTCTTGCGGACCTTCAGCGGGTCCCAGATGCGGCCGTTCATCGCGATGTAGACGCCCGGCGGCAGCGACTGCACCGCGCCGACGGCGGTGCCGATGTTGAACTCCGCGTCCGAGCCGCGGAAGCGCGCCGGATTCAGCGCGCCGGTCAGCACGATGGTCTTGTCGGCCACGTCCGCCAGCACCTTCGCGGTTTCGACCATGGTGTCGGTGCCGTGGGTGACCAGCACGTGCTTCGCCGGCTGCGCGGCGATGGCCGCGCGCATCAGCTCGCGATCCTCGGCGGAGATGTGCAGCGAGTCCTTGCGCAGGATCGGGATCACCGTGAACCGGAACGCTACGCCCAGCTCCTCGAGGATGCGCCCGATCTGCGGATCGCCGACCTGGTAGTCCGACTTGTCGTCGAAGTAGATCTTGTCGATGGTGCCGCCGGTGGTGACGATCAGGAGCTGGTCCATGGGCGCGGGTCGCAGAGGTCGGGCGAGGGCGGCATGGTAACGCGACGGTCGCGGGGCCGCGAACCGGCGCCCCCGGACGCGCTTCGAGCGTCGCCCGACGCGTGCCGGCCGGCGCTACAGCCCAGCGAGGAACGCGTCCGACAGGGCCTGCAGCAGCGGGTTCAGCATCACGCCGTACGCCGCCGCACGCGCGGTGTCGCGCATCAGCGGCTGCCGCACCTGCGCCGCGCTGGCGGTGCGCACGCTGCGCTCGGCGCGGTGGAACGCGAGGCAGCGCGGATCGAACGCCAGTCCGCAGGCGTCCAGCAGCGCGCGCACCTCTTCTTCGAACGCGGCCAGCAGGCGCTCGTATTCCTGCAGGCGGATGCGCGCCGGATCGCGCGCGCGCCACCGGTCCATCGCGCCTTCGCAGGTGCGGATGTAGACGCCGATGTCGTGCAGGTCGCAGGCGAAGTGCGGCAGCTGGTAGAACTGCTGGCGGAAGCAGGACCAGCCGGTCTCCAGCGCATCGCGCCGGGCCTCGATCACGGTCGCGCCGGGCAGCATCGCGCGCAGCACGCCGGCGTACTTCCAGTTCTCCGGCATCTTGTCGGTGAAGCGCGGGTGTTCGGCGCGCCAGCGCGCGGTGCGGGCGAGGTAGTCGTTGCCGAGCCGGTGCCAGTCGGCGGCGGTGGCTTCGGGGACCCACGAGGGAAACGCCTTGCCGCGGCGCACCGATTCCTCCTGCAGCACTTCGCCGAGGTCCGGCAGCTCGCTCGCGCCGGCCACGTCCGGGTGCGCGGCCAGGATCTGCTCGACCAGCGTCGAGCCCGAGCGCGGCAGGCCGACGATGAAGATCGCTTCGTGGCCCAGCGCCGGATCGAGCGGCGCCGGCAGCGTGTCGGTGACCCGCAGCGCGTCGCGCGCGAACGCCTGCAGCGCGTCCGCGCGCCACGGCGCCTTCGCGCGCAGCCGCGCGTTGGCCGCGCTGATCGCCGCGAAGGCCTCCGGGTAATGGCCGCGGTCTTCCTCGGCCTTGCCCAGCGCGTAGGACATCGCGATCCAGTCCTCCTCCTGCACGCCGGGGCGGCTGCGCAGCGCGCGCAGCGTCGCGAGATCCTGTTCGGTCAGCGGCATGGTCTTGATGTTGCTGAGGCCGCGCCACGCATCGCCGCAGGTCGGCGACAGGGCGAGCGCCGCGCGATAGTGCGTCGCCGCGTCGTCGAACCGGCCGAGGTGGGCGAAGGCATCGGCGATCAGGATGCGGCCCGGCAGCAGCGACGGCGCCAGCGCCAGCGCGCGCTCCAGCGCCTCGATCGCCGGCAGCGTTTCGCCGCGCAGCTGACGCGCGCGGCCGAGGTTGAACCACGGCATCGCCTCGTTGCCGTCGAGCGCGCACGCGCGCCGCCACGCGGCGATGGCCTGCGCGTGGTCGCGCAGCCGGCTGTGGGCGATGCCCACGTCGGTCCACAGCACCGCATCGTCCGGCCACTGCACCAGCGCGCGCTGCAGCCGGTCGAGCGCCTGCGGCACGCGGTTCGTCCCCATCATCACGAACGCGAGCCGGCGCAGCGCTTCCGGATGCTCGGGATGCCGCGCCAGCGCGGCCTCGAACAGCGCCTCGGCGCGGGCGGGCTGGCCGTCGCGCAGGGCGCGGGCGCCGGCATACAGGCGCTCGGCGTCCTCGTCCGGCAGGCCGGCGAGGCGGGGATCGCGGCCGCCGGCGACGGCGGGACCGGGAGGCGGATAGGTCGGTGCGGTCATCTCGATGCCTGCCCTGGCGGATGGATGAGGAGACTGCGTCCTGCCGTCGATGGGGCGTCGGCGCGTGTGCTCGCGCTCATCGCTTCGCGAAGCGGGAACGCAGGCCCGGCGCATTGGCGGCGAACACCACCACCAGCGCCAGCACAAGTTCGACCAGCCCCGCGACGCGCGCCTCCGGATGCGCCCATGCGCTCATCACGCCGTGCGAGAACCACGCCAGCGCGAACACGCCGGCCCAGAACCGCGCGGTCGCGCGCCGCGCCAGCACGCCCAGCGCGAGCAGCAGCGGCGGCACGCCGAAGACGATCCATGCCGCGATGCGGTCGTGGTCGTGGCGAAACCACAGCGCGTACAGCACGACCAGGCCGAACAGCGCGGCCAGCAGCGCGGCGCGTTCGC
This sequence comes from Lysobacteraceae bacterium, assembly GCA_051952955.1. GTDB lineage: Bacteria > Pseudomonadota > Gammaproteobacteria > Xanthomonadales > Xanthomonadaceae > Lysobacter_I. The sequence goes on along the minus strand of JBQCJG010000028.1, from coordinate 489 downwards.
CGGGACGGGACGGATCCTTCGCGTTCACGGCGTCGCTCACTGCAGTTTCAGCGCGAGCGTGGCGATGCGCCGGCCCAGCGCGCGGGCGAGGGCGGCCTCGTCGTCGCTGGGCTGCGGGTCGTCCTGCCCGCCGGCGACGTGGCTGGCGCCGTAGGGCGTGCCGCCGGTGCGCGTGGTATTGAGCTGCGGCTCGGTGAACGGGATGCCCGCGATCACGCAGCCGTGGTGCAGCAGCGGCACCAGCATCGTCAGCAGCGTGCTTTCCTGGCCGCCGTGCTGGGTCGCGGTCGAGGTGAACACCGCCGCCGGCTTGCCGACCAGCGTGCCGCTGGCCCATTCCGCGCCGAGGGTGTCGAGGAAGTACTTCACCGGCGCGGCCATGTTGCCGAAGCGGGTGGGGCTGCCGAGCAGGAGGCCCACGCATTCGGCGAGGTCGCGCTTCTCCACGTAGGGCGCGCCCTCCTCGGGCTCGGGCGGGGCCGCCACCTC
>JBQCJG010000027.1:0-20997 GCA_051952955.1 Lysobacteraceae bacterium | reverse complement strand
CGCGGTGGGCGCGCGCGGGCAGACCCGCCCCGGCCGCGCGTCCGGGATGGCACCCCCGCTCCGCAACCCACCCGACCCCGGCCCCCGCCCCGAGCGCGCCGCCCTTCGCATGTGCCCGGCGATGCGGCGACGGCTCAGGCGACGACGACCGGGATCTTGCCGATCTTCGCCTGCCATTCGCGCGGACCGGTCTGGTGCACCGACGTGCCCTGCGCATCCACCGCGACGGTGACCGGCATGTCCTTCACCTCGAATTCGTAGATCGCTTCCATGCCGAGGTCGGCGAAACCGACGACCCTGGCGGCCTTGATCGCTTTCGACACGAGGTATGCGGCGCCGCCGACCGCCATCAGGTAAACCGAGCGGTGCCTCTTGATCGCCTCGATCGCGACCGGGCCGCGCTCGGCCTTGCCGACCATGCCCAGCAGGCCGGTCTGCGCCAGCACCTGTTCGGTGAACTTGTCCATGCGCGTGGCGGTGGTCGGGCCCGCCGGGCCGACGACCTCGTCGCGCACCGGATCGACCGGACCGACGTAGTAGATGAACTTGCCGCGCAGGTCGACCGGAAGTTCCTCGCCCTTGTCCAGCATGTCGACCATGCGCTTGTGCGCGGCGTCGCGGCCGGTGAGGAGCTTGCCGTTCAACAGCAGCACTTCGCCCGGCTGCCACGAGGCGACGTCGGCCTGCGTCACCGTGTCGAGATCGACGCGGCGGCCCTTCGATGCGTCGTAGGTCAGCGTCGGCCAGTCTTCCAGCGACGGCGGTTCCAGCGTCGCCGGGCCGCTGCCGTCCAGCGTGAAGTGCGCGTGGCGGGTCGCGGCGCAGTTCGGGATCATCGCCACCGGCAGGTTCGCGGCGTGGGTCGGATAGTCCCTGACCTTCACGTCGAGCACCGTGGTCAGGCCGCCCAGGCCCTGCGCGCCGATGCCGAGCGCGTTGACCTTCTCGTGCAGTTCGATGCGCAGCTCCTCGGCGCGATTCGACGGACCGCGGGCGATGAGGTCCTGGATGTCGATCGGCTCCATCAGCGCTTCCTTCGCCAGCAGCATCGCCTTCTCGGCGGTGCCGCCGATGCCGATGCCGAGCATGCCCGGCGGGCACCAGCCGGCGCCCATCGTCGGCACGGTCTTCAGCACCCAGTCGACGATGGAATCGGACGGATTGAGCATCGCGAATTTCGACTTCGCTTCCGAGCCGCCGCCCTTCGCGGCGACGGTGACGTGCACGGTGTTGCCCGGCACGATCTTCACGTTGACCACGCCGGGCGTGTTGTCCTTCGTGTTGGTGCGCTTGCCGGCGGGATCGTCCAGCACCGACGCGCGCAGCTTGTTGTCCGGGTCGTTGTAGGCGCGGCGCACGCCTTCGTGGACCATGTCCTCCACGCCCATGGTCGCGTCGTCCCAGCGCACGTCCATGCCGATGTCGAGGAACACGGTGACGATGCCGGTGTCCTGGCAGATCGGGCGGTGGCCTTCTGCGCACATCCGCGAGTTGATCAGGATCTGCGCCATCGCGTCCTTCGCGGCCGGCGACTGCTCGCGTTCGTACGCGGCGGCCAGGCCGCGGATGTAGTCGACGGGGTGGTAGTAGCTGATGTACTGCAGGGCGTCGGCGATCGACTGGATCAGGTCGTCCTGCCGGATCGACACCGGGCGACGTTCGGCGGGCATGGCGGAGGCGTGGGCTGCGGACACGGACGGGTCTTCGGGACGTGTTGGGGCCGCGATTTTACCGTGCGGCACCGGCCCTGGCAGGTTGTTGAAAAACGATCCTCCAGATCGTTTTTTCATCTCGCCAGTCCGGTACAGGCCCGGACTGGCTCGCGACGAATCAGCCGCTTGCGCGCTTGATTCGTCGTCGCGGCCCTCCTTGGCCGCGCCGGCAGGCTGTTTTTCAACGGCCTGCTGGCCGCACTTGCGCCCTTGGACCATCGGCGGAGAATGCGCCGGAGTCCCATCCACGAAGGAACGCCATGCTGAAGAAGATCCTCGTCGTCCTGGTCCTCGCGATCGCGGGCGTGCTGCTGTACGCCGCGACCCGGCCCGACACCTTCCAGGTCCAGCGCCGGGCCACCATCTCCGCGCCGCCGGAGAAGGTCTTCGCCCTGATCGAGGACTTCCACCGCTGGGGCACGTGGTCGCCGTGGGAGAAGCTGGATCCGGCCATGACCCGCACCTTCAGCGGCGCCGAGCGCGGCGTCGGCGCGGTCTACGCGTGGCGGGGCAACGACAAGGCCGGCGAAGGCCGGATGGAGATCACCGAGGCGACCCTGCCCGGCAAGCTGCTGATCAGGCTCGATTTCGTCGAGCCGTTCCCGGCGAGCAACACGGTCGAATTCGCGCTGGTGCCGAAGGACGGCGGCACGGACGTGACCTGGACCATGCGCGGCCCCAGCCCGTATTTCTCCAAGCTGATGGACACCGTGGTCGGCATGGACCGGCTGGTCGGCAAGGACTTCGAGGCCGGGCTGGCCAACCTGAAGGCCGCCGCCGAGCGCTGACCGCACCGGGCGATCTTTCAGGGCAGCGGGCACCGTTCGTCGCACGCCGGCGGCGGTGCGGGGCAATCTGATCCGGATCAGGAAACCGGCGCCTGCTGCGGCGCAACATGCCGGCATCCCACCCGGAGCCGCGCCATGAACGATGTCTCGCCCATCCCTGCCGCCGACGGCTTCCTGCCCTATCGGCTGGAAACGCTGTCGGACGGCCGCCAGGTGCTGGTCCGCCCGATGAACCCGGGCGACGCCGATGCCGAGCGCGCCTTCATCACCGCGCTGTCGCCGCGCGCCCGCCGCTACCGCTTCCAGGAACAGTTCACCGAGCCGGACGAGGCGCTGGTCAACCGGCTGGTGGACGTCGACCACGTCAACGACGAGGCCTTCGTCGCGCTCTCCGGCGAAGGCGACGACGCCCGCATCGTCGGCGTGTCCCGCTACGCCGTCGGCAACGACCCGCTGGAATGCGAGATCGCGGTGACCGTGCTCGACGCGTGGCAGGGCCACGGCCTGGGCAAGGCGCTGATGCAGCGACTGATCGAGGCCGCCCGCGAGCGCGGCATCCGCCGCATGGTCTCGCTGGATTTCGCCGAGAATCTGGAGATGGCGCATCTCGCGCATCACCTCGGCTTCACGACGACGCCCGATCCGGACGACCGCACGCAGGTCGTGCACACGCTGACGCTGTGAACGCGGCACCCGCACGCCTGCCCCCGCCCGCCCGGCGGGGGTTCCCGAGCCGGATCAAACTCCGGCATCCACGCGCTTGTCTATAATCGACGGCAGCGATTCCCTCAGATCCCCACGCATGGCCTCCCCCTACGGCACGGAAACCGTGTTGGACGTCCGTCACTGGACCGACGCCTATTTCAGCTTCACCACCACGCGCGACGACGGTTTCCGTTTCGACAACGGCCAGTTCGTGATGATCGGCCTGGAGATTCCACAGGAAGACGGCACGACCAGGCCGCTCATGCGGGCCTACTCCATCGCGAGTGCGAACTGGGAAGAAGAGCTGGAGTTCTTCAGCATCAAGGTGCAGAACGGGCCGCTGACCTCGCGGCTGCAGCACATCAAGCCGGGCGACACGATCCTCATCGGGCGCAAGCCCACCGGCACGCTGCTGATCTCCGACGTGCACCCGGGGCGCAATCTCTACCTGCTGTCGACCGGCACCGGCCTGGCGCCGTGGCTGGCGGTGATCAAGGATCCGGCGACGTACGAGCGCTTCGAGAAGGTGATCGTCTGCCACGGCGTGCGCGGCGAGCCCGACCTCGCCTATCGCGACTACATCAGCCGCGGCCTGCCGGTCCACGAATACCTGGGCGAGGAAATCCGCAGCAAGCTGCTGTACTACCCGGCGGTGACCCGCGAGGATTTCTACTGGCACGGCCGCCTGCAGCGCGGGCGGATCACCGACCTGCTCGACGCCGGGCGCGTCGCCTCGGACCTCGGCCTGCCGCCGCTGGACCCGGCCCACGACCGCGCGATGATCTGCGGCAGCCCGCAGATGCTGGCCGACTTCCGCGCCATGCTCGATCGCCGCGGCTTCACCGCTTCGCCGCGCATCGGCACCGCCGGCGAGTACGTGTTCGAGCGCGCCTTCGTCGAGAAGTAGGCAGGCCCGGAAGCGGACGATCGTCGAGGAATGGGCGGCGTCGCGCATCCGCGGCGGCGTCGGGGGCGTACCGTCGGAGTCTCCCGACTCCGGACACCGCGATGCGCCGCGCCCTCCCCGTCATCGTCCTGCTGCTGTCCCTGCTCTGCGCCGGCTGCGCGTCGACGCCCGCCGCGGACGCCACGCGCCCCGCCCCGCCCATCCCGACCCGGTTGATCCCCGCGCCTGCCGCGCCGCCGCAGGCGCAGCGCCGGCTCGTGGTCGTGCTGCCCGGTCGCGCCGACGACCTGGCCGCGCTCGGCCGCAGCGGGGTCGCGTAGGCGATCCAGCGGGCCTGGCCCGATGCCGACGTGCTGTTCGCCGAATTGCGGCTGCCCGATTACCGTCGGGGCGACGTGCCCGAACGCCTCGAAGCGGACGTCATGCGGCCGGCGCGCACGCGCGGCTACCGCGAAGTGTGGCTGGGCGGCGCTTCGCTGGGCGGGCTCGGGACGCTGCTGTACGACCGGCGTCATCCGGGCGAAACCGCCGGCCTGCTGTTGCTGGCGCCCTACCTCGGCGACGGCGCGGTCCCGAAGAGCGTGGCCGCTGCAGGCGGACTGACGGACTGGACGCCGCCCGCCGGCGAGTCCGGCGATGTCGACGACTGGCAGCGCGACCTGTGGCGCCATCTGCAGGTCATCGCCCGCGATCCCGCGGCCTCGCGGCGCGTGTGGCTCGCGTACGGCCGCCGCGACCGCCTGCGCGACACCATCGCGCTGTTCGCGCCTGCGCTGCCGCCCGGGCACGTCCTCACGCCCGAAGGCGGCCATGCGTGGCGGGTGTGGACGCCCGCGACGGAAGCGCTGCTGCGCCGCATCGACGCCGAACGCGCCGCGGCCCCGCGCTGACGCCAGTCCGCATGCGGACCGTGCAGGATGGATCGGCGCCGTCAGGCCTCGCCGTAATGCAGCCAGATCCGCGCGCGGGCCTCGTTGTCGAACACCCGGCAGTCGTAGCCGCGCTCGCGGCCGAGGATCTCGCCCAGCTCCATGCGGCTGACCGCGGTGCCGCTGGCGTCGACGTAGGCCAGCCGCACCGACTCCATCGACTGGCCTTCGAGCGCGGCGAACAGCTTGCGCAGCTGCGCCTCGGGCGGCACCACGCCATGGGTGTGGTCGAGCACCAGCACCTGGCGCACGCCGGTGCGACGGACCTCGGCGGCGATGCGCAGGAAGAGCTGGATCAGGGCTTCGACGGCCTCGATGCGGCCGGTGACCGTCGCCACCAGCGCGCTGCTCTCGGTGGCGAGCGCCAGTTCGAAACCCGCTCCGCGATGGCCCGGCGCTTCGCTCATGGCCCGTCCGGCATCACCCCAGTGCGGCCTCGATGTCCTTCGCCAGCGACTCCGGCTTGTCGGTCGGCGCGTAGCGCGCGACGACGCGGCCGTCGCGGCCGACGAGGAACTTGCTGAAGTTCCACTTGATCGCGCCGATGCCGAGCAGGCCGCCCTTCTGGTCCTTCAGCCACTTCCACAGCGGGTGCGCACCTGCGCCGTTGACGTCGATCTTCGCGAACATCGGGAAGTCGACGTCGTAGGTCAGCGAGCAGAAATTGCGGATCTCGGCCTCGTCGCCCGGTTCCTGGTGACCGAACTGGTCGCAGGGGAAGCCGAGGATCACCAGACCGCGGTCGCGATAGGTCTCCCACAATTTCTGCAGGCCGGCGTACTGCGGCGTGAAGCCGCACTTCGACGCGACGTTGACCACGAGCAGCACCTTGCCGCGATAGTCGGCGAGCGCCCGGTCGTGGCCCTCGATGTCGATGGCGGAAAAGTCGTAGGCGGTCTGCATGCAGGGGCTCCGTGCGAAAAAGGAAACGGGAAGGAAGAAGGGAAGCGGACGACGGATCGGCCGCGGCGCGGCGCTCACGGCGCCGCAGGCTGCGGCTTCACCGGATCGGCGAACGGCGCGATGCCCAGCGCCCGGTCGATCTCTGCCGGGTAGTAGGCCTCGCCGTTCTTGATGACGAGCGCGACCTTGCGCACGTCGGCGATGTTCGCGGTCGGGTCGCCGTCGAACAGCACGAGGTCGGCGCGCTTGCCGACCGCGATCGTGCCGCGGTCGTTGAGCGTGCGGGAATACTTCGCGCCGTTGCGCGTGGCCACCTGCAGTGCCTGCGCCGGGGTCATGCCGGCCTGCACGTAGAGGGCGAGTTCGCGCTGCAGCGTGAAGCCCGGCAGGCCGTCGGTCCCGCCCACGATCGGCACGCCGGCGCGGTACATGCGGCCGACGAAGTTGACCATCTTGTCGTACGACTTGTTGTAGCGCGCCGCGGTGGCGTCGTCGGGGATGTCGAACTCGGCGCTCTTCAGGCCGCGGGCGACGTCCGGCGGCATGTGGTCGGCGACGTCGGCGTAGGCGGGCGACAGCTGGCCGGCGCGCTGGCGGATGAAGTCGAACGCGGTCAGCGTCGGGTCGATCACGATCTGGTCGCGGGCCAGGCGGGCGATGAAGTCCTGCACCGGCTTCGCGTCGAAGTCCATGTCGGCCACGCCGCGCGCCGGCAGGTAGAAGCGTTCCAGCGTGCGCGTGTCGGTGTCGTCCTTCACCAGGAAGTTGAGCAGCACCTGGTTGATGTGCTGGATCTCGTCGTAGCCGGCGTCGAGCGCGTCCTGCGCGCGCAGGAACACGGGGATGTGCCCGCTGACGCGCATGTCGCGGCTGTGCGCGTAGGCGACGGTCTCGCGCAGGATTGCCTTCGGGAAGGAGTTGTAGATCTTGATCTGCGGATAGCCGTGGCCGGCGTACCAGTCGACCGCCTTCTTCGCACCGTCGAGGTCGGAGACCACGAAGCCGTTGCGGGCGGACATCGGGCTTTCGCCCTCGATGAAACCCGCCGGCACCACCGACGGCGACAACACCTTGCCTTCGCGCTCGTCGGCGATGAGCTGCTGCAGCGTCGCGTTGTCGTTGCCCATGTCGCGGACGGTGGTCACGCCCGCGGCGAGGTGCAGGCCGCCCTGCCAGGCGCTGGTGTGGCCGTGCATGTCGAACAGGCCGGGCGTGAGCACGCGACCGCCGGCATCGATCACCTGGTCGGCGGCGGCGGTTTCCTGGTTGGCGCCGGAGATCGAGGCGATGCGACCGTTCGCGATCAAGAGGTCCGACGCCGGGCCCAGGGTGGCGGCCTCGCTGTCGAACACGCGCGCGTTGCGGATCAGCGTGGTGCCGCGCAGCGGATGCGCCAGCGTGTCGCGAAGCTCGGTCAGCGCGTCGGCCTCGGCCTGCTTCTGGCGTTCCTCCAGCAGGCCCGCGTCGGCTTCGCGCCCTTCCTCGACGAGCTGCAGGTAGCCGGGCACGACCAGCGCATAGAAGCGCGGCTGCGCGTCCGCGGTCATCCAGACGAACTGCGGGGTGAAGCCGACGCCGGTGATGCGCATCAGGCGCACCTTGCGGTCGCCGGGCAGGGTGAGGTCGGCGACCGCACGCGCGCTCAGCGTGCCGCCGGGGATCAGCGGCAGCTTGCCGTCGCTGCGCGACAGCAGCGCGGACAGCACCTGCGCCCCGCTCTGCGGCGTGCCGCCGATCGCCCAGTACGCGGCGCCGGCGACGGCCGGCTGTTCGCCGGCGTCCGACGTCGAGGTCCACGTCGCCTTGCCGTCCGCGACGCGGAAGGATTCGTCGACCGGCGCACCGAACGTCGACGTGCCCTTCACCGCGTAGGTGAGGAAGGTGCCGTCGGGCGCGAGGGTGTAGTCCTCCTTCAGTTCCGGCCCGCGGCCGTTGTCCTTGAACACGTAGTCGACGTGGACGCTGCCGTCGTCGTTGCGCTGGACGATCTGGTGGCCGGCCTGCTTGCCGCCATCGACCAGCACGGTGTAGCGGACGGTGTCGGCGGCGTGCAGCGCGGGCGACAGCAGAAGCGATGCGAACAGCAGACCGCGGAAGGCGGGGCGCAGCATGGCGTACTCCTGGGAACGGGAAGACGGCGGGCCGCGGCCCGCGGGGACGTCGGCCGAGTCTAGCCGGTTCGCGGCGTGCCGGCGTGTGCCCCGGGCGCACAATGGGGCTTGACCCTGACGCGACGTGAGGCCGGAGCATGCGCCCCGCATCGACGCCATCACCGTCCACCGCGCCGCTGTCCACCGTGCTGTCCACCCCGTGCTGTCCACCCCATCGGAGCCCGCCATGCCCGCCCACGAACGCACCGTCGGCCAGGTCGCCGCCCTCGTCGGCCTGACCGTGCGTGCCCTGCACCATTACGACGCGATCGGCCTGGTCTCGCCGACCTGCCGCAGCGCCGCCGGCTACCGCCTCTACGGCGATGCCGACCTGCAGCGGTTGCAGCAGGTGCTGGTGCTGCGCGAGCTGGGCTTCGGTCTGGACGCCGTGCGCGACCTGCTGGACGCGCCGGTCGAACGCCGGCGCGAGGCCCTCCTCGCCCAGCGTGCGACGCTGGAACGCCAGCGCGCCCACGCGGACGCGGTGCTCGGCGCGATCGATGCGACCCTCCTCAACCTCGAAGCGAGCACACCCATGGACATCGATACCCTGTTCGAAGGCCACGAAAGATTCCGCAACGGCGAATACGCGCAGGAAGCGGAACGCCGCTGGGGCGACACCGACGCGTGGAAGATCTCGCGCCAGCGCACCGCCCGCTACACGAAGGACGACTGGGCGACGATCCGCGCCGAGAGCGACGCGATCACCGACCAGTTGCTGGCCTCGATGCAGCGGGGCGACGCGGCCGACGGCGAACGCGCGATGGCGCTGGCCGAACTGCACCGCGCGCACATCGATCGCTGGTTCTATCCCTGCAGCCACGCGATGCACGCGCAGGTCGCGATGTTCTATACCGGCGACGAACGCTTCCGCGCGCACTACGACGATCGCGCCGACGGCCTCGCCGCCTACGTGCAGGCCGCGGTGAACGCGAACGCGCAGGCACGCCGGCAAGACAGCGCGCACGACTGATATCGAAAACACGAGGCGACCCCGTGCGCCGATCGCGCGCGTCGCCTCGCTGCTGCGCATGTATACGTTTGCACGTGCGCATGCTGCAAAGCGATACGCACCAATAATCCCTCCGGCGTCGCGGGGAACATGCGAGACGCAGGGTGTTCGCGCGCGAAGGGACTTCGTGCCGCGGCAAGCGTATCGGCGTTCATGGAGAGAAGAACGATGAAACTGCACAGCGTTCCGGCCGCGCTCGCGGCCGGCATGTTCGCGGCCTGCTGCGCCGTGCCCGGCGCCGACGCGGCGATCCCCGCCGCGCACGTCTACCACAACCACATGCCGAACTTCTGGCCGTTCTACGCGGTCGACGTCGGCCAGGCGTACAACGCGACGGCGAACGGCGCGCCGATCCGCTATCTGTACGACGGCGACGTCATCGCGCTGAAGAACAACCCGCCGCCCGGCTACAGCTATTACCTGCCGGCCGCGCTCGGCGGCACGATCATGCCGCACGACGACCTGGTCAGCTATTACAGCCCCGACGCCAAGACCGGCGCCTACCAGTGGTGGCCGCAGCAGGTTGCGAACGAAATGCGCAACGGATCGGGCGCGAACGGCCAGATCCACGTGACGATGTCGGGCGCGGTGGTCAACAACGTCGACAGCCTGGAAAGGCTGCAGAACGTACCCGGCTACACCAACACCAACTGGGGCGCATCGTGGCGCACGGCGTACGGCGGCCTGCCGACGACCAACGGTTACCGGACGCTGGACCTGATCCACTTCACCGGCCACCACAGCATGGGTCCGCTGGTCGGATCGGAGTATTTCCTCAAGGACCTGATCTACCAGAACGCGACGCTGGCGCAGCCGTATTTCCTCGGCGGCAACTTCCGCGCCTCGCGCGGCTTCTTCCCGACCGAACTCGGCTTCTCCGACCGCCTGATCCCGGTGCTCGCGAAGATGGGCGTGCAGTGGTCGGTGATCGGCAACAACCATTTCTCGCGCACGCTGAAGGACTATCCGTACGCGACCTACGACGCCAACGGCGACACGCTGACCTCGCCGCCGAACCGCGCCGACCTGCGCAACGCCTCGACCACCGGCAGCTGGGTGGCGGCCGGCATGGCGCACGAGCAGCAGGTCGTGGTGAACAAGTATCCGTTCGCGTCGACGCCGCACTGGGTGCGCCACGTCGATCCCGCGACCGGCACAGTGACGAAGCTCGCGGGCATCCCCGTCACCCAGAACGGCTCGTGGCTGGAAGGCTGGGAAGGCGCGGTCACGGTCGACGAATACGTGCCCTATTCCGCGCTCGAACCGCGCCAGTTCTTCGTGGTCGCGCACGACGGCGACAACGCCGGCGGCCGCGCCGGCGCGCTGTCGACGTGGCAGAACGGCTACGGCACCACCTGCGGCGGCAGCGGCTACTGCCTCGGCATCGACGAATACCTGCAGCGCTTCCCGATCCCCTCCGGAGACGTGCAGCACGTGCAAGACGGCTCGTGGATCGACACGCGCGATTCGGCGTCCGACCCGATGTGGTACCACTGGCACCTGCCCTTCATGATCTGGAAAGGCCAGTTCCCCGCGTTCAACGCCGCGACCGGCATGAACCTCTCGCCGAAGACCAACCTCAATGGCGCGGAAGAGGGCGCGACGGTGTCGTTCGAGTACGGCCGGCACTACCTGGAGCGCAACTTCGCGCTGCTGCAGGCCGCGCTGAACTACGCGAAGACCGCCGAGCAGATCTGGCTGGACGACCATCCGGCCTACTGGTCGCCGACCACGACGCTGGACCAGCAGGTCGCGCCGCCGGGCAACCAGCTCAATCCGTGGATGCTGTCGTTCCCGGTGAAGGGCAATCCGGCCAGCGATTACGCCGGCGGCGCCAATCCGGCCGAACTGTCGTGGTACTTCCTGCTGCCGGCGATGGATTCGGGCTTCGGCTACTACGACGAGAACAAGGACGACAACGTCAAACCCACCCTCGCCTTCAACAACTCGCTGTACTTCTCGAAGCAGTACGTGCAGCCGAACGTCGCCAAGGACCGCACCGGACCGTCGGTGTGGTGGCCGCAGCGCTATCCCTACAACCCCGGCTCGGTGAACGCATCGAAGGCCGAAGGCTGGACGGTGCAGCACTACGACAACGAGTTCGCGGTCTACACCTACGCCTACGATTTGTCGAACATCGCCAGCATCCAGGTGAAGGTGCGCACGCACGCGTCGACGAGCATCGACGGCAACGACGACACCTACAAGGTCTACGATCCGGCGGCGATGGTCGGCAAGCCCGGGCTGTCGATCGCGCCGGCGAGCGTGGGCGCGTGGACGGCGTACCCGATGCAGGTGCGCGACCTCAGGCCGGTGATGAACGGCGTGTCGTGGATGCCGGTGACGCAGCAGACCATGCAGGTGCTGCCGGCACAGGAGATCGGCAACCTCTATTACACGTACTTCAACCAGTACCGCAACCAGTTGCTCGACTACTACATCGAGGCCACCGACACCCGCGGCAACGTCACCCGCAGCGACATCCAGCAGGTCTACGTCGGCGCCGGCACGTATCGCAAGACGACCACCGGCTCGGGCTACGTCGAGGACCCCGCGGGCAACGTCGCCGGCGTGCGCCCGTTCCTCACCGTCGACACCACGCCGCCGGTGTTCCAGGGCAGCCTCGCGTCGAGCGCGCTCACCGATCGTTCGGTGACGATCAGCTGGTCGCCTGCAACCGACAACGTGCGCGTCGCGGGCTACCAGATCTTCCGCAACGGCGTGCTGGTCGGCACCGGCAGCGGCACGCAGTTCGACGACAGCGGGCTCGCCGCATCGACCAGCTACGGCTACCAGGTGCTGGCCTACGACGGCGCCGGCAACCAGTCCGCACGCAGTCCGGTGCTGACGATCACCACGAAGGCGCCCGACACCACGCCGCCGTCGACGCCCGGCACGCCGGTCGCGGGCGCGACCACCGCGAGTTCGATCGCGCTGACGTGGACCGCGGCCACCGACAACTACGGCGTCGCCGGCTACCAGGTCTACCGCAACGGCGCGCTCGCCGCCAGCGTCGCCGGCACCGCGTACACCGACACCGGCCTGCAACCGTCGACGGCGTACAGCTACACGATCAAGGCGAAGGACGCGGCGGGCAACCTGTCGGCCGCGTCGGCCGCGACCTCGGCGAGCACCGCCGCGGGCAACGTCGCGACGGTGTTCTACCGCCCCGCCGCGGGCTGGACGACGGTCAACCTGCACTACTCGCCCACCGGCGGCACGTGGACCACGGTCCCGGGCGTCGCGATGAGCGTCGCCTGCACCGGCTGGTATCGCTACACCGCGAACCTCGGCAGCGCGACCGGGCTGGCCGCGACGTTCAACAACGGCAGCGGCACCTGGGACAACAACGGCGGCCGCAACTACGCGCTGGGCACCGGGCTCTCGGTGGTGCAGAACGGCGCCGTGAGCACCGGCACCGACCCGTGCACGCTCGACACGCAGGCACCGGGCACGCCCACCGGGCTGACCGGCAACGCGATCGATGCGAACTCGGTGGCGCTGGGCTGGATCGCATCGACCGACAACGTCGGCGTCGCCGGCTATCGCGTGTTCCGCAATGGCACCCAGATCGCCGACGTGACCACCGGCACCGGTCACGTCGACAACGGCGTATCGCCGTCGACCGCGTACAGCTATACCGTGCGCGCCTACGACGCCGCGGGCAACGTGTCGGCAGCGAGCACCGCCGTCTCGGTCACCACGCCGGCGCGCGCGGACACGCAGGCGCCGACCGTGCCGACCGGGCTCGACGCGCAGTCCCTGGCCTCGACCGCGCTCACGCTGGCGTGGACGGCGTCGACCGACAACGTCGGCGTGTCGTCCTACCTCGTGTTCCGCAACGGCACGCAGATCGGCACCACCGCCGCAACCCGCTACGCCGACGGCGGACTCACGCCCGGCACCGCCTACAGCTACACCGTGAAGGCGCAGGACGCGGTCGGCAACGTGTCGGCCGCCAGCGCCGCGCTGCCGGTCACCACGCCGCCGCTGGTCAACAACACCGCGACCGTCTACTACAAGCCGTCGACGACCTGGACCACGACCTACGTCCACTACGCGCCGAACGGCGGCAACTGGACCGCGGTGCCGGGCGTGGCCATGAGCGCGGGCTGCACCGGTTGGGTGGTGAAGACGCTGAACCTCGGCGCCGCCACCGGTGCGCAGGTCACGTTCAACAACGGCAGCGGCGCGTGGGACAGCCGCAACGGCGCGAACTACCCGGTCGGCACCGGCGTGTCGTCGATCAGCGGTGGCACGATCGGCACCACCGATCCCTGCCTCAACGACGACGCCGCCGCGCCGTCGGTCCCGGGCGGGCTGGCGGCCTCGGGCGTCACCGCGACCTCGGCGACGATCGGCTGGACCGCCGCCACCGACAACGTCGGCGTGGCGGGATACCGCGTGTTCCGCGACGGCAACGAGATCGGCACCACAGCGTCGACCGGCTTCACCGATACCGGGTTGTCGGCATCGACCGCCTATGCCTACACCGTCCGTGCGTACGACGCTGCGGGCAACGTCTCGGCCAGCAGCGCCACGCTCAACGTCACCACCACCACGCCGAGCACCTGCGCGGTGAGCTTCACGATCGCCAACGCGAACACGAGCTTCGGCCAGAACCTGCGGGTCGTCGGCAACGTGGCGCCGCTGGGCGCGTGGGCGCCGGGCGCGGGCTTCGCGCTGACCATCCAGGGCAGCGGCGCGAACGTGCCGTGGACGGGGACGGTAACCCTGCCGGCGGGCGCGGCGATCCAGTACAAGTACGTGAAGTGGGACGGCAGCGCCGCGACATGGGAAGGCAACCAGGCCACGACCTCGGGCAACCGCGAGTTCACCCTGCCCGCAAACTGCACCGGCACCACCACGCGCAACGACGGCAGCTTCAGGTTCTGAGGAAGCGGATTGCCGGGCGGCGGGTTCGCACGTCGCCCCGGCGCACCAAAAAAGGAACGCCGGACGGTCTCCCGTCCGGCGTTCTCGTCTGCATCACGCGACGGCGTCGATCGGACGCGCCGATCGACGCACGCGCATCAGAACCGCGCCTTGAACTCCACGCCCCAGGTGCTCGGCTCGTTGAGGAAGCCGGTGAGGTTGTTGAAGTCGATGCCGCCGACGACCACGGTCTCGTCGGTGATGTTGCGACCGAACAGCGCCACGTCGTAGTCGCCGTTGTTCCAGGCGTAGCCCAAGCGCAGGCCGCCTTCCAGCAGCGACTTGCCGGTGAACTCGGTCGATTCGTACAGGAAGAAGTTCACCTGGCCGCGGTAGGCCCAGTCGGTGTAGGCGTAGAACTCGCCGCCGTTGCCGACCGGCAGGCCGTAGCGCGCGGTCAGGTTGTAGACGTTGCGCGGGGCCTGCGGCAGCGGGTTGCCGTCGATGCGATAGGTGCCCGGCACCGTGCCGGCCGGATCGGTCACGGTGCAGCCGCCGCCGCAGCCGAACACGGCCAGATCCTTGTCCTGGATCTCGGTGTCGTTGAAGCTGGCGCCGAGGGTGACGAACAGGTGGTCGGTGATCCACGCCTGCGCGTCGAGTTCGACGCCCTGGCCGATGGTCTTGTCGGCGTTGACGAGGCGCGCGATGTTGGTCGCGCCGCCGACCGCGGTCAGCTGCTGGTCGTCGACGGCGTAGCGGTACAGCGCGACGCCCAGGCGCAGGCGGTTGTCCCACAGCTGCGCCTTCACGCCGCCTTCCCACGAGATCACGGTCTCGGTGTCGGCGACGGTCACCAGTTCGCTGGCCGGCAGCGAGGCGTCGGCGAACATCAGGCGGCCCTGCACGCTCGGCGCGCGGAAACCCTTGGCGACGCGGCCGTACAGGTTGACCTGGTCGTTGAGCTTGTAGACCGCGCTGAGGTCCCAGCTGACGTCGTTGTCGTTCGGGTGCACGGTG
This sequence comes from Lysobacteraceae bacterium, assembly GCA_051952955.1. Taxonomy (GTDB): domain Bacteria; phylum Pseudomonadota; class Gammaproteobacteria; order Xanthomonadales; family Xanthomonadaceae; genus Lysobacter_I. The sequence goes on along the minus strand of JBQCJG010000027.1, from coordinate 5,996 downwards.
ATCGGCGCGATCGGCGGGCCGAACGGACCGACCACGCGCTCGGCGGTGAAGTCCTTGCGGTCGTCGGTGTAGCGCACGCCGCCGCGCAGCTTCAGGCGGTCGGTGACGTCGAAGTCGCCCGAGGCGAACACCGCCCACGCGGTGTTGTCCTGGTGCTGGCGGGCGTAGCCGTTCTGCGGGCCGCCGAAGCCGTCGTAGGAGAAGCTGTCGACGTCGATCTTCTCGTCGAACCAGAACAGGCCGGCCTGCCAGTCGAAGCGGCCCCACTCGTTCGATTCGACGCGGAATTCCTGGCTGTACTGGCGGTGGTTGGGCAGGCCGTCGGCGGATTCCGCCGGGAACAGCGCCACGCCGGGCGCGCCGGTCGGGAAGGCGTAGACCGAGCCGCCGTCGATGTCGCCGCGGCTGTAGGCGTCGACGCTCTCGTAGCCGGTGATCGAGTACAGGCTGACGCGGCCGAGGTCCCAGCGCATGCGCAGGTTGCCGCCGATCTGGTCGAGGTTCTGCTCGTTGCGGCCGTCGATCGACACGCGATCGCGGCTGAAGCCGTCGACCAGGTCGTTGGTGCCCGGCTTGATGATGCCGGCGCGGAACAGCCGCGCGGTGCCGTCGAGCTTGCGCGAATGCACGTTCAGCAGCGCCTCGAAGGTGTCGCCGGGCTTGATCAGCAGCTGGCCGCGCGCGGCGGTCTCGCGGTAGCCCTCGAGGTCGTCGCCGTCGCCGTTGAAGGTGTTGTCGACGTAGTCGTCGCGGCGCTGGTGCAGCACCGACACGCGGGCCGAGACCTTGTCGGTCAGCGGGCCGGTGATCGCGCCTTCCAGGTTCAGCGTGCCGTAGCTGCCGTAGGAGATGCGGCCGTAGCCGCCGAAGGTTTCTTCCGGACGCGCCGATTCGAACTTCAGCACGCCGGCCGGGGTATTGCGGCCGAACAGCGTGCCCTGCGGGCCGCGGTCCATTTCGATCTGGTCGAGATCGAACATCGGGAAGCCCTTCAGGATCGGGTTCTCCTGGACCACGCCGTCGTACACCAGCGACACCGGCTGCGAGGCGTTGAGGTCGAAGTCGGTGTTGCCCAGGCCGCGGATGTAGAAGCGCGGGAAGGCGCGGCCGAACGAGGACTCGATGTTCAGGCTCGGCAGGCGGCCCGACAGCAGGCGGATGTCGTCGCCGCTGGTGGTCAGCGCTTCCAGCTTCTCGCGATCGACGGTGGTGATCGCCACCGGCACGTCCTGGATGTTCTCGGTGCGGCGCTGGGCGGTGACGGTGATGGCGTCGAGTTCGGGCGCGTCGGCCCTGGCGGCCGGGGCGCCGTCCTGGGCCATGGCCGGCAGGGCGAAACCGATGGCGACGGCAAGGCCGCCGAGGCGCAGGGCGCGGCGGGAACGGAAGGAGGAGGTCATGGGCGATCCTGGGAGAGGGATGGAGGCGCAACGGGCGGTCTCCGGCCGCGGGCCGGGGCCATACCGCACCGCATCGCGCGGCGGATTGTAAACAATTCGTGATACGGGCCGTCACCGTGGCCCTGATCCTCATCCCTGATCCTCGCCCCTGCCCCTCGCCCCTGCTCCCCGTCCGGCCCATGCCTTTCGTCACGGGCCGCGGGAGGGGGTGACGGGCTAGGCTGGGGGGTGCTTTTCCGCCCCTTCGCACCGCCGAGGACCGTCCGAATGAATCGCCCGATCGCCTGCGCCCTGGCGCTGGCCCTCTCCGCCGCCATGCTGTCCGGCTGCGACAAGCCCGCCGAACAGAAGCCCGCCACCGACAAGGCCGCCATGCCCGCCGACGCCGCCCACGAGAATCCCTTCTTCTCCGAAAGCCCCCTGCCGCTGCATTTCCCGCAGTTCAACAAGATCAAGGACACCGACTTCGCGCCGGCCTTCGATCGCGGCATGGCCGACCAGGTGAAGGAGATCCAGGCGATCGCCGACAGCACCGAGGCACCGACCTTCGACAACACCATCCTGGCGATGGAGCGTTCGGGCCAGCTGCTGGGCCGCGCCACCAAGGTCTTCGGCAACCTCACCAGCGCCAACACCAACGACGCGCTGGACAAGCTGGACGAGGAATACTCGCCCAAGTTCGCCGCGCACTACGACAGCATCTACCTCAACCCGAAGCTGTTCCAGCGCGTGCAGGCGCTGTACGACAAGCGCGACAGCCTGGGCCTGGACCCGCAAGGCGTGCGCCTGGTCGAGCGCTACTACACCGACTTCGTCCGCGCCGGCGCCAAGCTGGACGACAAGCAGAAGGAGCGGGTGAAGGCGATCAACGCCGAGATGGCCACGCTGGCCACGAAGTACAACCAGAACGTGCTCGACGAAGTGAACGACTCGGCCATCGTGGTCGACTCGCGCGACGAGCTGAAGGGCCTGTCCGACGACCAGATCGCGCCGCTGGCCGAAGCCGCCGAGAAGAAGGGCCTGAAGGGCAAGTTCCTGATCGCGCTGCTCAACACCACGATCCAGCCGATCACCACGCAGATGGACAACCGCGCCCTGCGCGAGCGCATCTACAAGGCCTCGATGGCCCGCGGCAGCCGCGGCAACCAGTGGGACAACACCGAGATCGTGTCGAAGGTCGCCAAGCTGCGCGCCGAACGCGCCGCGATCATGGGCTATCCGAACTACGCCGCGTTCGCCGTGGCCGAAGAGACCGCCAAGACCCCGGACGCGATCAACAAGATGATGGCCCAGCTGGCGCCGCCGGCCGTCGCCAACGCGAAGAAGGAAGCCGCCGAGCTGCAGGCCATGATCGACGCCGAGCAGAAGGCCAAGGGCGAGCCGACCTTCGCCGTCGAGCCGTGGGACTGGCTGTACTACAGCGAGAAGGTGCGCAAGGCGAAGTACGACTTCGACGAAGCACAGCTCAAGCCGTACCTGGAGATGGACAACGTCCTCAACAACGGCGTGTTCTTCGCGGCCGAGAAGCTGTATGGCCTGAAGTTCAAGCGCCGCACCGACCTGCCGACCTACCAGGAAGACGTGCGCGTCTACGACGTCTCCAACGAGGACGGCTCGCAGCTGGCGATCGTCATCGTCGACCCGTACGCGCGTCCGTCCAAGCGCGGCGGTGCGTGGATGAGTTCCTACGTCGACCAGTCCGAGCTGCTGGGCCAGAAGCCGGTCGTCGCCCTGCACCTCAACGTCACCAAGCCGGCCGCGGGCAAGCCGGCGCTGATGACCTGGGACGACGTCAACACCTCGTTCCACGAGTTCGGCCACGTGCTGCACGGCATGTTCTCGAACGTGAAGTACCCGTACTTCAGCGGCACCAACGTGCCGCGCGACTTCGTCGAGTACCCGTCGCAGGTCAACGAGATGTGGGCGACCTGGCCTGAAGTGCTGGCCAACTACGCCAAGCACTACCAGACCGGCGAGGCGATGCCGAAGGCGCTGCTGGACAAGGTGCTGGCCGCCGAGCAGTTCAACCAGGGCTACAAGACCACCGAGTACCTCGGCGCGGCGATGCTGGACCAGCGCTGGCACCAGGTGCCGGCCGACCAGCTGCCCGACGCCAAGGGCGTGATGGCCTACGAGGCGAAGGCGCTGAAGGACATCGGCGTCGACTACGCGCCGGTGCCGCCGCGCTACCGCACGCCGTACTTCAGTCACATCATGGGCGGCTACGCGGCCGGCTACTACGCCTACATCTGGTCGGAAGTGCTGGACGCGGACAGCGTGGAATGGATGAAGCAGAACGGCGGCCTGACCCGCAAGAACGGCGACCACTTCCGCGACACGCTGCTCAGCCGCGGCGGCTCGAAGGACGCGATGGTGCTGTTCCACGACTTCTCCGGTCGTGACCCGTACATCCAGCCGCTGCTGGTGCGCCGCGGCCTGACCTCGAAGTAAGCGCTCCGCCCTGTTGCACCGACACCGCCCGGCTCGCCCGGGCGGTGTCGTTTGCGGCTTCGCGCCGTTCGAGATCCGCATGCCTTCCGATCCGCAGACGCCTCCAGACGCCTTCACCGCCGGCGATCCGGCGACCACGCTGCGTGCGTGGCTCGCCGCGCATCCGCGGCTGTTCGTGCTCACCGGTGCCGGCGTCAGCACCGACTCCGGCATTCCCGACTACCGCGATGCCGACGGCGCGTGGAAGCGCACGCCGCCGGTGACCTGGCAGGCGTTCACCGGCGATCCGGCGGTGTATCGCCGCTACTGGGCGCGCAGCCACGTCGGCTGGCCGGGGTTCTCGGCCTCGCGGCCGAATGCCGCGCATGCGGCGCTGGTCGAGCTCGAACGCCGCGGCGCGCTGACGGCGCTGGTCACGCAGAACGTCGACCGCCTGCACCAGCGCGCGGGCAGCCGCGACGTGATCGACCTGCACGGCCGGCTGGATCGCGTGGTCTGCCTGGGCTGCGGCGACGACACGCCGCGCGAGGACCTGCAGCGGCGGATGGCCGACGCCAATCCCGGCTGGCGCCCGCGCGAAGCCGGCGCCGCGCCCGATGGCGACGCCGACATCGACGCCGCGGCGGTGCTGCGCTTCGTGCCGCCGCACTGCGTGCACTGCGGCGGCCTGCTGAAACCGGACGTGGTGTTCTTCGGCGAGAACGTTCCGCGCGAGCGCTACGCCCGCGCGCTGGCCGCGCTGGAAGCGGCCGACGCGATGCTCGCGGTCGGCACGTCGCTGATGGTGTATTCGGGCTTCCGCTTCGCGCGCATCGCCGCGGAGCGCGGCATGCCGCTGGCGATCCTCAACCGCGGCCGCACCCGCGCCGACGATCTGGCGCAGCTGCGGCTGGACGCGGACTGCGGCGCGACGCTGTCCGCCGCGCTGGCGTCGGCGGCTACGGCGTCGCCTGCGGCGTGACCTGCGGTGCGGCCGTCGCGTCGGTCGGCACCGGCGCCGGCGCGGGCTTCACGTCCACGAACAGCGGCCGCCGCGCCGGCGACAGGTACGGCATCAGCACCGCGGTCGGCACCTCGACCGTGCGCACGCCGTCGACGTAGGGCCCGACCTGGTACGGCGGGAACACGAAGCGCAGCCCCATCAGGTGGCCGGTGTCGGGCGCGGGCGCCGCGATCGGCTCGAACGCGGCGAACGTGGTCGCCGTCGGCTCGGTGCCTTCGTCGATCATCCGCCCCACCGAGCGCATCACGTCGGCGCGTTCCGTCGGCGACAGTTCGTCGGCATCGACGCGTTGCGACAGCGCGGCGTGCAACTGCTCGCGGGCGTAGTCGGACAGCGAGGTCCACGCGTTCGGATCGGCGAACAGGTCGTTGGCGGTCAGCATCTTCTGCTGCTTCGGCAGCCACACGAAGCGCGCGACCAGCGGATCGCCGTGCGCGCCGCCGGTGAAGCTGGACCCGTCGGCGGCGACCGCCACCACGTCGGGCGTTTCCAACAGCAGGCTGAAATTGAGCGTGAGGTCGAACGGCGACGTCTGCTTCGCCGGATCGGCCCCCTGCACGGCCTTCAGCAGTTCGGCGCGCGCGCCGTCGGCATAGCCCTGCAGCGCCGTGGCGAGCCCGGAATACTTCCTGGCCTCGGGCGGGAAGCTGATGCCGACGACGTAGCGGGCATCGTGCTCGATGATGTCCTTCAACTCCGGCGGCGGCGGCGCGGGCCTGGACGCGACCCGGGCGGACGGCGGTGCGGCGGCCTGCGGCTTGTCCTTGTCGCAGGCGACGAGGGCAAGGGCGAGGACGAGGGCGGTCGCCAGGACGCGCGGCGTCCGGGCAGGCAGGCGAAGGCGGGGCGACATGGGCATGGGCGCGTGTCGGGTGGGGGACCCGATCGTGTGGGGGAATCGCGCAGCAGGATAACGGATGCCGCTGCGGAAGGCCGCAGGCGCCGGGCGAAAAAGTGCGGACGAAAAAAGCCCCGGGCGCGGACGCCCGGGGCCTTTTCGACGCGTGGACGCTGGATTACAGCGCCTGGACTTCGTCGGCCTGCAGGCCCTTCTGGCCCTGCACGACCTTGAAGGTGACCTTCTGGCCTTCCTTCAGCGACTTGAAGCCGGTGCCCTGGATCGAGCGGAAGTGGACGAAGAG
>JBQCJG010000026.1:0-9174 GCA_051952955.1 Lysobacteraceae bacterium | reverse complement strand
CACGACGCTCTTCCGATCTCCTGGTCGAGCTGCGCGCGCGAGACGTACTCGCCCTTCGACAGCGCGGCGTAGCGCTGGAACTGGCGCTCGGCCTCGGCGGCCGACGCCTCGGCCGCACGCAGTTGCGCGCGCGCGGCATCGACGCCCGCCTGCTGTTCGACCACGGTCAGGCGCAACAGCACCTGGCCCGCGGCGACACGATCGTTGACGTCGGCGTCGACCGCGGTCACGCGGCCGCCGGTCTGCGCCGACAGCACCGCTTCGCGCACGGCCTCGACGGTGCCGTCCCAGGTCTGCCCGCCGGTCGCGGCATCGGCCGCCACGACGAGCGTGTCGAGCTTCGGCAGCGGCGCCGTTGCGCGCGCGGCATCGTCGCCGCCGCATGCGGACAGCGCGAGCGCCAGCGCCGATGCGAGCGCGACGCGACGAAAGGATCCGATCACTTGAATGCGCATCCGCTGGACACCCCGAGCTTGCGGAAAAGGATCGCCGCCGGGCTGACGCCGGTGGCGCTGGACTGCAGCAGGTTCACGCCGATGAAGGCGGTGAACAGCCAGCACCATGGCGAGACGAAATGCGTGAGCGCGAGGCTCGGCAGGATCATCATGCCCGCGAAGGCCAGGACGGCACGGTCGAGATTCATGTCGATGCTCCGGCAACGCAGCAGGAAATCGGAAAAGCGGGGAGCGCGCGCCGACGTCGCTCCGGACGAGCAATCGCGGGCGCATTGACGTCGAGGTCGCGCAGCCCGGAGGCCATGCCCTTGCCCCGGAGACCCGCTCCGACAACCACCACGACGAAGTGGCGCATGTCGATCCGGGGAAATCGCGGGCATCAAAATCAAATATGTCTAATTTAGAATTATCTTAATTAGAACTTGCTAGACTGTCAAACATCCCAGGAGGACTCCCATGACCTACACCGCCCAGGATCTCGGGGCCCAGGCGCGGGCCGTGATCGAGGAAATCGACCCCGACCGTCTGTGCGCCCTGCAGGCCGCCGGCGCCCCCGTCATCGACGTGCGCGAACCGGCCGAATACGCCGAAGGCCACCTGCCCGGCGCCGTGAACCTGCCCCGCGGCGTGCTGGAGTTCCAGGTCGATGGCCACCCGGCCGTGGCCGTGGCCGCCGACGCGGACCCGAACCTCTCGCACCGGCGCGCGCCGGTGGTCCTCTACTGCCGCACCGGCGGCCGTTCGGCGCTGGCTGCCGAGGCCCTGAAGCGGCTGGGCTTCGACCGCCCGCTGTCGCTGGCCGGCGGCTGGCTGCGCTGGGTGGACGCCGGCGGCGAGACCGAAGGCGGCCCGCGATGACGGCCGCCCGGCGTCGGACCGCCGCGGACGCGGCGTCCATGGGCGAACGCATGCAGGCGCAGGCCGAGCAGGCGGCGGAGCTGCTGAAGGCGCTGTCCAACCCGCAGCGCCTGCGGGTGATGTGCCTGCTGATCGACGGCGAGAAGACGGTCGGCGAGATCAACGCCGAGATCGACCTCAGCCAGTCGGCGCTGTCGCAGCACCTCGCCGTGCTGCGCGAGGGCGGCCTGGTGCAGACCCGGCGCGAATCGCAGAGCGTCTACTACGCGGTCGCGCCCGGCCCGGTGCACCAGCTGATCCGCACCCTGCACGACATCTACTGCCCGGCGCCGGACAGCGACGGCGACGGCGACGGTCTCTGCTGATACCTCAGGCGCCGGCGTAGCGCGCGGCGCCGCCGACCCAGCGCTGCATGATGCGGTCGGCCACGTCCGGCGCGGCGCGCAGCAGGGCGTCGGCGATCCGCTGCACGGTCGGCAGCAGCGCCGCATCGCGGCCGAGGTCGGCGATGCGGAACGCCGCCAGCCCGGTCTGCCGCGTGCCCAGCAGTTCGCCCGGGCCACGCAGTTCGAGGTCCTTCTCGGCGATGACGAAGCCGTCGTTGGTCTCGCGCATCGTCTCCAGCCGCTGCTTCGCCATCCGCGACAGCGGCGTCTGGTACAGCAGCACGCAGCTCGACGCGGCACTGCCCCGCCCCACCCGGCCGCGCAGTTGGTGCAACTGCGCAAGGCCGAGACGCTCGGCGTTCTCGACGATCATCAGCGACGCGTTCGGCACGTCGACGCCGACCTCGATCACCGTCGTCGCCACCAGCAGCTGCAATTCGCCGGCCTTGAACGCGGCCATGGTCCGCTGCTTCTCGGCCGGCTTCATGCGCCCGTGCACCAGCGCGATGCGCAGCCCCGGCATCTGCCTGACCAGCGTGTCGTAGGTGCTCTGCGCGGCCTGTGCGACCACTTCGTCACTGTCATCGATCAGGGTGCACACCCAGTACGCCTGCCGGCCTTCGCGGCAGGCGGCGCGGATGCGTTCGATGAGCTCCGGGCGGCGCTCCGCGCTCAGCACCACCGTCTGCACCGGCGTGCGCCCGGGTGGCAGCTCGTCGATCGCGGAGACGTCGAGGTCCGCGTACGCGGCCATCGCCAGCGTGCGCGGGATCGGCGTGGCGGTCATCACCAGCTGGTGCGGCACGCAGTCGCCGCGATCGCCCTTGTCGCGCAGCGCGAGGCGCTGGTGCACGCCGAAGCGGTGCTGCTCGTCGACGATGGCCAGTGCGAGATCGTGGAAGACCACGCCTTCCTGCATCAGCGCGTGCGTGCCGACGACCATCTGCGCGGTGCCGTCGGCGATCTCGGCCAGCACCGCGGTGCGCGCCTTGCCGCCGACCTTGCCGGCCAGCCAGGTCACGCGCACGCCCAGCGGTTCGAGCCACGCCCGCAGGTTCGCCAGGTGCTGTTCGGCCAGCAGCTCGGTCGGCGCCATCAGCGCGGCCTGCCGGCCTTCGCGCACCGCCAGCAGCGCGGCCATCGCCGCGACCACGGTCTTGCCGCTGCCCACGTCGCCCTGCACCAGCCGCAGCATCGGCACCGGCTTCGCCAAGTCTTCGCGGATCGCCTCGAACACCCGCGCCTGCGCGCCAGTGAGCGCGAACGGCAGCGTCTCGCGCAGGCGCGTCGCGAGACGCGGGTCGCGCAGCGCGCGCGCGCGATGGGCCTGCGCGGCGATGCGCTGGCGCCGCAGCGTGAGATGGTGGGCCAGCAGTTCTTCCAGCGCGAGTCGTCGCTGCGCCGGATGCGTGCCGGCCAGCAGCGCCTGCACGTCGCTGCCCAGCGGCGGTCGATGCAGCGTGAGCAGCGCAGCGCGCAGCGACGGCAGCCCCGCGCACAGCGATTCGCGCGCCAGCGCCTCGGCCGGCAGCAGCTCGAGCGCGGCCTCGTCGGGCAGTCGTTCCAGCGCCTGCGCGATCAGCCGGCGCAGCGTCACCGGACCGATGCCTTCGATCACCGGGTAGACCGGATCGAGGCGATCGCTCAGCTCGGCCGCATCGTCCGCACCCAGCACGCGGTAGCTGGGATGCACGATCTCCAGTCCGTGCTGCCCGGGCCGCGGCGTGCCGTAGGCGCGCACGCGCGTGCCGACGGCGAACTGCGCGACCTGCTGCGACCGGAAATGGAAGAACCGCAGCACCAGCGTCGCGCCGGAGTCGTCGCCGATCGCGACGCGCAGCATCGGCCGGAAGCGGTAGCCGCGCTCGACCGCTTCGACGCGGCCCTCGACCTGCGCGGGCCGGCCGGGCTGCAGCATGCGGATCGGCACCAGTTCGGTGCGGTCCTCGTACTGCCGCGGCAGGTGGAACCACAGGTCCTGCAGCGTCGTCAGCCCGCGCGCCGCGAGTTTCTCCGCGACCTTCGCGCCCACGCCGCCCAGCGCCACGAGCGGCTGTGCGGCGGGATCGAGCTGCGGGACCGGACGGGACGGCGCGCGGGGCATGCGCGGCGACGCGGGACGTCGCGACTCAGCGCAGGACGAGGATCGCGTCGACCTCGAACTTCGCGCCGCGCGGCAGCGCCGACACCTGGATGGTCGAGCGCGCGGGATACGGCGCGTCGAACACGCCTTCCATCACCGCGTTGACTGCGGCGAACTCCGAGAGATCGGTCAGGTACAGGCCGACGCGCACGATGTCGTCGAACGAACCGCCGGCGGCTTCGCAGACCGCGCGCAGGTTCGCGAACGCCTGCTGCGCCTGCGCGGTGATGTCGCCTTCGACGATCAGGCCGGACGCCGGATCCAGCGGGATCTGGCCGGAGAGGAAGACCATCCCGCCGGCGCGGGTGGCCTGCGAATACGGACCGATGGCGGCGGGCGCGTGCGGGGTCTGGACGGGTTCGCGGGGCATGGACATCTACCTGCTGGAAGAAACCGAAGTGTACCGTTGTCGGTCGGGCCTTGGCCCGACAACCCGTCGCTGCCGATCGCACCGGACGAGGATCGAAGCGACCGGCAAGGCGTCTGCAGCGCAGATCGGGATCGGGCCGGCGGCGATGCGACACGATCGGACGCGCCGCGATGGCGGGCCGGGGCCCGCCCTACATCCGCTGCACGCCGTGGACCACGCCGAGCCGGTGCACGCGACGGATGACCTCGGCGAGGTGCCGGCGATCGGTGACCTCGATGCCGAAGCGGATCGCCGCGATGTTCCGGTCGCGGTCGAGGTACTCGACCGCGTCGATGTTGGAGTCGGCCTGCGCGATCGCGGCCGCGACCTGCGCCAGCACGCCCGGGCGGTTCTCGACCTCGATGCGCAGCGCGACCGAGTAGTCGCCGCTGACTTCGCGATCCCAGCCGATCGCGACCCAGCGTTCGGGGGACTTGCGGTATTCGGCGACGTTGGCGCAATCCATGCGGTGCACGACGATGCCGCGGCCGGCGGTGTGGTAGCCCATCACGTCGTCGCCGGGGATCGGCATGCAGCACTGCGCGAAGGTGACCACGCCGCGCTCGGCGCCGGTGATCAGGATCTTCTCGCCGCGCTGGGCCACGTCGGCGGGGTCGAAGCCATCGCCCTTATCGGGCAGCCGGTGCGCCAGCACCTGCGCGACCTGGGCCGGCATGCGGTTGCCCAGCGCGATGTCGGCCAGCAGCGCTTCGAGCCGCGGGTAGCGATGGTCGGACAGGAACGCCTCCAGCCGCGCCGCCGGGACGCGGTCGAGCGAGGTGTCCATGCCTTCCAGCGCGCGGTCCAGCATGCGATGGCCGAGCTGCACCGCGTCCTCGTGCTCGAGCTGCTTGAGCTGGTGGCGGATCGCGGTGCGCGCCTTGCTGGTGACCACGAATTCCAGCCACTGCGGCTTCGGCGCCGCCGATTTCGCGGTGATGATCTCCACGCTCTGGCCGCTGGCGAGTTTCGTGCGCAGCGCGACCAGCCTGCGGTCGACGCGCGCGGCCACCGCGTGGTTGCCGACGTCGGTGTGCACCGCGTAGGCGAAATCCAGCGTGGTCGAATTCCGCGGCAGCGCCATGATGTCGCCTTTCGGCGTGAACAGGTAGACCTCGTCCGGGAACAGGTCGATCTTCACGTTCTCGAGGAATTCCAGCGACGAGCCGGTGCCGCGCTGGGATTCGATGAGGTTCGCCACCCACAGCTGCGCACGGTTCTGCGCGCTGCTGGACTTGCCTTCGCCGTGCTTGTACGACCAGTGCGCGGCGATGCCGCGTTCGGCGATGAGGTCCATCTCCTCGGTGCGGATCTGCACTTCGATCGGCGAACCGTACGGGCCGAACAGCACCGTGTGCAGCGACTGGTAGCCGTTGGCCTTGGGGATGGCGATGAAATCGCGGAAACGGCCGTCCAGCGGCTTGAACACCGAATGCACCACGCCCAGCGCGTGGTAGCACTCCGGCACCGTGCGCAGCACCAGCCGGAAGCCGAACACGTCCATCACCTGGTCGAAGGTCTTTCCCTCCGCGCGCATCTTCGTGTAGATGCTCCACGGCGATTTCACCCGCCCGACCAGCCGGAACTGGAAGCCTTCCTTGCCCAAGCGCTGCGCGAACTGCGCCTCAATCTTCGACATCGCCTCGCGCCGCACCAGCGGCTGCGTGCGGATGCGGCGGCCCAGCACCGCGTGGCGCCACGGATGCAGCGCACGGAAACCGAGGTCCTGCAGCTCCGCCTTGATCTTGTTCATGCCGAGCCGCTGCGCGATCGGCGCATAGATCTCCAGCGTCTCGCGCGCGATGCGCGTGCGCGCCTCCGAGCTCTGCGCGCCGAGCGTGCGCATGTTGTGCAGGCGGTCGGCCAGCTTGATCAGGATCACACGCAGGTCGCGCGCCATCTCCAGCATCATCTTGCGGAAGCTCTCCGCCGCCGCCTCCTGGCGGTCGCGGAACTGCAGCTTGTCCAGCTTGGTGACGCCTTCGACCAGTTCGGCCACGGTCGCGCCGAATTCGGCCGTGATCTCCTCGCCCGTCAGCGGCGTGTCCTCGATGGTGTCGTGCAGGATCGCCGCCACCAGCGTCTCGATGTCCACGCCCTGCTCGGCCAGCACCGTCGCCGCGGCGACCGGATGCGTGATGTAGGGCTCGCCCGACTTGCGGGTCTGGCCCGCGTGCGCCGCGGCGCCGACGCGCCAGGCGCGGATCAGCATGGCGCGCTGCTCGGCCGGCAGGTACGCCGCCGCCGCCTCCAGCGCGCGGACGTAGTCAGGCAACTCCGCGTCGGGCGCGGGCGTGGGACCGGACTGGATCGGCTCGAGTTGACTCATTCCCGAAGCCTAAGGGGAAACGCCGGACATTGGGAATGGGTGTCGTCGCCAGCGTGCAGGCATCGTGCATGGCGACTGCAGCCCGCCTTCAACGATGAAACCGCGCCGGAGCAGGGCCATGAATGACGAAACCCCGCCGGGGCGGGGTTTCGTGTTGCGACCGATCGACTGGCGCGGAAGCTTACAGATCGTCGCCCTTCGACAGATCGTCGTCAGCCACCACTTCGGCGGCGGCCCATTCCAGCGCCTCGCGCTCCTTGCGCTCGCGCTCGGCCTTCTCGACGGCGTCGATGTAGCCGTTGTCGATGCGGCGGGCGGCGATTTCGCGCAGGGCCAGGACGGTGGGCTTGTCGTTGGCTTCGCTGTTGTCGATCTGCGGATCGACGCCGTTGGCGAGCTGGCGGGCGCGCTTGGCGGCCATCATGACCAGTTCGAAGCGGTTGTCGACGACTTGCAGGCAATCTTCAACGGTGATGCGGGCCATGGGCTCCCGGCGGCGCGAGGCCGTCCGTCATTGTGTGGGAACCGGAGATTCTAGCCTTTTCATGGGGTTTTGGACAAGTCCGGTGAGGGCCGCCGCCGATCGCTCGTCCGGGCGGACAGGCCCGGCAGCGCTGGTCGCGCATCGACGCAGCCAAGCGGTGGCGCGGCCGAAGCCGCCGGCCTGCGCAAAGGCCGGATGCCGACGGTTCCGCTGCCATGCGGCTCTGAATGCCGCCGTCGCGCGAGCGCGTCATTTGCCCCGTCCGTCGCAAACCGCGAAAATCACCGGATTCCCGCAGGAGTCCGACATGAGCGAGCCCACGCAGCAGGCCGAGATCGAACGCGACGTCATGGAGTACGACGTCGTCACCGTCGGCGCCGGCCCGGCCGGGCTGTCGTTCGCGATCCGCCTGAAGCAGCTGAACCCGGAACTGTCGGTCTGCGTGATCGAGAAGGCGTCGACGATCGGGGCCCACATCCTGTCCGGCGCCGTGATCGAAACCGGTCCGCTCGACGCGCTGCTGCCGAACTGGCGCGAGGCCCCGCCGCCGATCTGCGTGCCGGCCACCGAGGACGAATTCTGGCTGCTGACGAAGACCGGCGGCCGCAGGCTGCCGGTGCCCCCGGGCATGAACAACCACGGCAACGTGATCGTCAGCCTCGGCGCGATGTGCGCCTGGCTGGCGCCGCAGGCCGAGGCGCTCGGCGTCGAGATCTACCCGGGCTTCGCCGCCGCCGAAACCCTGCACGACGCCGACGGCAAGGTCGTCGGCGTGCGCATCGGCGACATGGGCGTGGCCAAGGACGGGACGCACAAGCCCGGCTTCACCGCCGGCATCGACATCCGCGCCAAGGTCACCGTGCTGGCCGAGGGCGCCCGCGGCCACCTCACCAAGCGGCTGGTCCAGCGTTTCGCGCTGGACAAGGACAGCGACCCGCAGGGCTATTCGATCGGCATCAAGGAACTGTGGCAGGTGCCCGAGGAGCGGGTCACGCCCGGCAGGATCGTGCACAGCTTCGGCTGGCCGGCCGACAGCCGCACCTACGGCGGCAGCTTCCTGTACCACCTCGACAAGGGCCGCATCGCGCTGGGCTACGTCAGCGGCCTCGATTACCGCGACCCGGACTACAAACCGTGGGAAGCCTTCCAGCAGTGGAAGAACCACCCGATGGTGAAGCCGCTGCTCGAAGGCGGCAGTATCGTCTCCGCCGGCGCCCGCGCCATCGTCACCGGCGGCTGGCAGTCACTGCCGAAGGTCGAAATGCCCGGCGCGCTGCTGATCGGCGACACCGCCGGCCTGCTCAACGTGCCGAAGATCAAGGGCACGCACCAGGCGATCCGCTCGGGCATGCTCGCGGCCGAGCACCTCGTCGCTTCGCAGCTCGCGCCGGAAAGCTTCGATGCGAAGCTGCGCGCCTCCGACGCGATGGCCGAGCTGAAGAAGGTCCGCAACGTGAAGCCCGGCTTCAAGCGCGGCCTGTGGTTCGGCATGCTGAATGCGGCGTGGGAAACCGTGACCGGCGGCGCCTCGCCATGGACGCTGAAGAACAAGGCGGACTGGTCGTCGCTGGAGAAGCTCGGCGCGCACGAACAGCCGAAGCGCGACTACGTGGATCGCACGCTGGCGCCGCGCGACCGGCTTGCCGCGGTGTATTTCGCCGCGACCGAACACGACGAGGACCAGCCGGTCCACCTGAAGGTGCGCGACACCTCCGTCTGCGTGACCCGCTGCGCCGAGGAATACGGCAACCCCTGCACGCGCTTCTGCCCCGCCGGCGTGTACGAGATCGTCGCCGACGTGCGTGCCGACGGCAGCGAAGGCAAGCGCCTGCAGATCAACGCCGCCAACTGCGTGCACTGCAAGACCTGCGACATCAAGGATCCGTACCAGATCATCGACTGGGTGACGCCGGAAGGCGGCGCGGGGCCGAACTACCAGAACCTCTGAGCGGTCTCCTCGATGCAGCAATGAAAACGCCCGGGAGTCCCGGGCGTGTCTGCGTGCAGCGCCCCGGGAGCGGGGCAGCGTCTCGCGGCGGCCGCCGGCTCCGGCGCGCGCGCCGGCCGCTGCTGACCGAGGGTGTGGGTGGCGGGCGGCGCGGCCATCCTC
>JBQCJG010000025.1:0-4669 GCA_051952955.1 Lysobacteraceae bacterium | reverse complement strand
TCGCCGGCGCGCAGCGGGCGAGGACGCGGCCGTCGGCGCCCTGCAGCGTGCCGCCGCCTGTGCGCCGGTTCGCCTCGGGATCGGGCGAGCCCAGCCGCGCGATCAGCCGCGCGTGCGGGTAGCCCAGTTGCGCCAGCCGCGCATGGACGCGATCGCCGCCGAGCAGGTCGTACCAGCGGTTGAAGGGACGGTTCTCGCTGACCGCGAACGTCCGCCGCAGGCCGCGCGCGAAGGTGTCGGCCAGCGGTTCGTCGCCCCATTCGCCGGTGGCCGGCGGCGCGTCGAGCGCCAGCACGGTGTCCGCGTCGCCGCCCGCGGCCTGCACCGCCTCGGCCATCAGCAGCGCCATCGGCAGCTTGGCCACGCTGGCCGCGGGGAACCAGCGCCGCGGCGCGAGTCCGAAATCGTGGGTGCGGGTGCGGAGGTGGCCGTCGGCATCGCGGGCGATGCGCACCCAGCGCAGTTGCACGGCGTGCGCGGGGTCGTGCGCGACCGCGGCCAGCGCCGGCGGCATGCGCGCGAACACGTCGGCCCAGGGATCGGCGGGTACGGCGTGCGACGACAGCGCGAAGGCGCGCGGCATGGCCAGCGTCGCCAGGCCCAGCGTCGTCCCGCCGAGGAAGGTGCGTCGTCGCATGGGGTTCGATCGCCTCCGTTCGTCATCGTCGCGTCGTCGCGCACGCGGGTGCTGCATCGCAATAAACCCGGGCCGGGCGCCGCCGCATGAATACGTATGCAGATCGGCGCGAAGTCCGTGTTTCCACGCTTGCCGCCTGAATACGATTGTAGCGGGCTCGCCGCGGAGGCAGGCGACTCCTAAGCTTCGGCAGCTTCAGCGGCGGGGTCGTGCAGACGCCCCCGCATCCCGGGCCCGTGCGGCTCCGAGCGGAGACCCCGCGATGCATCCAGTCCAGACCCGCGCGCCGCGCACCGACCTCGTGACGCTCCAGGCCGCCCTGCGCACCGCCCTCGCCCGGGCCGATGCCGCGGCCGGCGACGCCCCGGCCACGCGCCGCGCCCTGCGTGCCGCCGCCGACGTCTGCCGCGAGGCGCTGGCCGCGCGCTGGTCGCAGACCCAGGCCGAGGACGCGCGCCGCGATCCGTCGCAGCGGCGGGTGCACTACCTGTCGATGGAATTCCTGATGGGCCGCGCCCTGCGCAACGCGCTGGCGGCCCTGGACCTCGAAGACACGGTCGCCGAGACGCTGTCCGGCCACGGCGTGTCGCTGGGCGACGTGCTGGAGGCCGAGCCCGACGCCGCGCTGGGCAACGGCGGCCTCGGCCGCCTCGCCGCCTGCTTCCTCGATTCGTTCGCCGAGACCGGCCTCGCCTCGTTCGGCTACGGCCTGCGCTACCGCTACGGCATGTTCGCGCAGGGCACCGAGGACGGCCGCCAGGTCGAGCGTCCCGACGACTGGCTGCGCCACGGCGCGCTGTGGGACACCGAGCGCCCGGACATCGAATACGTGGTCGGCTTCGGCGGCCGGGTCGAGCCCGACGGCATCGGCGGGCGCCGCTGGCAGCCTGCCGAGCGCGTGGTCGCGCGCGCCTTCGACTTCATCGTGCCCGCGCACCACGGCCACCGCGTGTCGACGCTGCGCCAGTGGCAGGCCAGCGCCGAGGCGCCGATCGACTTCGCCGCGTTCTGCCGCGGCGACCACGCCGGCGCCGCGCGCCACCAGCTGGCCGCCGACGCGCTGAACTGGGTGCTCTACCCCGACGACAGCACCGATGCCGGCCGCGCGCTGCGCCTGAAGCAGGAAGCGCTGCTGGTCAGCGCCTCGCTGCAGGACCTGATCGCCCGCCACCTCGCCGAAGGTCGCCCGCTGGACACGCTGGGCCGCGGCAACGCGATCCACCTCAACGACACCCACCCGGCGCTGGCCCCGGCCGAGCTGATGCGGCTGCTGGCCGACGAGCACCGGCTGGGCTGGGACGAGGCCTGGGCGATCACCCGCCAGGCGGTGTCCTACACCAACCACACGCTGATGCCCGAGGCGCTGGAAACCTGGCCGCTGGCCCTGTTCGAGGCCCTGCTGCCGCGGCACCTCGAGATCGTCTATCGCCTCAACCACGCGTTCCTCACCGACGTCCGCGCGCGCCATCCCGGCGACGAGGCGCTGGTGCGCAGCGTATCGCTGATCGACGAGACCCAGGGCCGCCGGGTGAAGATGGCCGCGCTCGCGGTGCTCGCGTCGCACAAGGTCAACGGCGTGGCGAAGCTGCATTCCGACCTGATGGTCGACACCATCTTCGCCGACTTCGCGAAGCTGTTCCCCGAGCGCTTCCTCAACGTCACCAACGGCGTCACCCCGCGGCGCTGGCTGCAGCAGGCGAACCCGGGGCTGTCGACGCTGCTGGACGACGCCATCGGCACCGGCTGGCGCCGCGACCTCGGCGAACTCGCGACGCTGCGTCCCCTGGCCGGCGATCCCGCGCTCGGCGCGCGCTTCGCCGCGGTCAAGCGCGCGAACAAGCAGCGGCTGGTCGAACGCGTGCGCCGCGACCTCGGCATCGAGATCGACCCGGCGTCGCTGTTCGACGTGCAGATCAAGCGCATCCACGAATACAAGCGGCAACTGCTGAACCTGCTGCACGTGGTCGCGCGCTGGCAGGCGATGCTGGCGCAGCCGGACGGCCCCGACGGCCGCGGCTGGGTGCCGCGCACGGTCGTGATCGCCGGCAAGGCCGCGTCGGCCTACCAGACCGCGAAGCAGATCATCCGCCTCGCCCACGACATCGGCCGCGTGGTCAACGCCGACCCGCGCATTGCCGGCAAGCTCAAGGTCGTGTTCCTGCCGAACTACGGCGTGAGTCTGGCCGAGACCATCATCCCCGCCGCCGATCTGTCCGAGCAGATCTCCACCGCCGGCACCGAGGCCTCGGGCACCGGCAACATGAAGTTCGCGATGAACGGCGCGCTGACCATCGGTACCTGGGCTGGCGCGAACATCGAGATGGCGCAGGCGATCGGCGAGGACGACCTGTTTGTGTTCGGCCTGCGCACCGAGCGCGTGGCCGAACTGCGTGCGCTGGGCTACGACCCGCGCGCGATCGCCGGCGCCAACGCGCAGCTGCGCGCGGTGCTCGACGCGATCGCCGGCGGCGCGTTCAGTCCCGGCGAACCGGGCCGCTACCGCGCGCTGGTCGACGGCCTGCTCAACGCCGACCCGTACCTGCTGCTGGCCGATTTCGCCGACTACCTCGCCGCGCAGGCCCGCGTCGATGTGCTGTATCGCGATCCCGCCGCGTGGAACGCCTGCGCGCTGCGCAACATCGCCGGCATGGGCTTCTTCTCCACCGACCGCACCGTGCGCGAATACGCGACGCAGGTCTGGGCCGCACCGGCACGCACGCCCGGGTGAGCATGCTCGGACAGGGGGACATCGCGGCGCTGCTGGAGGCACGGCATCCGGATCCGTTCGCGGTGCTGGGGCTCCACGCCGACGACGCGGGCAAGCTGTGGATCCGCGCGCTGCTGCCGGGCGCGACGTCGGTCGAACTGGTCGACGTCGCCGGCGATCGCGTGCTCATCGACGTCCCGGAAGTACGCGACGGCCTGTTCGAGGCGCGCGTGCCGCTGCGGCGCAAGCGCTTCGACTATCGCCTCAAGGTGCGCTGGGCCGGCGGCGACGACGGCGTCTACGCCGATGCCTATGCCTTCGGCCCGCAGCTCGACGAGACGCAGCTGGCGGATTTCCGCGACGGCCGCGAACTGCGGCCGCAGCAGTTCCTCGGCGCGCATCCGGTGCGCATCGGCGGCGTCGACGGCGTGCACTTCGCGGTGTGGGCGCCGAACGCGCGCCGGGTCAGCGTCGTCGGCGGGTTCAACGCCTGGGACGGCCGCCGCCATCCGATGCGTCTGCGCCATACCGCCGGCGTGTGGGAGATCTTCGTGCCGCACGCGGCGCCGGGCGACCTCTACAAGTTCGAGCTCGTCGGCGCCGACGGCGCGCTGCACGTGCGCGCCGATCCGTTCGCGCGCGCCGCCGAGCTGCGCCCCGGCACCGCCACCCGCGTCGCCGCGTCGATGCCGCCGCGCGCGCTGCCGGTGGAGCGCAGCGCCGCCAACGACCGCCACGCGCCGATCAGCGTGTACGAAGTGCACCTCGGCTCGTGGCAGCGCGCCGACGACGGCGGCTTCCTCGACTGGGACACCCTCGCCGAGCGGCTGCCGGCCTACGCCGCCGACCTCGGCTTCACCCACGTCGAACTGCTGCCGGTCAGCGAGCATCCGTTCGACGGCTCGTGGGGCTACCAGACGCTGGGGATGTTCGCGCCGACGTCGCGCTTCGGCACGCCGGAAGGCTTCGTGCGCTTCGTCGACGCCTGCCATGCGCACGGCCTCGGCGTGATCGTCGACTGGGTGCCCGCGCACTTCCCGAAGGACGCGCACGGCCTCGCCCGCTTCGACGGCACCGCGCTGTACGAATACGCCGATCCGCGCGAAGGCGAGCACCGCGACTGGGGCACGCTGATCTACAACTTCGGCCGCACCGAGGTGCGCGCGTTCCTCGTCGGCAGCGCGCTGCACTGGCTGGAGCAGTACGGCCTCGACGGCCTGCGCGTGGATGCGGTGGCCTCGATGCTCTACCGCTACTATTCGCGCAACGAGGGCGATTGGGTGCCGAACGCGTTCGCCGGCCGCGAGAACCTCGAGGCGATCTCG
>JBQCJG010000024.1:0-9691 GCA_051952955.1 Lysobacteraceae bacterium | reverse complement strand
CGGCCCGGGCGGCGGTGGCTGCTGCGCCGGCAGCGCCGCCGGCAGCGCCATCAGCGCCGCCAGCAGGAGCGTGCGCAGGAAACCGGACGGGCGGGATCGGAGGCGCATGGGCAGGCCGGGCATTCGCGATGGCGCACAGTCTGCGGCGCAGGGCACGGGACGGCAACCGCCGCGGCGGGCCCTGCATGACGTTCCGCCGGTCACATCGTCGCCCGTTCGCATCGATGCCCGATAGCGTCGTGGTGCCCGGATTCGCGCAGGCCGAGGTGCGGCGGGATCGCGCCGAGATGACAGTCGCGCTGGTGCCCGACGGAGGCCGAGACGCATCAGTCGCGCCCGCGGCGCAGCAGCGTCGCGATCTCGTCCAGCCGGTCGCGGATCGCGTGCAGCGCGTCGAGCTGCAGCGCGTCGTGGTCGGCACGCGCGCCGGCGAGTTCGCGGCGCAGGCGGTCGCGACGGCGCAGGATCTCGTCGCGCAGGCGATGCGCGTCGATGATGCCGGCGAGCTGCATGTTGTGCGCCTGCCCGGGACTCTGGCCCGCGGTCTCGATCCGCAGCACGGTCAGGTCGAAGCGGCGCAGCAGCGGGCCTTCGAGGAAGGTCACGTCCTGGATGTTCTCCAGCGGCACCGTCTTCTCGACCTGGAACAGGATGCCCTTGCGGAAGTTCAGCACCCGGTCGTCGAGCCGGCATTTCAGCTCGTTGAAGTAGTGCCCGGCCCACCACTGGCCCGGCCCCAGCACCCACACCACCGCCAGCGGGCCGAGGACGACGGTCATCAGCAGCAGGCCGGCCACGTAGACCACGAGATAGGCGCGCAGCAGCGGATTGAAGGCGGCGTGCAGGACCGGCGCGGTGTCGCCGGACGCGTCCGCTGCGGAAGCGGGGTGGGGAGCAGGCGTGGTCATCGGCGGGGCTTGCGGCGGGGAAGATCGATTCTGCCACGCGGCGATGCCACGACCGTCGACCCCGTTCGCGATACGGGCGCGTTCGACACGATCCCGCCATCGTCCACGGAGCCTGCCATGCGTCCTGCCGCGTCCGCCGCCTCGATCCTCCGCGATACCTGCCTGCCGGCGATCGCCTGCGTGTTGCTGCTGGCGGCGTGCAGCGCGCCGGCCGCGCCGCCCAAGCCCGCGGCATCGGCCGCGCAACCCGACGGCGACGCCGCCGAACGCCGGCGCATCGAGATCCACCGGGAGCTGGCGCACCTCGGGCCGCATCCGTGGGCGGGCGATTATTACGAAGGCGATGGCCTGGGCGCGAACATCGCGCTGTCGCTGGCGCCGCAGGCCGGCGTTGCGGTGACGTGGGAAGGCTGCCTGGGTTTGTACGGCGCCAACCGCGGACGCGTGGAGGCGCGCGACGGCATGCTGCGGTTCGTCTACGAGACGCCGAACGTGCCGGGCTTCGGCGGCTTTCCCGATGCCGTCCGCACCGTGCGCTGGGGTGAACGCCGCTACCTGATTCCAGACGCGAAGCTCATCGCCTTCGTCAACGCGGTGCATCGCGGCTTCGAGCCGCGACGCGACATGCACGGCATGTTCCTGCTCGCCGACGGCGACGAGAAGAAGCCCGCGAGCGGCCTGCCGACGCTGTCTCCGCGATTCCTCGCGCTGCTGCGCCGCCAGTCGCTGGAAGCGCAGGTGCGTTCGGTCGACCACGCCGAGTCCCGGCGCGAGCGCATGGCGTCCCTCGGCTGCAACCATGTCTACCGACTCACGCTGGATCGCGGCGCGAACGACCGGCTCGCGCCCGGCATGGAGCTGATGGCGCTCCCGCCGGCACCGGCCGGCACCACCGCGACCGTGCTCGAGGTCGCGCCGGACAGCGCCACGGTGAAGGTCGTCGGCCTGTTCGAGGACTGCAGCAAGCCGAAGACCGTGCCGGTCGTCGGATGGCGCTTCGGCACCGGCGCCTATGATCCGGCGAAGGCGTCGCGCTGACGTCGGTGCGCAGGGCGGCTATGCTCGATGCATGGCCGCCCACTCCATTCCGGATGCATCCGCGCTCGACAATCCGTTCTGGTCGGCGCTGCGCAGCCGTCACGCGCATCTCGCGATCGGAACCGACGCAGTCGCGCGCTATCCCGCCGACCACGCGCCGTTCCTCGGCGTCGCGCATGCGGACGTCGAGGCCGATGCCGCGCTCGCCGCGCTGCTCGCGCCCGGCGAAAGCGTCTACCTGATCGGCGTCGCGCCGCGCGTGCCGACAGGCACGAAATTGGCCCTCGATTTCCACGGCGACCTCGTGCAGATGATCCGCACCGAACCGATGCTGGTGCCGGATGGCCCGGCGATCGTGCCGCTGGGCGATGCGCAGCGCGAGGACGTGCTCGCGCTCACCGCGCTGGTGTATCCGCACTACTTCCGCGCACGCACGCTGGCGCTGGGTCGCTACTTCGGGATCTGCGTCGACGGCCGCCTCGCGGCGATGGCCGGCGAACGGCTGGCGACCGACCGATACCAGGAACTCAGCGCGATCTGCACGCATCCGGACTTCCTCGGCCGCGGCTACGCGCGCCGCCTCACCGCGTGGCTGGCCAACGACGTGCTCGCCGCCGGACGCACGCCGTATCTGCACGTGAGCCCGGCCAACGCGCGGGCGAAGTCGCTGTACGAGGCCATGGGCTTCCGGCTGCGCAGCCGCGTCCCGTTCTGGTCGCTGCGCCGCGAGGGCTGACGCGCTGGCCCGTCAGGCCCGTGCGCTGCGTTGTCCGTTGCGGATGCGATCACGAACGGGAGCGCCGCGATGTCCGACCTCATGGAATGGCTGCGCCTCGGGACGGGGCTGCTGACGCCGCTGGTGGTGCTGGCGCTGGGCGTGGGCATCAGCCGCCGGCTGGAGCGCACCAAGGCGCACATCCTGCGCGAGCGCGAGTGGCAGTCCTATTGGGCGACGGCCTTCCTGCGGGTCGCGGCCGAGTACAACGGCGCGGCCACCCGGATCGTCGTCGGCATGTCGCACCTGGCCGAATGCCTGCGCGAAGACGACGTCGACGGCGCGAACCGGATCGTCGAGCAGATCAATGCGGCGACCGCGACGCTGTCGTCGCTGGACTGGGAACTGCAGCAGCACTCCGATTTCGCCAGCCGCCACGGTCCCGACGTGCGCGAACGCGGGAAGCGACTGTTCGCGTCCGTCGAGGCCATGGTGCGCGAGCGTTCCGCCGATCTGGAGGCGATCCGCCGCCAGCAGTTCGACTTCACCGATGCCGTCCGCCTGGCCCACGCCGAGATCCTGGCGATCGAACCGAACGCGCCGGTGCCGCGCTGACCGCGAGGCTCACTCCAGTTCGCGGTGGAACGTCGCGACCTCGCGCCAGCCGCGTGCACGCGCATGCGCGGCGAGGGTTTCGGCGAGGTAGACGGAACGATGCCGCCCGCCGGTGCAGCCGAACGCGACCGTGATGTAGCTGCGGGTGTCGCCCTGCATGCGCGGCAGCCAGTGGTCGAGGAAGTCGCCAACCTGACGCACGTAGTCCTGCGCATCGGGCTCGGCATCGAGGTGCTCGCGCACCTCGCGATCGCGCCCGGACAGCGGGCGCAGGCGCGCGTCCCAGTGCGGGTTCGGCAGCATGCGCGCGTCGAACACGAAGTCCGCGTCGGCGGGCACGCCGCGCCGATACGCGAACGATTCGAACAGCAGCGAGATCGAGCGGTCGTCGCCGAGGCCGAGGTCGGTGATCACGCGCCGCCGCAGCTGGTGGACATTGGTTTCGCTGGTGTCGACGACGACGTCGGCCAGCGCGCGCAGCGGCCGCAGCAGGCGGCGCTCCTGCTCGATCGCCTCGGCCAGCGCCAGTCCGCGATGGCTCAGCGGATGCCGGCGCCGGGTCTCGGCGAAGCGCTTGAGCAGCACGCCGTCGGTGGCGTCGAAGAACACCAGCTTCGTGTCCAGCCCCAGCGCGCCGGCCTGCGACAGCCACGACGGCAGCTTCGACAGGTCGGTCTGGCGATTGCGCACGTCGATGCCCACGGCGAGCTTCTGCGGCAGGTCGCTCTTCGCGGTGGCGTTGCGCACGAAGTCCGGCAGCAGTTCGGCCGGCAGGTTGTCGACGCAGTCGAAATCCAGGTCTTCCAGCGTGTGCAGCGCGATCGACTTGCCGCTGCCGGACATGCCGCTGACGACGATCAGGCTGGAACCGCGATCGGAGGCGGGCAGGCTCACTCGGCGCGCTCCAGGAAATGCGAATGCCGCGCCATGAACGCCGCGGCCGGGTCCACGCCCTTGATCCGCAGGATGTGCGCGCGCGCCGCGGCCTCGGTCAGCACCGCGAGGTTGCGGCCGGGCATCACCGGCAGGGTGATCTGCGGCACGTCGAGGTCGAGCAGCCGGCGCGAGCCGAGGTCGCCGAGCAGGCGTTCCATCCCGGTCGACTGCGGTTCGTGGTGCGGGCGCGCGAGGTGCACGATCAGGCGCAGGTACTTGTTCCGCTTCACCGCGGTGTCGCCGAACATCTGGCGCACGTTGAGGATGCCGAGGCCGCGCACTTCCAGCAGGTCCTGCAGCAGTTCGGGGCAGGCGCCGTCGAGCACGTCGGGCGCGATCTGGGTGAACTCCGGCGCATCGTCGGCGACGAGGCGGTGGCCGCGCGTCACCAGTTCGAGCGCGAGTTCGCTCTTGCCGGCGCCGGATTCGCCGGTGATCAGCACGCCGATGGAGTAGATCTCCATGAACACGCCGTGCACCGTGAGCCGCGGCGCGAGCTTGCGCGCGAGGTGGTACTGCAGGTGGTTGAACAGTTCGTGCCCGCGGCGCGGCGACAGCCACAGCGGCGTGTCGGATTCCTCCGCGGCGATGCGCAGGTCCTCGGGGCAGCGCTGGTCCTTGCTGACGACCATCGCCAGCGGCCGGAACTGCATGATCTTCTCGATCGTCTCCCAGCGCTGGCGCGCGTCGAGCGCGTCCAGCCAGGCCAGTTCCTCGGTGCCGAGGATCTGCACCTTGTTCGGATAGATGATGTTGAGGTAGCCGGCCAGCGACGGGCGCCGGGCGACGGTATCGACGGCTTCGAGCAGCCGGTGTTCGCCGCGCAGTCCGGCGACCCAGCGCAACGCGAGGCGCTCCTGCTGCTGGTCGAACAGATCGCGCGCGCTGATGCTGGCGTTCATGGCGAAGGAGAGGAAGGCGACGGGCCCGGCGACGCGCGCAGCGCCGCCGGGCGGGACGGACGTCAGTCCGCGATGCGGGCGAGGCTTTCCCCGCGGTGGTGGTCGACCATCTTTTCCTTGTGCTTGATCAGCAGGCGGTCGAGTTTGTCGGCGAGCAGGTCGATGGCGGCGTACATGTCCTGGCCCTCGGCGTCGGCGTGCAGGGTGCGGCCGGCGAGGTTGATCGTGGCTTCGGCGCAGTGGCGGGGTTTCTCGATGCTCAGCTGGGTGCGGACGAGGTCCATCGGGTGTTCGAAATGGCGGCTGAGGCGCGAGAAGCGGGTTTCGACGTAATCGCGCAGCGCGGGGGTGACTTCGATCTGGTGGCCGTGGGTTTCGATACGCATCGACGATGTCCTCTGTTGTGCCGGGCATGTGGCGCACATCGCATCCCGGCCCCGGCCCGCCGGCGTGCGACGCGGGCGGCGGCATCGGCCGCACGCCTCGTGGGAGACATCGGGCCGGAACGGGGAGTGCACAAGGGCGGTCGTCCGTTCCGATGCTCCGCTTCGACAGGGTACCCCAGCGGGGCGCGGACGCAAGGGCGCAGGATGGCGCGATGGGCCGTCAGGCCATCCGCACGCGTTCGTGCGAGGCCGGGATGTTCATCGCCTCGCGGTACTTCGCGACCGTGCGCCGCGCCACCGGCACGCCGGAGGCCTTCAGCGTGTCGGCGAGCTTGGCGTCGGACAGCGGCTTGCGCGGGTTCTCGGCTTCGATCAGGCGCCGGATCATCGACTGGATCGCGGTGCTGGAGGCTTCGCCGCCGCCGTCGGTGCCGATGCCCGAGGCGAAGAAGCTGCGCAGCGGCAGCGTGCCGCGCGGCGTCAGCGCGTACTTGCGCGCGATCGCGCGCGAGACCGTGGATTCGTGCAGCCCGATCTCGGTCGCGACTTCGCGCAGGGTGAGCGGGCGCAGCGCCTGCTCGCCGAATTCCAGGAAGCCCGACTGCTGGCGGATCAGGCAGCGCACGACCTTCAGCAACGTGTCGCCGCGCGCTTCCAGGTGCTTCAGCAGCCAGCGCGCCTCCTGCAGCCGGCCGCGCAGGTAGGCCGCATCGTTGGCGCTGGCGTGCTGGATCATGCCTTCGTAGCCGCGATGGATCGTGAGCCGCGCGTGGCTGCCCGCCAGCGCCGTGCGCCACATGCCGTTGTGGCGCCAGATCACGCAGTCGGGCGTGATATAGGTGTCGGCGCTCATGCCGCCCAGTTGCGAACCCGGGCGCGGATCCAGCGAGCGCACGAGGTGCATCGCGGTGGCGGCGTCGTCGGCGGAGAGGTGCAGTTCGTTCGCGAGGCCGTCGATGCCGAGCTTCGGCAGCCGTTCCAGCGCTTCCTCGACGATGCGCAGCGCGGCCGCGCGTCCCGGCGTGTCGTCAGGCAGGACATGCAGCTGCAGCGACAGGCATTCGCGCAGGTCGCGCGCGGCGATGCCGGGCGGATCGAAGCGCTGGATCTGGTGCAGCACGGTCAGGATTTCGGCGGTGCCGACATGGAGGTCCGGCAGCAGTGCCTCGGCGATGCCGTCCAGCGGTTCGCGCAGGTAGCCGTCGTCGTCGATGGCGTCGATGATCGCCGCGCCGATGCGCTGGTCCTGCGGCGACAGCCGGGTGAGATGCAGTTGCCAGGAGAGATGGTCGTGCAGCGACTCGGCGTGGGTCAGCCGGTCCATCGGATCGAGGCCGTCGTCCTCGCCGCCGTTGCCGCTGCCGCTGCCGCTCCAGCTGTCGGGCGGTTCCCAGCCGTCGTCGACCACGGCGTCGATCTGCTCCGTCGCCGGCGGTTCCTCGGCGACCTGCGATTCGGCGGTGGCCGGCGGTTCCGGCATGCCCTCGGGCGCTTCGCCTTCGGCGTTCTCCGCCCAGTCCAGCAGCGGATTGCTTTCGACCGCGACGGCGATCTCCTGCTCCAGTTCGAGCGAAGACAACTGCAGCAGATGCAGGGCCTGCCGCAACTGCGGCGTCAGGACCAACTGTTGTCCCAGCGATGTCTGGAGACGCGCCTTCATGTCCGTATGTTAGCCCTGCCCGTGCTGCTTCTGGCAACCCTTGGCGCGATTCTTGCAAAGTCCGCGCCCGGGATGTCGGGATGCACGGCACAACTCCGTCGCCGCGACGCCATGCCGGCGACGCAGGACGTGATCGGGGCGATCGATGGACGAGGCCCGGAGAGCGACGGCGTTCGATCGAAGACGCGCGCCGAAGCCTCGATCAGTGGAATCAGAGACGGAACGATTCGCCGAGATAGACGCGGCGCACGTCCGGATTCGCCAGCAACGCCTCGGGAGCGCCCTGGGCGAGGACGGCGCCTTCGCTGAGGATGTAGGCGCGGTCGCAGATGCCCAGCGTCTCGCGCACGTTGTGGTCGGTGATCAGCACGCCGATGCCGCGGTTCTTCAGATGACGGACGATGCGCTGGATCTCGCCGACCGAGATCGGGTCGACGCCGGCGAAGGGTTCGTCGAGCAGCATCATCCGCGGCTTTGCCGCCAGCGCGCGGGCGATCTCGACGCGGCGGCGCTCGCCGCCGGAGAGGCTGGCGCCGATCTGTTCGGCGACGTGGCTGACCTGCAGTTCCTCCAGCAGCGCCGCCAGTTCGCGTTCGCGGCCGTCGGCGTCGAGGTCCGGGCGCAGTTCCAGCACCAGGCGCAGGTTGTCGGCGACGCTGAGCTTGCGGAATACCGAGGGTTCCTGCGGCAGGTAGCCGACGCCGCGCTTGGCGCGGGCGTACATCGGTTCGCCGGTGATGTCGTGGCCATCCAGCACGATGCGGCCGGCATCGGCGTTCACCAGGCCCACGATCATGTAGAAGCAGGTGGTCTTGCCGGCGCCGTTGGGGCCGAGCAGGCCGACCACTTCGCCGGCTTCGAGCTTCAGGCCGAAATCGCGCACGACCTCGCGCGACTTGTAGCGCTTGCGCAGCCCTTCGGCGACCAGCATCAGGGCTTGCCCTGAGACGCGTCCGGCTTCGGCGCGGCGGGCTTCGGTGCCGGTGCGGTGCCGCCGTTCTGCGCCGACTTCGGCACGAACGTCATGTTGACGCGGCCGCTGTTGCCGCCGCTCTCGACCCGGCTGTTCTTGAGGTCGTAGGTCAGGCGCTGGCCGGTAGTGCTGCCGCGCGGCGTGGTCACGGTGTAGTTGCCGGTGAGCACGATCACGTCGTTGCGGGTGTCGTAGTCGATGCGGTCGGCCCTGGCGTTCATCCCGGTGCCGTCGTTCATCTGTTGCTTGAGCGTGGCCGGCTTGCCGGTGAGCTCGGCGCGGGAGACATCGCCGCCGGCGCGATGGATGTCGGCGCGGTCGGCGTGGATCTCCATCGTGCCCTGGGTGATGACCACGGCGCCGGTGAAGGTGTAGACGCCGCTGTCGTCCAGACTGCCTTCGCTGTGCGCGGAGGCGATGTTCATGTTCTGGTTGCGGTCCGAGTCGCGGGCGATCGCGCCGCCGGCGCCGAGCGCGAGCACGGCTGCCGCGAGCGCCGCGACGATGCGCGTGCGGCGGGGACGGAGGGGGGAATCAGCGTGGGCTCGGCGCATGGGTGGACTGGACCTCGGATCGGAACACGTAGCGTTTGGTGGTCGTGGACACCGCGAAGCCGCGGCCCCGGAGTATAGAACCGGGCTGGACGATGGTCACGACGGCGTCGGTGCTGGCGCGGTTCTGCTGCGGATAGACGTTCAGGCGCTCGGTGTTCATGGTCACCGGGCGCACCTCGTCGCTCGGGCCGTTGGCCTTGACCTCGCCGAGCAGGCGGATTTCCTTCTGGTCCGCGCTGACCCAGCCGGTCCTGCTGCGGATGTCCCAGTAGCGACCTTCGCCGTTGGGCACGAGGAACACCGGCGTGACCAGGTGCATCGTCTCGTCGCCGGGGCGGCGCGCCAGCGTCGGCGCCCGCAGGGTGAAGGACTCGCGGCCGTCGGCGTTCAGCGCGACCAGTTCGAAGTCCTCCAGCACGTAGTCCGGCCGGTCCGCCGGGCCCGTGGGCAGGGCCTGCGGGGTCCGATGCTGCCACACCGCCCAGCCGGCCAGCGCGGCGCCGGCGATCAGCAGCAGCACCAGGATCGGCCGCCAGTTCACGCGCGGTCTCCGGTGATGCCGGTCGGGGCCATCTCGACCGGGAAATGGCCCTGCGCCGCGAGCAGCAGGTCGCACAGTTCGCGCGCGGCGCCGCGGCCGGCGCGGGCGCCCGTGCGCCAGTGCGCGGCGGCGCGGGTGGTGGCGTGGGCGTCGGCGGGCGCGACCGCGAGGCCGCAGGCGCGCATGATCGGCAGGTCGGGCAGGTCGTCGCCCATGAAGCTGACCGCATCGATCCCGATGCCGAGCTCCGTGCACAGGGCCTGCACGCAGCCGAGCTTGTCCTTCACCGCGATGTGGGCGCGCACGCCGAGCTCCTCGGCGCGCCGCGCAGCGACCTCGCTGCGGCGCGCGGTGATGAAGGCGACCTCGATGCCGGCCTTGCGCAGCAGCACCAGGCCCTGGCCGTCGTGCACGTGGAAGGCCTTCAGCTCGCGGCCGTCGGCGTCGAGGAACAGGCGGCCAT
>JBQCJG010000023.1:0-7233 GCA_051952955.1 Lysobacteraceae bacterium | reverse complement strand
AAGCTGATTCCGTCATGGCTGTACTCCGACGACTTCTGGCTCAGCGCTCTCGTTGGCAAGAAGGCTGTCTAAGAGCGCATCCGGATCCTCGCCTAACTCATCGAGTAGCGCACGCATCTCGGTCACGGCGGCATTGAGTTCACGCAGCGCCAAACAGGCGACGAGTGCCGGCTTCTCACTTTCCTGCTGCGCCGTGGATACGCTGCTGTCCTTCAGCCAAGCGATGTCGAGGTTGTCGCCCCGCTGCGCGATCTGCTCGCGCGTGAAGCGACGCCATCGGCCTGTCTCGCCGCTGTCATGCCGGGCGGCCAGCGCGATCGTGCCGCCGCGCGGATCGCTGCCGAACACATCTTCGAACTTGTCCCGCGACTGGCTGGCCGGGGCATCCGGCGGGGTGCGGAAGTAGTCGCGCGTGAAGGGCGTGCGCTTGCCGAAGGCAGGCATGTTGGTCCGCATGTCGTACACCCATACTTCTTTGGTGTTGCCCTTGTCGGATTCGCCGCGGGTGATGAACAGCACGTTGGTATTCACGCCATGGGCGTAGAAGATGCCAGAGGGCAGACGCAGGATGGTGTGCAGGTTGCACTTTTCCATCAGATCGCGTCGAATCTCGGTGCCAATATTGTTCTCGAACAGTACATTGTCGGGCAGCACCACCGCTGCACGGCCTCCGGGTTTGAGCGCAAGGTAGATGTGCTGCAGAAAAGCGAACTGCTTGTTGCTGGTCTCGAAGGCAAGGTCGCCTCGCGTAGGTAGGCCACCGCCCTTCTTGGTCCCAAAGGGTGGGTTACTGAGTATTAACGTAGCCGGTGGCAACTGCTTGTGGTCGTCGCTCAGCGTGTCGCCATAGATCACGCCGCCTTCAATACCATGTAGCAGCATATTCATCAGAGCCAAGCGGTGCGTATCTTGCACCAGTTCCATACCGTAGAAGGTGTTGTGCTGATACTTGCGCAGCGCTTCGTCGCTGAGGCTATTGAAGTCGCTGCGCTGGCGCAGGTAGTTGTTGGCGGCGATGAGGAAGCCGCAGGTGCCGGCAGCCGGATCTTGGATAACATCGCCCAGAGCCGGCTTCATCACGCTGACGATACTATCGATTAGATGGCGCGGCGTAAAATACTGACCGGCACCGCTTTTCTTCTCACTCGCGTTGCGCTCGAGCAGGTCTTCGTAGAGGTCGCCCAGGTCATCGCGATCGACGCTGTACCAGTCGAGACGATCGATGTCGGTCACCAGCTTGCTCAGTGTGGCCGGCTTTGTGATGAATGTGTTGGCATTCGCGTAGATTTCCTGCACAGCGCCGCGGCCGTGCAGGCCATAGTCGAGCAGCATCTCCTTGTAGAGATCGAGTCGATCGAGCGCAGATGCACCGAGTAGATCATCCCATCGAGTGCCGGGTTGCTCTTCCTTGGGCGAACCCTTCCTCTTGTCTTTTGCTTTCCAGATCTTGAGCCTCTCTTCCTGACCCGTCTCTTTCATCATCTTCAGGAAAAGCAGGTAAGTCAGCTCGCTTAGATACTGGTGGTAGGTGACGCCGTCATCGCGCAGCACGTGGCATAGCGACCAGAGCTTGGCGCCGATGTCGAGTGCAGCAGTGTGATTGGACATAAGCAGGAAAAGTAAGGAAGCGGAAAAGCTCTAGGCTATGTAGTCTGCCGGGCACGTCGGAATCGCGCAATCAAACGGCAAATTCAGATTGGCCGTGTCGGGACGCGATCCAATTCCAAGGAAGCCGAATTCTCCTCACGGCTATCCACTGAACATCGCGGACGAGGCGTCGCACAGAGCGTCGCCTATTGCCTTGGTCGTCTTAAGCTAAGCGCCACAAGGGCGCGCTCGGCATATGGCGCCGCGGATATGCAGACGCCGATCACTGCGCCGGAACAACGCACGTAGTCATCGCAGGTCTGCCGGACCTCGGCCTAGTAGCACATTGGCGCATCCTCTGTCGGCACTGGTGACGTCGATTGTGCATCGCCAGTACCGCGTTGCGGGTCGATATGGACGCGCCCGCAGACGAACAGGCAACAAAAAACCCCGGATCGCGCCGGGGTTTCAACCACTGATCAGATGTTGCCGGTTTGTGCCGGACTTGAATTTGGTCGGGGTAGCCGGATTCGAACCGACGACCACCAGTCCCCCAGACTGGTGCGCTACCAGGCTGCGCTATACCCCGGGTAGGTCGCGCATTGTACCCGCCGGGGCCGGAATCGGCCAGCCTGCAGGGCACATGCGATGCAACGCGATCAGCGCTTGAGCAGTTGCAGCACTTCTTCCAGTTCCATCCGCACCTGGCGGATGACCTGGGAGGACATGGCCGATTCCTGCTTGGCGCCCTCGCCGTCCAGCCGGAGGCGGGCACCGCCGATGGTGTAGCCCTGTTCGTACAGCAGGCTGCGGATCTGGCGGACCATCAGCACGTCGTGGCGCTGGTAGTAGCGGCGGTTGCCGCGGCGCTTCACCGGCTTGAGGCTGGGGAACTCGGTCTCCCAGTAGCGCAGCACGTGCGGCTTGACGTCGCACAATTCGCTGACTTCGCCGATCGTGAAGTAGCGCTTCGCCGGGATCGGCGGGAGTTCGCGGTTGCTGCCGGGGTCAAGCATCGACGCCTCCGCTGTAGGCCTCGACGCGTTCCTTCAGTTTCTGGCCCGGGCGGAAGGTCACCACGGTGCGCGCGGAGATCGGGATCTCCTCGCCGGTCTTGGGGTTGCGCCCGGGGCGCTGGTTCTTGCGGCGCAGGTCGAAGTTGCCGAAGCCGGACAGCTTGACCTGGCGCCCCTGTTCCAGGGCTTCGCGGAGGACGTCGAAGAAGGCGTCCACGAACTCCTTGGCCTCGCGTTTGTTCAGTCCGACTTCGTCGAACAGACGCTCCGCCATTTCCGCCTTCGTCAATGCCATTCGTTTCCCCCGGAACGAGCCCTGATCAGTTCACGCGACGGCCGCCTGGAGCCGGCCGGCGCATGACCTCATGCGCGGATTTCCGCCCCGTGTTCCCCCCGCAGTGCGGCCACCACGGCGGTCACCGCCGCGTCGACCTCGCTGTCGGTGAGAGTGCGTGATTCCTCTTGGAGAATCAAGCCCATAGCGAGGCTCTTGCACCCGGTTTCGACCCCCTTCCCGACGTACCGGTCGAACAGCCGGAGCGCGCGCAGGGACGGCCCCGCGGCGCGCTCGGCGGTCGCCCGCAGGGCGTCCCAGGAGACCGATTCCGGGACGACGAACGCGAGGTCCCGGCGGACGGACGGATAGCGGCTGACGCCGGTGGCGCGCGGGATCGTGCGCTGCAGCAGCGGGACGAGGTCCAGCTCGGCCGCAACGACGCGGTGGTCGAGGTCCAGCGCCTTCAGCAGCCGCGGGTGCAGCTCGCCGATCCAGCCGACGACGACGCCGTCGCGCAGCACGTCGGCGGAACGGCCGGGGTGGCCCCACGGCGCGGTCGACGGCCGGTAGGCCAGCGCGGCGCCCGAGGCGGCGGCCAGGCTGTCGAGGTCACCCTTGAGATCGTGGAAATCGACCGGACGACCGGCGACGCCCCACTGCTCGGCGGCGGCCGGACCGACCGCGGCCAGCGCGACCCGGCGGGTCTCGCGCGGGGCCTCGTCGTCGGCGCCGAGCGCGAAGGTCTTGCCGAGCTCGAACAACCGGATCCGCGTCTGCTGGCGGGCGGCGTTGCGGGCCAGCGCGGCGACCAGCCCGGGCAGCAGCCGGGTGCGCATCACGCCGAGTTCGGCGCTGAGCGGGTTGGCGAGTGCGACGGCGCCGTCGGCGGCCTGCCAGGTCGCGAGCAGGCCGGCGTCGACGAAGGCGTAGTTGATGGCTTCGAGGTAATCGCGGGCGACGAGCTGGCGGCGGACGGTCGCCTCGTCCAGCACAGTCTCGCTGCCGGCCGCGATGCGCGTGGCGCCGCCGGGCAGCGTGGTCGGGATGGCGTCGTAGCCGTGGATGCGGGCAACTTCCTCGACGAGGTCTTCCTCGATCGCGAGGTCGAAGCGGCGGGTCGGCACGTCCACGCGCCAGCCGTCGTCGGTCGCGGCGACGCCGAGGCCCAGCGCGCGCAGGATGCGTTCGACTTCCGCATCCGCCACGGTGGTGCCGAGCACGCGCGCGAGCCGCGCGCGACGCAGGCCGACGACCTGCGGCTTCGGCATGTCGGCCTCGCGCACCACGTCGATGACCGGGCCGGGCACGCCGCCGGCGACGTCGAGAATGAGCTTCGTCGCGTATTCGACCGCGATGCGCGGCAGTTCGGGATCGACGCCGCGCTCGAAGCGGTGGCCGGCGTCGGTATGCAGGCCGAGCCTGCGGCTGCGGCCGATGATCGCGGAGGGAATCCAGTGCGCGGCTTCGAGGAACACGCTGCGGGTGGCGTCGGTCACGCGCGTGTCGTGCCCGCCCATGATCCCGCCCAAGGCGACCGCGCGCGCGGCGCGGCCGCCGGTGCTGTCGGAGACGACGAGGAAGTCCTCGTCGAGCGCGACGGTGCGGCCGTCGAGCAGCTTCGTTTCCTCGCCGGCGCGCGCGGGGCGCACCACGACCGGCGCCTGCAGCGTGTCCTTGTCGAACGCGTGCATCGGCTGGCCGAGTTCCAGCATCACGTACTGGGTCACGTCGACGAGGAAACTGATCGGACGCACGCCACTGCGGCGCAGGCGCTCGGCCATCCACAGCGGCGTCTTCGCGGTCGCGTCGACGCCGTCGATCACGCGGCCGGCGAAGCGCGGCACCTTGGCGCCGGCCTCGAGTTCGACCGCAAGCACGGCGTCGCTCGCGGCGGGCACCGGCTCGGCGGCAAGCGGTTCGACCGTGCTGCCGAGCGCGGCGGCGACATCGAACGCGATGCCGCGCACGCCGAAGCAGTCGGCGCGGTTCGGCGTGAGCTTGAGTTCGATCGCGGCGTCGGGCAGGCCGAGATAATCGCCCAGCGGCGCGCCGATCGGCGCGTCGTCGGGCAGTTCCAGCAGGCCTGAAGCATCGGCATCGATGCCGAGTTCCTTCGCCGAGCAGAGCATGCCGTTGGACGCGACGCCGCGCAGCTTCGCGGCCTTGATCGTCAATTCGCCCACCTGCGTGCCGATCGTCGCGAGCGGCGCGACGAGGCCCGGGCGCGCGTTGGGCGCGCCGCAGACGATCTGCAGCAACTCACCGTTCGAATGCGGGCCCTGCCCCGCGTCGACCTGGCAGACCTGCAGGCGATCGGCTTCCGGATGCTTCGCGCACTCGACGATGCGCGCGACGACCACGCCGTCGAGCGCGGCGCCGAGCACCGTCAGTTCCTCGACTTCGAGGCCGATGGCCGTCAGCGTCGCGGCGAGCTTCTCGCGCGAGGCGTCGGTCTTCACGTGTTGCCGCAGCCAGTGTTCGGAGAATTTCATGCGTTGAAACCCTTGTTTCGTCGTAGGGTGGGCCCTGGCCCACCGTCATGATCTTTCGGATGCTTCGACCTCGATCGGAACCGTTTCGCCGTACGTGCGACGCGAACGGAACCGCCGCAACGGCGGGCCAAAGGCCCGCCCTACGCCTGCGTCACGCGAACTGGCGCAGGAAGCGCACGTCGTTCTCGAAGAAGTCGCGCAGGTCGTTCACGCCGTAGCGCAGCATGGTGAAGCGCTCCACGCCGAGGCCGAACGCGAAGCCGGTGTAGCGCTCCGGATCGATGCCGACGTTGCGCAGCACGTTCGGATGGACCATGCCGCAGCCCAGCACTTCCAGCCAGCGCGTCGAACCGTCGGGCTGCTGCCAGGCGATGTCGACCTCGGCCGAGGGTTCGGTGAACGGGAAGTAGCTCGGGCGGAAGCGCATCTCGAAGTCGCGCTCGAAGAACGCGCGCACGAATTCGGCCAGCGTGCCCTTGAGGTCGGCGAAGCTGGCGCGCTCGTCGACCAGCAGGCCTTCGACCTGGTGGAACATCGGCGTGTGCGTCTGGTCGCTGTCGCTGCGATAGACCTTGCCGGCGGCGATCATGCGCAGCGGCGGCCCGCTCTGCGCGGACACGGCGTCGAGCATGTAGCGCACCTGCATGCCGGACGTGTGCGTGCGCAGCAGGCGCGCGACGCCGCGGCCGTCGGGCGGGAAGTAGAACGTGTCGTGCATCGCCCGCGCCGGATGGTGCGGCGGGAAGTTCAGCGCCTCGAAGTTGTGCCAGTCGTCCTCGATCTCGGGACCGTCGGCCAGGTCGTAGCCGAGGCGGCCGAAGATCTCGGCGATGCGCTCCAGCGTGCGCGACACCGGATGCAGGCCGCCGCGATCGGCGTCGCGGCCCGGCAGGGTGACGTCGATGGTCTCGCCGGCGAGGCGCGCGTCGAGCGCCGCGTCGTCGAGCGCGACCTTGCGCGCCGACAGTGCGTCGCCGAGGGCGTCGCGCGCGCGGTTGATGGCTTCGCCCGCCGCCTTGCGCTGGTCCGCGGGCAGCGCGCCCAGCGACTTCAGCTGCGCGGTGATGCTGCCTTGCTTGCCCAGCAGCGCGACGCGCAGGGCTTCCAGCGCGTCCGGGCTGTCGGCCGCGGCGATGTCCGCCAGGGCCTGTGTCGAAAGCTGTTCGATATCGCTCATGTCCGACTCGTTGCTGCTGCCTGCGCCCCAAAACGAACATGGGGAAGGACTTGCGCCCTTCCCCATGCATGGTTCGATCACCTCGGCAGATGGAAAGTCCGCACACGGATGTGCGGGCTCCTGCGAGGGATTCGCATTATGCCGCGAGCGCGCTCTTCGCCTTTTCAGCCAGCGCGGTAAAGCCCTTCGCGTCGTGCACGGCGATGTCGGCCAGCACCTTGCGGTCGAGGGTGATACCGGCCTTGAGCAGGCCGTTGATGAAGCGGCTGTAGGTGATGCCGTTGCTGCGGGCGGCCGCGTTGATGCGGGCGATCCACAGGGTGCGGAAATTGCGCTTCTTCTGCTTGCGGCCGATGTAGGCGTACTGCAGCGCCTTCGTGACCGCCTGCTTGGCGACGCGGAAGACCTTGCGGCGGGCGTTGTAGTAGCCCTTGGCCTGCTTCAGGATTTTCTTGTGGTGCCGACGCGCCGTCACACCACGTTTGACTCGAGCCAAGGTTCAGTCCTCCGCAGATATACGGCAGCATGCGGTCCAGACGGCCCGCGTCCTCGGCACGAACGTGGTTCGTCTGCCGCAGGTTGCGCTTCCGCTTGGTCGCTTTCTTGGTGAGGATGTGGCTCTTGTTGGCGTGGCCGCACTTGTACTTGCCGGAAGCGGTCTTCCGGAAGCGCTTGGCCGCCGCC
>JBQCJG010000022.1:0-3505 GCA_051952955.1 Lysobacteraceae bacterium | reverse complement strand
CGACGACGCAGGCGCCGGTCGCCTCCGCGTTCACCGACACCGGCGCCCTGCACGAAGTCGATGGCGCCGACGACGGCGACTGACGCCGTCGCCGGGCCTCATCCCTGCGGGAACAGCCGCTCCGCCTTCTGGAACAGGATCCAGCTGGTCGCGATGAACTTGTCGCCGCCCTGCGGGCGGTTGCCGCGATGGGTGTGGGTGAAGCCGGCGGGCGCGATCAGCAGCGTGCCGGTGGTCGGCCGGATGCGGCGCTGCTGGAACAGGAACTCGGTCTCGCCTGCCTCGAACTCGTCGTTCAGGTAGACCGTCCACAGCAGGTGGCGATGCAGCGTCTCGCAGCCGGGATCGCGCGGATACAGCTCGCAGTGCCAGTAGGGATAGCCGCCCTCGCCGGCGCGATACCACTGCAGGTTGACGCTGCCCGGCCGCAGGCAGTGGCGCGCCAGTTCGCCCAGCTGCGCGGCGTCCATGTCGGGGAAGTCCTCCGCCGCCAGCCGGCGCAGGCTTCCGTCGGGCAGCTGCCGCTGCAGCATCAGCGGGGCGATCAGCGTCTGCGGCCAGCGCCGCAGGTAGCGGATCAGGCCGTCCAGCATCGCCAGGTTCAGCGCCTGCTCCACGTCCTGCCAGCCGGCCTGGCCGGTGATCGAGAGGTCGCGGCTGAGCTTGAGCTCGGGGTAGACGCCGCCGCCGACCTGCCCCGGGCGCAGCGCGTCGCTGGCGCGGATGCGGGCGACGATCTCCGCGCAGGCGTCGCGGGACAGGGCGTCGGGCAGCACCTGGATGAAGTCGTCCCGGTGGGCGTCGTCCCGGGGCAGGTGATCGCGGGGGGGATCGGTCGGGCCGGTCATGGCAGGCGGGTGCGGTCGGCGCGGGCAAGGTGGCGGCGGGTCATGGGGGCATCTTCGTCCGTGAAGGCGCCATTCTGGCGCAGCCCCGGCGCTCGGGTGTCTCATTGCCACGCGAGAAGCCGCGAGGCGGGTCGCGGGTCGATGCCGCCTTCCGACCACCGTGGTGACGGGTGGCGGCTGATTGGCGACGGCAAGCCCCCGGCGCGCTCCGGTCTCCGGGTGTAAGTGTTTGCCCGGGCTGGGAAAAGCTGGCATCATGCGCGGCTCGCTGCGGCCGGCATGCCCTTCCGGGGTGTCCGGCAGACGGGGAACGCGATCCCCGTCGGCTCGATCCGTCGACCTCCGCAACGATCTTCGACCCGCATCGCGTGGCGAACGTCCCGGCCCCAGGCCCGGACCGCCGCCGGGGCCGCCGTCTCCCGGGCCACGGGAGGCATCCGCAGATCGCACGACCCCGCGTCGCGCGTTCTTGATCGAGAGGTTCACATGTCCCGCGAATGTCAGGTGACTGGCAAGCGCGTCGCGACCGGCAACAACGTGTCGCACGCCAACAACAAGACCCGCCGTCGTTTCATGCCCAATCTCCACGAGCGCCGCTTCTGGGTCGCTTCGGAGAACCGCTGGGTGAAGCTGCGCGTTTCCACCAAGGCCCTGCGCACGATCGACAAGAACGGCATCGACGCCGTGCTCGCCGAGCTCCGCGCCCGCGGCGAAAAGATCTGAGGAGTAATCGACCATGGCTTCCAAGCGCGACAAGATCCGCCTGATCTCTTCGGCCGGCACCGGTCATTTCTACACGACCGACAAGAACAAGAAGAACACCCCCGGCAAGATGGAGGTCAGCAAGTACGACCCCGTCGTCCGCAAGCACGTGATGTACAAGGAAGGCAAGATCAAGTGACCTGCGCCCGGCGCAGGTCGTCCCGGCGAACGCCGGGAGCCATCGCCCGGCACGCACCGCACCGATCCGCTTCCACGAGAACCCGCCGCAAGGCGGGTTCTTGCTTTTCCGACATCGGCATCGCCGCTGCGTCGATCGCGCAAAAGAACGTTCCGCGGCCTCGCGCTCGCCATGCCGCGGTGGCCCATGCTCCAATCCCCGCATGATCCTGGGCCTGCATCCCGGCTGGTGGCTGCTGATCGTCGACTGGACGATCCGCCTCGCCGCGCTGTGGTGGATCCCGTCGCGCAGCCGGCCCGCCGCCGCGCGCAGCTGGCTGCTGCTGGTCGGCTTCGTGCCGCTGTTCGGGCTGCCGCTGTACCTGCTGCTGGGGCAGCCGTGGATCTCGCGCGAACGCCGCGCGCGCCAGGCGCGGGCCTCCGCCCGCATCCGCGAGGCGCAACGGCCGCTGGCCGCGCAGCGCGCAGTGCCCGCCGGCGCGGGTGCCGACATCGCCGCGCTGGTGGAACGCCTCGGCGGCTTCCTGCCGATGCCGGGCAACGACGTCGAACTGCTCGACGATTACGACGGCAGCCTGCGGCGCCTGATCGCCGACATCGACGCCGCGACCAGCGAAGTGCACCTGCTGTACTACCTGATGCTCGACGACGCCGTCGGTGCCGCCGCGTGCGATGCGCTGCTGCGTGCCGCGGCCCGCGGCGTGCGCTGCCGGCTGCTGCTCGATGCGGTCGGCGCGAAGCCCGGTCTGCGCGCGTGGCGTTCGCGCCTGGTCGACGGCGGCGTGCAGGTGCATGCGATGCTGCCCGGCGGCCTGCGCTGGCGCCGCAGCGGGCGCATGGACCTGCGCAACCATCGCAAGATCGCGGTGATCGATCGCGCCATCGGCTACACGGGATCGCAGAACCTCGCAGCGCCGGACTTCGTGCCCGGCCATCCCAATCGCGAACTCGTCGCGCGCCTGCGCGGGCCGGCGGTCGCGCAGCTCGCGGCGCTGTTCGCCAGCGACTGGTATCTCGAAACCGGCGAGGCCCTGGAGGTCGCCACCTGCGCGCCGGTGCCCGGTGGCGGCATCGCGCAGGCATTGCCGTCGGGGCCGGCGTATCCGTTCGAGAACGCGCGCGATGCCGTCGTCGCGCTGCTGCAGCGCGCGCGTCGCCGCGTGGTGCTGGCGACGCCGTACTTCGTGCCCGACGATGCCGTGCTCGCCGCGCTGCGCATCGCCGCGCTGTCCGGCATCGAGGTCACGCTGATCCTGTCGCGCAGCAGCAACCAGACGCTCACCGCCTGGGCGCAGGCGTCGTACTTCGACGATCTGCTCGCCGCCGGCGTGCGCATCGCGCTGCACCGCCCGTGCTTCCTGCATGCCAAGCATCTCGGCGTGGACGACGACGTCGCGCTGATCGGCTCGATCAACCTCGACATCCGCTCGTTCGCGCTCAACGCCGAGGCGGGATTGCTGTGCTACGACGCCGGCGTGGTCGCGCGGCTGCAGGCGATCGAAGCGGCGCGCCTCGCCGAAAGCGACCTCATCGATCCGGCGCAATGGGCGCGGCGCCCGACGTGGCGACGCACGCGCGACGGCATCGCGCGGCTGGCGGATTCGCTGGTGTGAAGCTGCCGATCTGCGCCCGGTAGAGCGGCGGCGACTCCGCGGTAGAGCGGCCGGGGGGGGGCGGGGGGGGGGGGGGCGCCCGGGCCCCGGGCCCGGCCCGCGGGGCCCCCCACCCACAACCGCGGGGGCTGGGGTTTGGTGGGG
>JBQCJG010000021.1:0-30581 GCA_051952955.1 Lysobacteraceae bacterium | reverse complement strand
TGTGGCGGGGGGGGCGGCGGGGGGGTTTGCGGGGGGCGGTCCCGGGGTGCCCCCGGGCCGGGGCCGGGGCGCGCGGGGCGGCGGCCACTTCGGCGAACAGCGAGCGGCCGGTGAC
Organism: Lysobacteraceae bacterium; assembly: GCA_051952955.1. Taxonomy (GTDB): domain Bacteria; phylum Pseudomonadota; class Gammaproteobacteria; order Xanthomonadales; family Xanthomonadaceae; genus Lysobacter_I. The sequence goes on along the minus strand of JBQCJG010000021.1, from coordinate 30,466 downwards.
GGTCGGTACGTCTTCCAGCATGCCGGCGGCGATCAGCTCCTGCGCCACGCGCGCGCTGCCGCCGGCGCCGAACAGCTCCACCGCGGTGTAGCGCCCGCCGGGAAGCAGGTCGGCGATCACCGGCGTGTGCTCGGCGGCCGGCTGGAAATCCTCCAGCGTCCAAGGCACGCCGGCCTCGCGCGCGATCGCCAGCAGGTGCAGCACCGCATTGGTGGAGCCGGCGGTGGCGGCGACCATGCGCGCGGCGTTCGTGAGCGAAGTGCGGGTGAGCAGCGCGCGCGGCGTGCGGTGGTCGCGCAGGCATTCCATTACCAGCTCGCCGCAGCGGTAGGCCGCCGCGCGCTTGGCCGGGTGCGTGGCGGGGATGTCGTTGAAGCCCAGCGGCGACAGCCCCAGCGTGGAGAGCACCATCGCCATTGTGTTGGCGGTGAACTGGCCGCCGCAGGCGCCGGCGCCGGGGCAGGCGCGGCGTTCGATCGCGTCGAGTTCGGCGTCGTCGATGCGGCCCGCCGAATGCGCGCCCACCGCCTCGAACACGTCCTGCACGGTCAGCGCGCGCTCGGTTTCGCTGCCGTCGGCGTGCTTCGACCTGCATTTGCCCGGCAGGATCGTGCCGCCGTAGAGGATCACCGTCGGCACGTCCAGCCGCGCCGCCGCCATCGCCGCGGCCGGGATGGTCTTGTCGCAGCCTACCAGCAACACCATCGCGTCCAGGCAGTGGCCGGACACCGCCAGTTCGATCGAATCGGCGATGGTCTCGCGCGACGCCAGCGAAGCGCGCATGCCGTCGCTGCCCATCGCGATGCCGTCGGTCACGGCGATGGTGTTGAACTCGATCGGCGTGCCGCCTGCCGCCTGCACGCCGCGGCGCACGTCCTGCGCCAGGTCGCGCAGGGTCAGGTTGCACGGGGACACGTCGGACCACGTGTGGATCACGCCGACGAAGGGTCTGGCGATGGCCGCATCGTCGAGCCCGGTCGCACGCAGCATGGCGCGGGCAGGGGCGCGGGCGGGGCCGGATTTGATCGCGTCGCTGTGCATCTGGCTCTGGATCCTTCGGAACGATGTGGAAAATGCGGGGCCCGATAAAGCGAAACCCCCGCTCCTTTTCGGGAGCGGGGGTTTCGTTTGAAACCGGGGGTCGTGTGTCGCGCAACCCTATCCCGCACCTGGTGGCGTGCTAATAAGAACGACGACGAGAACGAGGCCGACGAGCGCGGCGCCTGCGAGGAAGAACCTGACGCGCACCGCGTCCGCGCGGTCGCGCATCGCCGCGATGGCGAGGGTGCGGGGTGGCTGGTGGATGTTGCGCTGCGTCATGTCCGCAGAGAACCATGCCCTTTCGCGGAATGTCAACCCTTGGCCTTGTAACGAATCGTAATATGCGCTCCGCTCGCTGCCGGGGCGGGATCCATTCCCATGCGAATCAACACGCTAGCGTTTCCCGAGGCGCACTCGACGATGGTCGAATGCGGGCGCGCGGGGCGCCGGCGGCGTGCAGGTGAAACCGTATGCAGTCGGACCCTTGCGCGAAACGGCATCGCCACCGAGCGCCATTGATCCCCCGTGACGACGGCCCGAGACGAGGGCTAGACTCGCGGTGCAGTGCGCAGACCGACGCCCTCGGTCGCAAGTCAGCACGAGGTCGCAGTGAAGCCGACCGATCCGCAGGACCCGGACACCTTCCATCGGGTCGTCGATTGCCAATGGGCCTGCCCCGCGCATACGCCGGTGCCCGAATACATCCGCCTGATCGCGGCCGGCCGCCCGGCCGACGCCTACATGGTGAACTGGCGCAGCAACGTCTTCCCCGGCATCCTCGGCCGCACCTGCGACCGCCCCTGCGAACCGGCCTGCCGGCGCGGGCGGGTCGAGGAGAACAACGGCACCGGGCCGGGCGAAAGCCGTCCGGAGCCCGTGGCGATCTGCCGGCTCAAGCGCGTCGCCGCCGACCTCAAGGGCGACGTGTCCGCGCGGATGCCGAAGCCGGCGGAGCGTCTCAACGGCAAGCGCATCGCCTGCGTCGGCGCCGGGCCGTCCGCGCTGACCGTGGCCCGCGACCTGGCGCCGCTGGGCTACCGCGTGACCGTGTTCGAGGCCGATCCCGGGGCCGGCGGCTTCATGCGCACCCAGGTGCCGCGCTTCCGCCTGCCGGAGGAAGTGATCGACGAGGAAACCGGCTACGTGCTGGACCTCGGCGTCGAGTTCATCGGCAACCATCGCATCACCTCGATGCGCGACCTGCTGGCGCAGGGCTTCGACGCGGTGTTCGTCGGCAGCGGCGCGCCGCGCGGGCGCGACCTCGACCTGCCCGGCCGGCAGGAGGCCGCGGCGCAGATCCACATCGGCCTCGACTGGCTGGCGAACGTCTACTTCGGCCACGTCGCGAAAGTCGGCAAGCGCGTGATCGTGCTCGGCGGCGGCAACACCGCGATGGACTGCTGCCGCTCCGCACGCCGGCTCGGCGGCGAGGAAGTGAAGGTCATCGTCCGCTCCGGTTTCGACGAGATGAAGGCCAGTCCGTGGGAGAAGGAGGACGCGATGCACGAAGGCATCCCGATCCTCGACTGCCGCGTGCCGAAGAGCTTCGTGCACGCCAGCGGCCGGCTCACCGGCATGACCTTCGAGAAGGTCCGCGCCGAGTACGACGCCAACGGCCGCCGCAGGCTGGTGCCGACCGGCGAGCCCGACGAGTTCCACCCCTGCGACGAAGTGCTGATCGCGGTGGGCCAGGAGAACGCCTTCCCGTGGATCGAGCGCGACCTCGGCATCGACTTCGACCCGTGGGGGATGCCCGTGGTCGACACGGTCACGCACCAGTCGACGCTGCCGCACGTGCTGTTCGGCGGCGACGCGGCGTTCGGGCCGAAGAACATCATCTGCGCGGTCGCGCACGGCCACGCCGCGGCGATCAGCATCGACCGCCTGCTGCACGGCGAGGACCCGAAGCTGCGGCCCGCGCCCGACGTGAGCCTGGTCTCGCAGAAGATGGGCATCCACGAGTGGAGCTACGACAACGCGGTGTCGCCCGACGAGCGCTACAAGGTGCCGTGGTCGGAAGCCGCAAGGAAGCTCGACAGCATCCGGGTCGAGGTCGAACTGGGTTTCGATGTCGCGACCGCGCTGAAGGAAACCCAGCGCTGCCTCAACTGCGACGTGCAGACCGTGTTCACCAAGGACAAGTGCATCGAGTGCGATGCCTGCGTCGACATCTGCCCGACCGACTGCATCACCTTCACGGCCGACGGCGACGAGGCGGACCTGCGCAAGCGCCTGACCGCACCCGCATTGAACCTCGAACAGCCGCTGTACGTCGCCGGTCCGCTGAAGACGCACCGGGTGATGGTGAAGGACGAGGACGTCTGCCTGCACTGTGGCCTGTGCGCCGAGCGCTGTCCCACCGGCGCCTGGGACATGCAGAAGTTCCTGCTGGCGGAAACCCACGCAGGCCCGCGTTGCCGCGACGTCGCGAAGCAGGAGGCGGCATGACGGCCGGCCACGCAGCACTGCAGTCGATCAACGATTTCGTCGTCAAGTTCGCCAACGTCAACGGCTCCGGTTCGGCCTCCGCCAACGAACTGTTCGCCAAGTCCATCCTGCGCATGGGCGTGCCGGTCAGCCCGCGCAACATCTTCCCGTCGAACATCCAGGGCCTGCCGACCTGGTACGAGGTGCGCGTCTGCGAAGCCGGCTGGCTGGGCCGGCGCGGCGGCGTCGACCTGATGGTCGCGATGAACCCGCAGACCTGGGACGCCGACATCGCCGAGATCGAACCCGGCGGCTACCTCGTCTACGACAACAGCAAGCCGATGCCGCGCTCGAAGTTCCGCGACGACCTGCAGGTGATCGGCATTCCGCTGACCGAGCTCTGCAACGCGACCTACAGCGATCCGCGCCAGCGCCAGCTGTTCAAGAACATCATGTACGTCGGCGCGCTCAGCGCGCTGCTGGACATCGATCCGGCCGAGATCGAACGCCTGATCGGCGAGCAGTACAAGGGCAAGGAAAAACTGCTGAAACCGAACGTCGAGGCGCTGCACCTCGGCCGCGACTGGGCGCTGCAGCACCTGTCCTGCCCGATCGGCCTGCGCGTGCAGCGCGCCGACAAGGTCGGCGACCGCATCTTCGCCGAAGGCAACGCCGCCGCCGCGCTGGGCTGCGTCTACGGCGGCGCGACGGTGTGCGCGTGGTATCCGATCACGCCGTCGTCGTCGCTGGCCGAGGCGTTCCAGAAGTACTGCCAGAAATTCCGCCACGACGCCGACGGCGCGAAGCGGTACGCCATCCTGCAGGCCCAGGACGAGATCGCCTCGATCGGCATGGTCGTCGGTGCCGGCTGGAACGGCGCGCGCGCCTTCACCGCGACCTCGGGCCCCGGCATCTCGCTGATGAACGAGTTCATCGGCCTGGCGTACTTCGCCGAGATCCCGGTGACCATCATCGACGTGCAGCGCGGCGGGCCGTCCACCGGCATGCCCACGCGCACGCAGCAGTCGGACATCCTCGCCGCGGCGCACGCCTCGCACGGCGACACCAGGCACGTGCTGCTGTTCCCCGAGGATCCGCACGAGTGCTTCGCCTTCGCCGCGGATGCGCTGGACCTCGCCGACCGGCTGCAGACGCCGGTGTTCGTGATGACCGACCTCGACATCGGCATGAACCAGCGCCTGTGCGCGCCGTTCGTCTGGGACGACAGTCGCGCCTACGACCGCGGCAAGGTGCTGGATGCCGAGGACCTGGAGGCGGGCCGGGAGTTCGCCCGCTACAAGGACATCGACGGCGACGGCATCCCGTACCGCACCTATCCCGGCACGCACCCGGACAAGGGTGCGTACTTCACCCGCGGCACCTCGCGCAATCCGCAGGCGCAGTATTCCGAGCGCGGCCCGGACTACGTCTACAACATGCAGCGGCTGCTGCTGAAGTTCGACACCGCGCGCAATCTGGTGCCGCAGCCCGTGTTCGACCGGGGCGACGTGCCGGCGCGCCACGGCGCGCTGTTCTTCGGCTCGACCAGCCCGGCGATGGGCGAGGCGGTCGATCGCCTGCGCCGCGACGATATCGCGATCGACACCGTGCGCGTGCGCGCCTACCCGTTCCCCGACAGCGTGCGCGACTTCATCGCCGCGCACGAAACGGTGTTCGTGGTCGAGCAGAACCGCGACGGCCAGCTGCGCATGCTGCTGATCGACGCGTTCGGCATCGATCCGGCGCGGCTGGTCGCGGTCCTGCACTACGACGGCACGCCGATCACCGCGCGCTTCATCGCCGACGCCATCGCCGCGCACCTCGGTCGCGGCGATGCCCAACGGGACAAGGTGGCCTGACATGACCTACCTCGCCAAGCCGAAGCTGCACCATCCGACCCTCGCCTGCAACGCGATCGGCTTCACCCGCCGCGACTACGAAGGCAAGATCAGCACGCTCTGCGCAGGCTGCGGCCACGATTCGATCTCGGCGGCGATCATCCAGGCCTGCTGGGAACTCGACATCGAACCGCACCGCGTCGCCAAGCTGTCGGGCATCGGCTGCAGCAGCAAGACGCCGGACTACTTCCTCGGCCAGTCGCACGGCTTCAACACGGTGCACGGCCGGATGCCGTCGGTGCTCACCGGCGCCAACCTCGCGAACCGCGACCTGATCTACCTCGGCGTCTCCGGCGACGGCGATTCGGCGTCGATCGGCATCGGCCAGTTCGTGCACGCCCTCCGCCGCGGCGTGAACATGGCCTACATCGTCGAGAACAACGGCGTCTACGGCCTGACCAAGGGCCAGTTCTCGGCGACCGCCGACCAGGGTTCGGTGTCGAAGAAGGGCGTCGCCAACACCGACAGCCCGCTCGACCTGGTGACGATGGCGCTGCAGCTCGGCGCCACCTACGTCGGCCGTGGTTTCTCCGGCGACAAGAAGCAGCTGGTGCCGCTGATCAAGGGCGCGCTCTCGCACCGCGGCGCGGCGTTCATCGACGTCATCAGCCCGTGCATCGCGTTCAACAACCATGCCGGCAGCACCAAGAGCTACGACTACGTGCGCGAGCACAACGACGCGGTGAACTACCTCGACGTGATGCCGCAGCGCAGCGAGATCGCGGTCGACTACGCCGACGGCGAGACGCTGTCGATCGAACAGCACGACGGCTCGGTGCTGCGCCTGCACAAGCTGGACGCGGGCTACGACCCGCGCGACCGCATCGCGGCGATGACCCTGATCCAGCAGCGCCACGCGCGCGGCGAAGTCGTCACCGGCCTGCTGTACGTCGATCCCGAAGCGCCGGACCTGCACGGCCATCTCGGCACCGTCGCCCGGCCGCTGAACACGCTGGACGCCGCGGACCTCAGCCCCGGCGCCGCGGCGCTGGAGAAGATCAACGCCGCGCTGCGCTGACGCGGTGCGGCACCGCTGCGGCGCGAGGCCGCGGCGGTACCCAGCAGGCGCGGCACTCAAGGCGCGATGGATCGTTCGAACAGCAGCGGCGAGCCGAGCCGGCAGTCGGGATGCATGCGGACGAGGCCGTGGACGGCGCCGGCGATGCCGGTCATCAGGCCCGGCGTGAACGCGGCGCGGGTGCGGCCGCTGACGATGCCGCCGTGTTCCTCGATCGCCGACAGCACCTGCCCGGTGCACTCGGCGCGGTCGGAGGCGCAGGCCGCGGGATCGATCGCGTCGGCGCGCACCAGCAGGTCCCACAGCGAGAAGTCGCCGTGGCACAGCGTGTGGCTGGCGCCCCAGCTGCCGCGCGACGCCGCGACCGCGCGACGCAGCATGTCGCGCTGGCGCGCGTCGCCGGTGCGCCGGAACAGGTCTTCGGCGCCCAGCCCGATGCCGACGCTGCCGTTGCACCAGCTGTGGAAGGTCTCGCCGCGCTTCCACTGGCGCTGGTCGAGCCAGTTCGCCAGCGTCGCGTCGTACAGCGTGTCCTGGTAGTCGAACGCGCCTTCGGCCAGCGTCCGCCAGCGCGCCCGCGCGGCGTCATCGCCCGCGGTCGACAGCGCCAGCCGCGCCAGCGCCCAGCCGGTGCCGGCGACGCCGTGGGCGAAGCCGCCGATCGGTTCCCGGTACACCGTCGACGCCCAGCGCGCGCCCTGCGCATCGACGATCGCGGTCGCCTCCAGGTGCTCGGCGGCGCGCAGGGCCAGCGCCTGCCAGCGCGCGTCGCCGGTGGCGTCGGCGAGGTGCAGCAGCGGCACGATCACCCCGGCCGCGCCGTCGATGATGTCGAAGCGCTGGTCGTGCGCGAAGCCGATCCGTTCCAGGTCTTCGGCGCGTTCGATCGCGCAGGCGAGGAATTCGTCGCGCCGCAGCAGGTCGTGCAGGGTCAGCCAGGTCCAGAGCTGGCCGCCGTGCCCGGTGAAGCCGCCGATCGCCTTCGGCACCTCGTGGCGATACAGCGGCGCGAGCGTGCGCAGCGCGCCTTCCAGCGTGTCCGCGAGCCCGTCGATCGGGTCGACGCGGCCGCGCGCAGCCTCGTCCGCGTAGGCGGCCAGCGCCACGACCACGCCGCCCAGCCCGAAGTAGAGATCGCACAGCACCGGCTGCACCAGCCAGCCGGTGTGGCTGGTCTCCGGAGTGATCCAGGTCACCGTCCCGTCGGTGCCGCGTACCGCCAGCCGCAGCAGGCGCGACACCGCGTCGGCGGCCAGCCGGCGTCGACGCGCGTCCAGTGCGTCCGCGTGCGGATAACGCGCGAAGAACGACGGGAAGCGGTCCGCTTCCTCCAGCACGCCGGGCGGCCGGCGGTTGAGTTCGGTCGCGACCAGCGCGCTGCGGATCGTCAGTTCCTCCAGGTCCACGCGCATCGCGCGCCAGTCGGCCAGCGCCGCGGCGATGCGTTCCGCGCTCGCGGGCGCGGCGAACACCGGGATGTCGCCATGGCGCAGGTCGTCGATCTCGCCGGCGATTTCCTCCGGCGTCGAGGGTGCGAGCGGCGAGACCGCGGCGTTGCGCACGAACAGGTCGCGGGCGCGCTCGATCGCGGCCGCCTCGTCGTGCAGCGCGGCCGGATGCCACAGCATGCGGCCGATCTCGGCGTAGACCTGGGTCGGGCGGCGGATCTGGCGCACGCTGCAGCCCGCGAACGCGCGCAGCCGCGGTGCCAGCCCGCCGTCCGCGTCCAGCCGGCGCAGGCGTTCGCAGGCATCGAGGAAGCCGCCGCTGATGCAGTCCCAGTACGCGGGCAGGTCGGGATCGGGCGTGGGGTGGTTCTGCGCCGCGGGCCGCGGCTCGTCGACGATCTTCAGCCGCGCCGCGGGCGTGCCTGCGTGTTCGATGACCGGCACGTGCGCCGGCGGCTGCTCGCCCGCCAGCGCCCCGGCGGCGGAGACGTCGACGCCGTCGAAGCCCAGGGCCGGCGCGCGGAACGGCACGATCCCGGTGCGCAGCACCGAGCCGCGGATCAGGGTGAGCGCCAGGTCGTGCGCCTCGCCGTAGCCGACGGGCGCCTGCCGCGCGACCGGCGCGAACAGGCTCTCGACGTCGATCACCACCGGCACCGGGCCGACCGCGATGAGGTTCTCGTGGTGGATGTCGGTGCCGCCGATCAGGCGCAGCAGTCCGAGCCAGTGGCCGAGGCCGCGATAGAACCTCGCCAGTTCGGCGGGACCGTCGCAGTGGCGATGGATCTCGAATGCGCTCCAGCCGTGGTCGCCGCGGTCGAGGCAGCGCGGCACGCGGATGCGGTCCGGCACGCCGGCGAACACGTCGGCGAGGAACGCATCCAGCGCATGGTCGATGCGCAGCGACCGCGGCTTGTACATCACGCTGCCGCCCTCGAAGCGCAGCCGCGCCACCGAATGCCCGCCGGCGTGCAGGTCGCCCAGGCCGAGGTCGACCGAGCGCAGCGCGCCGGCGTCGCCGCCCAGCAGCGGCCGCAGCGCGTCGCGTTCGTCGGCGATCCGCGCCGCCATCGCGGCCAGCGCCAGCCGCTGCTGCCGCAGCGCGCGCGCGAGCCGCGGCCGGAACGGTGGATAGCGGCGGTCCAGGTGTGCGCCGAACGCGGGCTGCAGGCTGTCGGCGACGAAGCGGTCGAAGCGGTCGCCGTCGCTGCCGTCGCCGAGCTGGCCGGCGCGTTCGGCCGCGTGCAGTTCCAGCAGCAGCACGCGGTTGAGCTTGAGCGCCGCGTTCAGGTGCAGCGCGCGTTCGCCCGCGGCGCGCAGGGTGGCGCGATCGCCGTCGCCGAGGCCGCGGACCGCGTCCAGGTCGGCGGACAGCGCGCGGCGTTCCGCCGCGGCGAAGTGGTCGATGATGGCGTGGAAGGAGCGGGGCTCCCGTTGTCCGTCCATGGGCGACGTCCCGGTCGGCCGAAGGGAAGGGAACGCAGTGCAGTGGCGCGCGTCCGCGGAGGACGCGCGCCGGGGACATCAACAGCAGGCGCAGCTCGTCGGACGGCACGAGGCGGTGGTGCCGCCGAGCGTCGTGAAGATGTAGGTCGCGGCATCGACCTGCGTCATCGCGGCTTCGGTGGCCACGCTGCCCTCGATGAACAGGGGGCCCGCGGGGTTGTCGTGGCCTTCGATGCTGTCCTGGCCCGAGAGCCAGCCCGATACGACGTCGTCATTCTGGAGCATGATCGTTCTCCTTGAGCGTTCGCTCTTTTCGTCGTGATGCTTCGAATGGCGCCGGAACTCCGGCGCCAGCGGATGCGGCGTCCGTCCGTGTTGCATCGACCTCCATGCCGGAGGCCAGGGGCGGCGATGCCGCGCGGCCACCATGGTCCCGCCACCGGGCGGAAGTCAACGCGCCGGCGCCGGTTCGGGTACCGGCATCACGAACCGAGCGCCCGGCGAGCCTGTTCAGCTTTATCCCGCGCCGATCGTCGGCGCTTCCGCCCGCCGGACCGCGCGGCGTGGTCGCTCGGACCGATCCGGCCCGCGCCCGGCCGCCGCGTTGGCCGGGCGGACCCCGGCGTGGTCAAATACTCGCCGAAGTGGGGGTACCGCAGTCCGTCGCGGTTGAGACAGTCCCTTTGAACCTGATCCGGTTGACACCGGCGTAGGGAAGCTTCGCAAGGCCCGCACCGTCCGTGCGTCCGACGCGCCGCCGCTTCGTCCGATGGGTCCGCATGCCGTGCGGGCCTTCCGTCTCGCAGGACGAATGCAGAGTGAGCGTGCCGATGAATGCCGTGCCTTCCCCGCTGTTGCAGCAGACCGAACAGCTCTCCGAATCCGTCACCCGGCCGATCCCGGGTTCGCGCAAGATCTTCGTCGACGGCGCGCAGCCGGGCGTGCGCGTGCCGATGCGCGAGATCGCGCTGGCGCGCACGCCGACGCTGTTCGGCGGCGAGGACAACCCGCCGGTCACCGTGTACGACACCTCCGGCCCGTACACCGATCCCGAGGCGCGCATCGACCTGGCCGCCGGCCTCGCGCCGCTGCGCGCGGCGTGGATCGAGGCGCGCGGCGACAGCGAAACGCTGCCCGGCCTCAGCTCGGAATTCGGCCGCGCCCGCGAGCACGATCCGAAGCTCGACGCCGTGCGCTTCCCCAATCGCGCGCGGCCGCGACGGGCGAAGGCCGGCGCCAACGTCACCCAGATGCACTATGCGAAGCGCGGCATCGTCACCCCGGAGATGGAGTTCGTCGCGATCCGCGAGAACCAGCGGCTGGAGGCGGTGCGCGAGGCGCACCTGCTGAAGCAGCATCCGGGCGAGCATTTCGGCGCGAACATCCAGACGCTCATCACGCCCGAGTTCGTGCGCGACGAGATCGCCCGCGGCCGCGCGATCCTGCCGTGCAACATCAACCACCCGGAAAGCGAGCCGATGATCATCGGCCGCAACTTCCTCACCAAGATCAACGCCAACATCGGCAACAGCGCGGTGTCCTCGGGCATCGCCGAGGAAGTCGAGAAGCTGGTGTGGGCGATCCGCTGGGGCGGCGACACGGTGATGGACCTCAGCACCGGCAAGCACATCCACGAGACCCGCGAGTGGATCGTGCGCAACGCGCCGGTGCCGATCGGCACCGTCCCGATCTACCAGGCGCTGGAGAAGGTCGACGGCCGCGCCGAGGCGCTGACCTGGGAGATCTTCCGCGACACCCTGATCGAACAGGCGGAGCAGGGAGTCGACTACTTCACCATCCACGCCGGCGTGCTGCTGCGCTACGTGCCGCTGACCGCGAAGCGCACCACCGGGATTGTCTCCCGCGGCGGTTCGATCATGGCGAAGTGGTGCCTGGCGCACCACAAGGAGAATTTCCTCTACACGCACTTCGAGGACATCTGCGAGATCATGAAGGCCTACGACGTGGCCTTCTCGCTCGGCGATGGCCTGCGCCCGGGCTGCCTGGCCGACGCCAACGACGCGGCGCAGTTCGGCGAGTTGGAAACCCTCGGCGAGCTGACGAAGATCGCGTGGAAGCACGACGTGCAGACCATGATCGAAGGCCCCGGCCACGTGCCGATGCAGCTGATCAAGGAGAACATGGACAAGCAGCTCCGCGAGTGCGGCGAGGCGCCGTTCTACACGCTCGGCCCGCTGACCACCGACATCGCGCCGGGCTACGACCACATCACCAGCGCGATCGGCGCGGCGATGATCGGCTGGTACGGCACCGCGATGCTCTGCTACGTCACGCCGAAGGAACACCTCGGCCTGCCGAACCGCCAGGACGTGCGCGACGGCATCATGGCGTACAAGATCGCCGCGCATGCGGCCGACCTCGCCAAGGGCCATCCCGGCGCGCAGGTGCGCGACAACGCGCTGAGCAAGGCGCGCTTCGAGTTCCGCTGGGAAGACCAGTTCCACCTCGGCCTCGATCCGGAGAAGGCCAAGGAGTTCCACGACGAGACGCTGCCGAAGGACGCGCACAAGGTCGCGCATTTCTGCTCGATGTGCGGCCCGCACTTCTGCTCGATGAAGATCACCCAGGACGTGCGCGACTACGCCGCCGAGCACGGCGTGGACGAGACGCAGGCGATCGAGGCCGGCATGGCCGAGAAGTCGCAGGAATTCCTGGCGCAGGGCGCGCAGGTTTATCGCCGCGAGTGACGATCCGCCGGCGGCGCGCGCAGCGCCGCCGCCATCGCCCGCTCGATCGCCTCCTCAATCGGCGCGTGCCGCGCGCGCAGGCGGCGGAGTCGTGGCCGCGATGGGGCGCACGGCCGCGGGCGCGCGCAGCCGCTTCGCCAGCGCATGCACCGCGGCGCGCAGCTCGGCGATCGCGGTCATCTCCCAGCTCTCGCCGCGGGCGAGCGCGCCGATGCAGTACAGGCCCGCGACCGGCCGGTCGCGGGCGTCGATCACCTCGCTCGCGGCGCCGACGCGCAGGCCCAGACCCAGCGGATCGGGCGCGATCGTGCCGGTCGCGACGAGATGCTGGATCAGCGGGTGCGTGGTGCGGGCGATGTCGGTGTCGAGGCCGGTGGCGCGGATCAGGCCGTCGAACATCCCCGCATCGGCGGTGTCGCTGCCGCGCAGCCGGTAGACGGCCGACACGCGATCGCCGGCGACGCCGGCGCGCAGCAGGCGGCCGGCGACGATGCGCAGCTGGCCGCTCTCGCGCATCGCGTCGATCTCCGCGGCGACGCGCGGTGCCATGCGGTGGCGATGCATGTCCCAGTACGCGCGCACGTGGCGCAGGAAGCGGGCGCGCTGCACCGGCGTCAGGCCGCGCCAGAACGCCTGCGTGTGCGGGCGCAGCGCATCCACCAGCGGACGCCAGTCGTCGACGATCTGCGCGACCGAGCGCAGCGCCGACACCAGCGCATGCAGGTCCTGCGCGCGCAGCGCCTGGCGCACGCTGGGCGGCAGTTCGATCGGGTCCGCCGCCTCCGCGGTGTGGCGCTGCGGCAGCAGGCCGTGGCGCGAGAGCGCGACGATCTCGCCGCGGTGCCGGCGCCGATGCAGCGTCGCCAGCACGTCGACCATGGTCAGGCTGGTGCCCGCGATCAGCAGGCGCGCGTCGGGATCGATCCGCTGCAGTTCGCCCTCCTGCCACGGCGAGGCGATGTAGCGCGGGCTGCGCGCCAGGCGCGGCCCGACGCCGGCGAGCCGCTGCGGCGGCAGCGCGCCGACCGCGAGCACCACGACGTCGCTCGCGAAGCTGGCGCCGTCGTCGAGATGCACGCGGAAACCGCCGCCGGGCAGGCGATCGATCTCCACCACCTCGTGTTCCAGCGTCGTGAGGTTGGTGGACAGTTCCTCCGCCTCGTGCAGACGGTCCAGCAGGTATTCGCCGTAGGCGATGCGCGGCAGGAATTCGTCGCGCGCGCGCGGCGACAGGTTGAGCCACTGCGCGAACGCGGCCGGCTTCGCCGCGTCGGCGCCGAGCTGGCCCGCGCGGGTGTTGAGCAGGTGTTCGCCGCGCGCATCGCCGTAAGCGACGCCGCAGCCGAAGTTGCCCGCGACGCCGACCAGGCAGACGTCGACGTCGGTGTCGCGCGACGTCGCGAGCGCGGTGGCGAGCGTGGCGCCGCTGAAGCCGGCGCCGACGATGGTGATTCGCATCCGGGCGTCCTCCGTGGGGGATGGACGCAGTCTGCGCACGGGCGCGCGGGCGATGTGTGAAAAAACGGTTTTCGTCGGAATTCCCGCGATTCCGACGATTCCATCCGCGTGCGCGAAGCGCCTGATTGCACGGGTTTCGCGCACGCGTGCATGACGCGCGGTGATACGCTCATGCCGCGACGGACTGTCGCGCGTGTCGTGCGCGACGTGACGGCGACGCGGCCGGCGAAGCTCAGGACACGCTTGTCGGCGGTGCCCGGCGGTCTCGCTGGAGGCCGTAGGGAACATCGCAATACACCTGCACCGACGAGATGCGATCGTTCCAGTCGTCGCCGACGTAGGACGTGGCGCCACCGACGGCGAAGGATCTCGACGCGCCCGCGAAGTCGCGGTGCTCCCAGACCTTCAGGCGGCATCCGGGCGCACAGCTGACCGACGAGATGCGGTCGTTCCAGTCGTCGCCGACATAGCGGCGCGCGGTGCCCAGGTGGATGCCCCGGCTTCCGCCGCCGAAATTCTGGTGCTCGTAGTAGAGGCAATTCCGGGGAGGCGCGTAAGGGCCGCCGCTCTGCATGATCTCCGGGTCCGCACGCGCGGCGGAGGCCGCGGCGAGGCTGCAGGCGAAAGTCGCGAGGACGAGTGATCGGGACGGCATGGCCATGATGTGCTCCTGGATTCGAGGTCGGCGGTCCCCCCGATCAGGAGAGACGTCATCCGCACCCCGCGACAGCCACGCCGATCCGACGCGATGCCGGCGCGATCCCGCAGCGATCCCGGCGCGGCGTCGCCCCGGCCTACGCGGCCGCGTCGGGGTCGACCGTCGAGAACGTCAGCCCGGCCTTCGCGCGCAGGCGTTCGACCAGCGGCATGCCCATCGCCGCGGCCGGTGTCCACACGCCGCCGGGCGTGCGGGCGTGGTCGATGTCGCGGGCGAGCGCGATCGCCGCTTCGCCGATCATCTTCGAGGTCGAGCCGTAGCCGGGATCGCGATCGCCGGTGACGCGGCCGGTCAGCGTGCGGCCGTCGGCGGTCTCGCCGAAGAACAGCAGCTCGTAGCGGCCCTTCTCGCGCTGTTCGGCGTTCGGGCCTTCGCCGGGCTTGGGCAGGGCGAAGCGCGCGAGCAGGGCGCGGGTCGGCGCGAACGCGAGCAGCAGGTTCTGGGTCTTCGCCTGGCGCAGCATCTTCTTCGCGCGTCGTTCGCCCGCGGGGCCGTCGCCGGCCAGCATGCGCTCGCTGTAGACGAAGTCAGTGCCCCACGGATGGCCCAGCAGCGCGTGGCTGCGGTGCACGTTCTTGGTGTTGATCGTCGCCATCACGAACGGCGCGGTCCAGCCGCCGGCCAGCGCATCGCGTTCGGCGACGAAATCGTTCGGCTGGCGCGGACCCTTGAAGCCAGGCACCAGCGCGAACGGATCGACCAGCGTGCGCCGCAGCGACGGATCGGCCTTCGTCGCCGCGTAGGTCGCGAGCATGCTGGCGACGGTGCCGCCGGAGAACGTGCCCTTCATCGTCTTCACCCGGCCGTGCACGCGCTTGAGCGGTACGCCGAAACGCGCCTGCGCCTCGTGCTGCGCGTGCAGCACGCCGAGGTCGAACGGGATCGAGTCGAAGCCGCAGGAGAACACGATGCGCGCGCCGCTGGCCTGCGCGATCGGCTGCAGCTCGGGGATCATCTTCGCCATCCAGCCCGGCTCGCCGCAGAGGTCGACGTAGTCGGTGCCGGCGGCCGCGCAGGCGCGGATCAGCGGTTCGCCGAAGCGCTGGTAGGGGCCGACGGTGGTCAGCACGACCTTCGCCTGCCGCACCAGTGCGGTCAGCGCGTCGGCGTCGGCCGCATCGGCGACCAGCAGCGGCAGCGCGGGATCGATGCCGAGCGCGTCGCGCACTTCCGCCAGCTTCGCGGCGCTGCGTCCGGCCATCGCCCAGCGCAGGTCGCCGGCGTCGCCGTAGGTGCGGTGGAGATATTCGGCGACCAGCCGGCCGGTGAAGCCGGTGGCGCCGAAGACGATGAGGTCGAAGGTGCGGTCCATGCGCCATCTTGGCATGGAACCCGCCGCGGACGGCACCGGGGCGCGATGCCCGGCGCCGTCCGTGACCGGTGCATCAGAACGGCGTCGCCTCCGCGGTGGCCCGCAGGATCGCGCCGGGGTTGGGCACGGGGTGGTTGCACGACGCCGCGTTGATTTCGTAGAGGTCGAACTTGTACTCCGGATACGACGAGATCCACGGAATGGTCGAACTGCCCGCCGCGGTTTCGCAATGCACCAGCGAGGTGCTGCCCGAAATGCGGACGTAGATGCCGTATGTCCTGCCGGTCGGCGGCCTGGCCCAGCGCAGGCCGACGCTGCACGGGAAGCTGGCCTTGGTCGTGCAGTCGATGTCCGTCACCCCGAGGACGTCGGCGTTGCTGGACGTGATGTGCATCCTGCGGACGCCGAGCATGGTCGAGACGTAGTTCGAGAACGTGGTGGTCGTGGTCAGCGAATCGATGATCGGACGCGAGAAGTGCCCCGCCCCCGGCGCGGTCGGCCACTGCCCGAAGTACGCCACGTTCAGGAACTCGTTCTGGTTCAGCGCGGCCTGCGCTTCCTGTGCGGTCTGTGCGCGGTTGAAGTAGGTCTCGATGAGATGGATCGGCTGGTTCCGCAGCGGACCCATTTAGCTGTACATCTGTCTGAAGCCCGTGGTCATGTTGTCGTAGATGTCGACGCCCCACATCTTCGGCAGGACGCCGGTGGGTGCCAGCAGGTTCTTCAGCCGGCTGAAGCGGCCGGGCGCCCATGCGATCGAATAGCCGACCGTGTCGTCGTTGCCGAACGAGTAGGTGTAGTCCTGCCACAGGCGCACCATGAACGGCTCGAGCTGGCCGCCGCTGAGACCGCCGGATTCGCCGCCGAGATCGAAGATCAGGATGTTGTTGGGCGATGCGTAGAGATTCGACAGGCCGCGGCTGTTCACTTCCTCGCGCGCGGCGTTGCGTGCATCGACGATGAAATTCCAGGCCTGCTGGTAACGGGCTTCGTTCCACTGCGTCCAGCTTTCCGGATTGTTGTTGTAGCCGAACCGGATGTAGATCCGCCGGAACCCGGCGTCCAGCGCGGCGCCGACGACGGCTTTCAGGTTGAGGCGATGCTGCGGACGCATCGCGGATTGCGAATCGTCGAGGACTTCGCCCCAGACCCCGTCGTAGACGCCGTCGTTGCAGGCGTTGTATTCGCACTCGCCGATGCTCGAGTGGTGCAGGATGATGCCGTAGGCCGTCTGGCCGCTGGCCTTCAGGGAATGGATCTGCGACTGCACCAGTTTCGGGTTCAGGTGGTAGAAGGCGACCGGTGTCCTGAGGTTCTGGGCGGGGATGTACCAGGTGTTGTCGGGGTTGTTGCCGTCGGTGGTGCCGTAGGCATGGATGAAGTGGAGGGTGCCGCCGAAGTTCGCGCGTTTGGCCGCGGAGGCGTCGGTGAAGGCGAGTAGCAGCAACAAGGCTGCGAAGATCCGGGGGAGTGCCGTCATGTGAGCGATTCCTTGCTTGGAAGGGGCGAGGCCTGGAAGGGGCGATGGAATCCGCGCCACGCGGCTGGCTGTCGACGATTCGTCGATGTCTCGATGAAGCGATGCGCGGGTTTCCGGAGGGGACAGCGGAATCCGCGGCAGGAGAGGATCAGGGGCGGCGAAGGGGCGATGACGCTGCCGCGCGCACGAAGACGGGCGCGGGGGGCGTCCTGCGGGGGCAGGTCGTTCCGGCAGCCCGCGCAGGAGAATGCGGGCGCGCGTTGCGCGCGCCCGCACCGGGGTCACTCGGCGACCACCGAACCGCTGCGCGGATAGATGCGGTAGTTGCGGGCGGTGCCGTTGTTGCGGACGCGGATCTCGTCGCCGGCCACGCCGTCGAGGTTGGCGTAGTTCAGCAGCGACCACCAGGTGCCGAAGGTGTTGCTGCCGTTGATGAACTGCACCGTGCCGGTGCGCGGATAGACGATGTTGATGTTGCCGTCGTTGCGCGCGATCGCGATCTCGTTGCCGGTGGTGCCGTCGAACTGGCGCACGCTGTCGCTGAGGATCGCGTACTGCGCGTTGATGAGGTAGTTGCTCGACGACCCGGTGGCGTAGCTGTAGACGGTGATGTAGTTGGGCAGGATCAGCACGAGTTCCGCGCCCGGGGTGCCGTTCATGTCGCTGACGCAGTTGGGGATGCCCGGGTCGTTGCAGATCGCCCAGCTGCCGCTGCTCACCGGCATGCTGCTGAGGCTGCGGGTGCGGTAGTTGTAGACGCGCAGCGCCGAGCCGTTGGCGATCGGGACCTCGGCGCCGGGCTGGCCGTCCAGGTCGCGGATGCCGTAGACCGCGACGGCGTAGGTGCCGGACATCGGCTGCGAGCTGGTGCTGCGCGCGCGATGGTCGACGACCTTCAGCGAATCCGACGCCACGATCAGGATCTCGTTGCCCGCGATGCCATCGAGGTCGGTGATGCCGCCGGGCGATGCGGCCCACGAGCCGGTGCTGATCTGGTAGTTGTAGCTGCTGCGCGTGTTGTGGTTGATCACCTTCAGCGCGCCGCCGATGTTGATCGGGATCTCGGCGCCGGGACTGCCGTCGAGGTCCTTGACGCTGCTGAAGTCGCCGTACAGCAGCGCCCACGAGCCGGTGCTGACCTGGTAGTTGTAGCTGCTGCCGCTGGTGTTCTTGACGGTGATGTACGACCCGTTGTTGTAGACCGTCTCGGCGATGCCGTCGCCGTCGAGGTCGGCGCTGCCCATCAGCACGCCTTGGGCGGAAGCGGTGCCGGGCAACCAGGCGCAGGCCGCGAGGCCGAGCGCGAACAGTGCGGTACGGAAAGAAGGCGTCATGGGTGCTCTCCTTGAGCTGGATATCGGACGGTGGAATGTCGATGCGCCGAGACCGGCGCACCCCACTATGGCGCGCCGTCGTCGCGCTCCCGCGGCCTGCGGCGCGGGCGGTCGGGGCCCGCGGACGAGCGGTCCGCGGCGCGTGACGGTGCGCACAGGACAGGGCGTGCGCACGACAGGGCGCGGGCGCGACGCGCGCGCCCGCGTCGTCGCGTCACTCGGCGACCACCGATCCGCTGCGCGGATACACGCGGTAGATGCGGTTGTTGGTGCTCGAGCGCAGGCGGATCTCGTCGCCGGCGACACCGTCCAGGTTGGCGTAGCCGACCAGCGACCAGTAGTTGCCGAAGCTGCCGGCACCGCTGATGGTCTGCACGGTGCCGACGGCGGGACGGAGGATCAGCAGCATGCCGTCGCCGCCGCGCGCCAGCGCGATGTCGTTGCCGGCACGGTCGTCGAGCTGGCGCACGCCGTCGGTGAGCGTGGCGTACTGGCCGCCGATCCAGTAGCTGTTCATCGTGCCGGCCTTCGCCGAGTAGATGCGCACTTCGCTCGGCAGCGCCAGCAGCAGTTCGGCGCCGGCCACGCCGTCCATGTCGCTGGCGCAGTTCGCGATCTCGGTGCAGACCTTCCAGTTGGTGCCGCTGGTGACCCAGGTGCTGCGCAGGCCGATGTAGCGGCCGTAGACGATCAGGTTGCTGCCCGACTCCAGCGGGATCTCCGCGCCGGCCCTGCCGTCCATGTCGGCGATGGCGCCGGTGGCAATGGTCGCGGGCGCGCCGATCCAGTTGTCGGTGATGCCGCCGGAGCCGCCGGAGACGATGCGCAGGCGGGTCGGGTCGGTGACGATGATCTCCTTGCCCGCGTAGCCGTCGACGTCGGCGAACGCGCCGATGGTCCAGTTGCTGCCCATGTTCGGCACGACGCTGGTGCTGCGCGCGTAGTGCCTGATGAGGGTGATCTGCGTGCCCTGCTGCAGCACCACTTCGGCGCCGGGCTGGCCGTCGACGTCGGCCACGCCGGCCAGCGTCCAGTACACGTTGGTGATCGGGTAGCGGGTGGCGTTGCTGCCGCTGACGACGTTGATCTCGCTGTAGCCGTTGCAGACGGCCTCGATGCTGCCGTCGCCGTCGAGGTCGGCGGACTGCAGGAACGCGCCGTAGTAGTTGTTGCCGACGGTGCACGACTGCGCGGACGCGCGGCTCGGCAGCAGGGCGCAGGCGGCGAGGAACAGCGCGAGGCCGATCTTTCCGAAGTGGCGATGCATCGGGAACTCCTTGTCTGGGATGGGGGCGTCACGGGCGGGGGCATGGCCCATCCTCCGGGACGAACGAGGTTGCCGGTTCCCGCAGCTTCGTTCCGCCGCGTCGTTCCGCAGCGTGCGCGGACGCGCGGCGCTGCGCTCAGCCGGCGTAGGCGTACACGAAGTACAGGTGCATCACGCCCAGCGCGGCCAGCAGGCAGCCGGCGCAGATGTGGAAGGCGGTGGTCCACTGCCCCCAGGTGCCCAGCCGGCTGGCGGGCAGCAGGTTGAGCAGCGCGCCGGCGGCGACCACCAGCATCGTCACCGCGAAGGTCGCGTGCAGGAAGCCCGCGTGCGCGAAGCCGGCGTGCAGCACCAGCAGGATCAGCATGGCCAGGCCGAGGAAGCGGTGCGACAGCTGCAGGATGCGCTGCGCGCGCCCGCCGATCAGCCGCCGCTTGATCAGCGCCAGCGACAGGTCGAAGGTCAGCAGGCCCACCAGCGTGTAGCCGGTGAGCTGCTTGTACGCATGCAGGCGCTGCAGCGAGGCGAGCGCCGCCACGCGCGGCGACCACAGCCACGCGATGCTCGCGAGGGCCACGCCGACGAGCGCGATCCACGACGCGGCCGCGAGCGCCTTCTGGTACGCGCTGCGGGTGACGATCGGCCTGCGCGGCAGGCCGGTGCCGGTCGCGCTCATGGCGCGGTCCCTGCCTTGCCCGACGCCGTGGCGGCGGCCGTCTGCGCCGGCTTGCCCGCGACGTCGCGCTGCGTGCCGTCGCGCCGCGTGCCGCCGCGCATGTCCAGCAGCAGGTTCAGCGTGGCGATGGAGTTCCTCTCCTCGACCTTGTCGCGGAACGTCTTCGCGTCCGGCACGAACAGGCCGTCCGCCGGCCAGCGCGTGCCGACCTGCGGCCGCGCCGCGGCATCGAAGCTCGCGGTCTTGCGCACGTACGCGTCGTAGGCGTCGAGCGCCGAGGCGCGATAGGCGGCGAGGATCGCGATCACCTCGTCGGTCGAGAGCCTGTCGCGCGGGAACGACCACGTGGTCGCGCCCATCACGTCGTCCTGCTTCCAGTCCTTGCGCGGGCTCTTCGGATGGCCGTTGTGGCAGGTGACGCAGGCCGGCGCGGAGGCGATGTCGGCGAACATCGCGGTCTGCCGGCCGGTGCTGCGGTCGAGGAAGAACTTCGGTTGGCGGTCCCGCTCGATCCGTTCGAAGTACGTCTGCTGCGCGCCGGTGAACTTGTTGGTGGTCTCGATCGGATCGCTCGACCCGAGGAACAGGCCCAGCTCCGGCACGCGCTGCTGCAGCCGGTTCGCGGTCTCGCGCAGCAGCAGCGCCGGCAGCGGCCCGGCGTGCACGTCCTTCTTCTTCCAGTCCTCGCTGAACTTCAGCCCGATCTTCTGCCCGGGCGTCACGATCTCGCCGGTGTACAGCTTGCGGATCGAGGCGTTCTCGGCGTCGAGCAGGCGGAACAGCGTGTCCACCGGCACGTCGCGCGCGCCGACGCTCTCGTCGAGATCGGCCGGCGCGGTTGCCAGCAGGTAGATGCCGACCACCGCCAGGGCGGCGAGCGCGATCACGGAGCGGGGGATCTTCGTCAGCGTCATGGCCGTGTCTCCGGGGTCCGGGCCTTGACCGTGCGTTCGCCGTAGGGCGACGCCGCGGTCTTCAGGTAGGCGGCGATCGTGTCGGGCGAGATCGCCTGCTTCAGGTCGTGCGGTGGCGCGTGGCGGTGGTTGCCGTGGAAGTCGTGGCAGCCCAGGCAGGTGTCCCAGCGCTGGTCGCGGATCAGCGCCGCATGCGTCGGCCGGGCGGGATCGTCCTTGACCTTGGTGTCGGTATGGCAGGTCGCGCAGAAGCGTCCGTCGTTGCGGCTCACACGCAGGCCGGTGTGCTCGCGATGGCAGCTCACGCAGGCCTGCGGCGCCAGTTCGCGGCGCGCGGCCTCGAACCGCGGTTCCAGGAAGCGGTGGGCCGGATGGCGGTCGTCGGGATTGTCGTGGCAGCCGATGCAGGTGCCGTTGTCCACCGCGTGCATGCCGAACTCGGCGCCGTCCTCGCGCAGCCCCAGCAGGTGCCGGGTCTTGGCCTGCAGCTGCTGCCGCATCGAGCCGGGGGCTTCGCGGTGGCAGTCGGTGCATGCGAGCTTGTCGTGCCCGGGGTTGTGGACGTCGTTGGGCACGAACGTCGCCAGCGCCGGCGTCAACAGCAGCAGCGGCAGGAAGGCGAGCGCCAGGCCGGCGGCATAGGCCAGCTGGCGCACGCTGCGGCGCTTGCGGATGCGGCTCTTCAGGAAGAACGCTTCCACGCGCACGTCGGCGTCGGGCACGCCGGCCCTGCGCAGGCCTTCGACCACGTTGCGGGTGTAGACCTCCGGGCCGCAGACGTAGAAGCGCGCGCCGGGGAACAGCGACACCGTGTCGCGCACGTCCTCGTCGTCGATGAAGCCGTCGACGTCGTCGGCGCGCAGGTGGCAGCTGATCTCGCGGTCGCTGCTGGCCGAGGCCTCGATCCGGTCGGCGTAGACCATGTCGCCGCGGTAGGCCGCGCTGTAGTCGATGTGCAGGCTCTGCCCGGGGCGTCGCCCGCTCAGCAGCGACAGCGCCAGGGTCACGCCGACGCCGGCCACGAACGCGACCACCGGCCGGCCGTCGGCGGGGTCGGCCTCGCCGGCGGGGACCGCGATGCGCATCGGGATCGCGGCGAAGATGCCGTCGTCGGCGTCGAGCAGGCGCGTGGTCAGTTCGCCGTAGGCCAGGCGGCGCATCGCGATGCTGACGCGGTTGCCGTCCTCGGACTGGTCCACCACCGTGTAGGTGCGCGTCACCCAGTCGTCGTCGATCCAGGCCTGCAGCACGACATGCTGCGCCGGCTTCGCGCGCGGGTAGGGCGGATAGCCGGCCAGCTGCAGGTCCAGCTGCACGATGTTCCGCTGCGGGAAGCGCCCGTCGGTGAGCACCGTGCGGGTCGCGTTCGCGACCTCGTGCCACGGCGATCCGCCCAGCATCTCCTGCAGCAGCGGGCGGCAGCAGCCGCAGTGCACGCCGCACCCGAGCTGGCTGCCCAGCGATTCGAGCGTGGAGGCGGGAGCGGTCGCGATCGCGGCCTTGATCTGCGCCCGGCCGACGCCGGCGCAGTGACAGACGAGGTCGTCCTGGTCCGGGCCCTGTCGGTTCGGTATCGCGTCCATGCCACCCCTGTCGGCGATCGACGCCGCGCGCACGGCGACGCAGACGTCACCGGATTCCCTGTTCACCCCCGCCATCGCCGGCGAGGGACATGTCGCGGGCCTCCTGTCGACCGTCGCGATGCATTCGATTCATCGCGTCGATCGCCCGTGTTCGCTATGGTGAACAGTCCCGCGCAGGTTTTTCAAGCGCGCGTGCAGGAATCGTCGACCTTGGTCGCATGCCGGCGGCATGGCCGCGCCGATCCTGGAGCGATTAGCATGACGCGCGTCGCGCTTCGCCCTCGCATGGCCTGATCCAGGACTTTCCCGTGCCCAATCCGCTCCACGACCGACTGTTCGCGCCCCTCGCGGGCAAGACCACCCCGTTCCTGTTCCCTGCCGAGGACGATGCGCTGTCCGCGGACGCCTTCCTCGCGATGGCGCATCGCGCCGCCGGTGCGCTGCGCGCGCTGGGCGTCGGTCCCGGCGATCGCGTGGCGGCGCAGGTCGCGAAGACGCCGGAAGCGCTGGCGCTGTACGGCGCCACGGCCATCGTCGGCGCGGTGTTCCTGCCGCTCAACACCGCGTACACGCCGTCGGAGGTCGATTACTTCGTCGGCGACGCCACGCCGCGGGTGCTGCTCGCCGATCCGGCGAAGGCCGGCGCGCTGGCGCCGATCGCGGCGCGTCACGGCGCGGTGCTCGCGACGCTCGACGCGGACGGACACGGCGACTTCCGCGCGCTCTGCGACGCGCAGCCGGATCGCACCGAGGTTGCCGATCGCACCGACGACGACCTCGCCGCGCTGCTCTACACCTCCGGCACCACCGGGCGCTCGAAGGGCGCGATGCTGAGCCACGGCAACCTGCTGTCGAACGCCGGGGCGCTGGCGCGCGAATGGCGGTTCACCGCCGACGACGTGCTGCTGCACGCGCTGCCGATCTTCCACACCCACGGCCTGTTCGTCGCCTGCAACGTGTCGCTGCTGAGCGGCGCGTCGATGGTGTTCCTGCCGGTGTTCGACCTGGAGGCGATCCTGCGCCTGCTGCCGCGCGCGACGGTGCTGATGGGCGTGCCGACGTTCTACACGCGGCTGCTCGACGACCCACGCTTCGACCGCGACCTCGTCGCGCACATGCGCCTGTTCGTGTCCGGCTCGGCGCCGCTGCTCGCGGAGACGCACCTCGCGTTCGAGGCGCGCACCGGGCATCGCATCCTCGAACGCTACGGCATGACCGAGACCAACATGATCGCGTCGAACCCGTACGACGGCGATCGCCGCGCGGGCACGGTCGGGCGCGCGCTGCCGGGCGTGGACGTGCGCGTCTGCGATCCGGCGGGCGGTGCGCCGCTGCCCGCGGGCGAGACCGGCGTGGTCGAGGTGCGCGGCCCGAACGTGTTCCGCGGCTACTGGAACCTGCCCGAGAAAACGCGCGACGAGTTCCGCGACGACGGCTTCTTCGTCACCGGCGACCTCGGCACGCTCGGCGACGACGGCTACCTCACGCTCGTCGGCCGGCAGAAGGACCTGATCATCACCGGCGGCTTCAACGTGTATCCGAAGGAAGTCGAGCTGCTGCTGGACGAGATGCCCGGTGTGCTCGAATCCGCCGTCGTCGGGGTGCCGCATCCGGATTTCGGCGAGGCGGTGCTCGCGGTGCTGGTGCCGCAGCCCGGCGCGGAGCCCGACCTCGCCGCGATCGATGCCGCGCTGCGCGAACGGCTCGCCCGCTACAAGCAGCCGAAGGCGCTGGAGGTGCTGCCCGAGCTGCCGCGCAACACGATGGGCAAGGTGCAGAAGAACCTGCTGCGCGAGCGGTTCGCGAAACGTTTCGCCGCATCTTCAACGTAAGGCGGGCCCTTGGCCCGCCGTCGCGGCCTTCACGATCGCATCGCGGCACGATCGAAGCCGTCTCGATCGTCGCCACCGTGGATGGACACGTGGCAATCGCAGTCCAAGGCATCCTTTGCGGCGATCGCTTTGATGGAGCGACCTGACCCGCCATGCGGCGGTGGAACACCAGACCGCTGCTCCTCCGCGGTGCGATGAAAGCAGCGGCCTGGTCTTCAACAGCCGAAGGCTGGTCAGGCCGCTCTACCACGACACTGCATCGGCGTTGCAGGGCGTGCCGCGCGTGCCGGCCATCGTGGCGCGCGCCCCTCAACCGCCGAGATGCTCCAGCCGGCGGCGCAGGCGGCGGACGCGCTGGCTCCGGTGCGCGTTCGGTGCACGGGCTTCGAGGCGGTCGATCTCGTTGCGCAGCGCCGTGCTCTCGCGGATGCGGTCCAGATGCACCTGCATCTCCCGGTCCGCGTGTTGCTGCGTGAGCCATGCGTACAGCGCCGACCAGTCGCGGTGCTTCCGCTTGGGCGGGACGGGGATCTTGTGACCGATCCACGCGCAGGGTCGGCTGCAGTTCGGACAGGGAACGTCGCCGCCATAGTGCGTATGGCGACGGACGGCGCTTCGGCAATGGAAGCAGACCCATGCCGCAGTTCCCATGCGTGCGCCCTAGTCCCGCAGCCAGCGCCGCATGCGCGGGTACTGCACGTCGCCGGGTTCCGTGGTGAAGCCGCGGGCGGCGGTCATGCCGGTGTCGCAGAGGCCGCGCAGGCCGGGCACGATGCCGACGGCGTACATCTGCAGCACCGCCGCCGATTGTCCGTGGTAACCGCCCTCGTGCATCAGCACCTCGGGCGGCAGGCCGATCGCGTGCACGGCCGCCCACGCCCAGGCCATCGCCTCGGGCTCGCCGGCGTGCGGCACGTCCTGTTCGTCGACGAGCGCATCGTTCGCGCGGGCGCGCAGTGCGGGCGGCAGCATCGCCAGGTGCCCGGCCTCGTGCAGCAGGTCGCCGGGCCACTGCAGCCGGTCGGGATCGACCAGCAGCCGGCCGTCGCGGATGACGATGCCGGGCAGGAAGCCGTCCGCCGGCAGCGGGGTCTCGGCCACCGCGATGCCGATGGTGGCGAGGAAATCGAGGATCGGGCGGTAGTGCTCGGCGTGGTGCATGGAGGCGTCAGTCGCTGCTGCCGCCACCATCGCCGCCGCCGCTGTCGCCGCCGGCATCGCAGCTGTCGCTGCCGCCGGCATCGTTGCCGTCGTCGGCGTTGCAGTCGTTGTCGCTGCGGCCAGCGTCGAGGGCGGTGTCGTTGCCGAAGGACGAACTGCTGCCCGTACCGCTGTCGCCGTACCACGTGTCCGGCGTCGAGGACGTCGAGGTGGAGCCACCGCCGGAGCGTCCGCTGCGGTTGGAGACGCGGGCGACCAGCAGGATGAAGGCAACGCCGATGACGAACAGGATCAGTACGGACATGGCGGCAGGCTCGCGCGCGGACGGGGACGGCGATGGTAGCGCGCGTCGACGACGGCCGCTGCCGCGCCGGTCAGGGCAGCCGCGCCAGCCCGAAATCGCTGCGGCCGCTGGCGGCGGTGATCAGCGCCAGCACGCGGGTCGCCTCGCCGTCGATCATGTCCCAGCCGAAACGCCAGCTCCAGTTGTGGTCGCCGACGGTGCCCGGCACGTTCATGCGGTGCGCGCCGCCGAGGCCCAGCACGTCCTGCAGCTGGCAGACGGCGAGGTTGGCGACCGAATTGCAGCAGGCGCGGATCATCGCCCAGTGGATGTCGCCGTCGCCGGCGGGCAGATAGCTGCCGGCATAGGCGCGCTCGTGCGCGCTGGCGCTCTCCCACCAGCCGCGCGCGGTGTGGTTGTCGTGGGTGCCGGTGTAGGCCACGAACGGCCGGCCCCAGTTGTGCGGCAGGTATTCGTCGGTACCGTCGGTGCCGAAGCCGAACTGCAGGATCTTCATGCCCGGGAAGCGCAGGGCGTCGCGCAGGTCGTGCACGTCCCGGGTGATGAAGCCGAGGTCCTCGGCCACGATCGGCAGCGGGCCGAGCACGCGTTCGATCGCGTCGAACAGCGCCTTGCCCGGGCCGGGCACCCAGGTGCCTTCCTCGGCGGTCGGGCAGCTCGCGGGAATCTCGTAATAGCCCGCGAAGCCGCGGAAGTGGTCGATGCGGAACACGTCGGCCTGGTCCAGCGCGCGGCGCAGGCGCGCGGTCCACCACGCGAAATCCTCGGCGGCCATGCGGTCCCAGCGATACAGCGGATTGCCCCAGCGCTGGCCGGTCGGCGCCATCGCGTCCGGCGGGCAGCCGGCGACGATCGTCGGCTGGCACTGGTCGTCCAGCGAATAGAGGTCGGGCCGCGACCAGCAGTCGGCGCTGTGGTGCGCGATGAAGATCGGCAGATCGCCCATGATCGCGATGCCGCGGTCGTTGGCGTAGGCCTTGAGCGCCTGCGCCGGGGGGGCGAAGCACCACTGCGCGAACGACCAGAACGCGATCTCGCCCGCGTGCGCGGTGCGCGCGGCGGCCAGCGCCGCGGCGTCGCGGTCGCGCAGCGGCGCCGGCCACGTCCACCACGGCTGGCCGCCGTGCGCGGTCTCGAGCGCCATGAACAGCGCGTAGTCGTCGAGCCAGCCGGCCTGCGCCTGGCGGTAGTCGGCGAACGCGGCGTGTTCGGCCGCGTCGCGCTTGGCCGCGAAGCCCGCGTGCGCGGCGCGCAGCTGCGCCTGGCGCCAGCCGATGACCTTGCCGAAGTCGACGCGCAGCGGATCGAAGCCGTCCGCCGGCAGCGTCGGCGCGGGCAGCCAGCCGGCGGCGACCAGCGGCTCCAGCGCCACCATCAGCGGGCTGCCGGCGAACGCCGACACGCTCTGGTAAGGCGAGTTGCCCGGGCCGATGGGATTGGTCGGCAGCCACTGCCAGATGCGCTGCCCGGCGCTCTGCAGCCAGTCGACGAAGCGATAGGCCTCCGGCCCGAAATCGCCGATGCCGTGCGGTCCGGGCAGCGACGTGACGTGCAGCAGCACGCCGGCCGCGCGTTGTTCGAGGTCGATCATCGGGAAGTCTCCTGGAAAGGCGTGTCGTCCGGCGCGGGCGCCTGCGCCGCGGACGCATGGCGCAGCAGCAGCAGCGTGCGGGACGGGATTTCGAGCGCGCCGTCGTCGGTGCGCGCTTCGCGGCCGTGGTGGGCGGGCGCGGCGCTGTCGACGGCGACGCGCCACGGCCCGTCGGGCAGGCGGAAACGCACCGGCTGCGCGCCGGGATTGAACAGCAGGCACCACCGCGGTGTCGAGGCCGCTTCCGGCGCGAGCTGGCAGGCGAAGGCCTGGGCGTGCGCGTCGTGCCAGTCGTAGACCGCCATCGGCGTGCCGTCGGGGCGGCGCCAGTGGATCGCCGGTTCGTGCGCCGCGGGCGCGGGGGCGAACCAGCGCGGATGGCGCAGCAGCGGCTCGGCGCGGCGCAGCGCGACGAGGTGCGCGACGAAGTCGATGTCGTCGTCGCGGCCGGCGTTCGACCAGTCGAGCCAGCCCAGCGCGTTGTCCTGGCAGTAGGCGTTGTTGTTGCCGCGCTGGCTGTCGCCGAATTCGTCGCCGGCGCGCAGCATCGGCGTGCCCTGCGCCAGCAGCACGGTCGCGAGCAGCGCGCGGCGCACGCGGCGGCGCGCCTCGATGACCTGCGGGTGGTCGCTCGGGCCTTCGATGCCGTAGTTCGCGCAGACCTCGCCGTGGTGGCCGTCGCGGTTGTGCTCGCCGTTCGCGAGGTTGTGGCGCTCGCGGTACGTGACCACGTCGGCCAGCGTGCGGCCGTCGTGCGCGGCGACGAAGTTCACGCTCGCGGTCGGCGCGCGCTGGCCGTGGTGGAACAGGTCGCTGGAGGCGACGAAGCGGCGCGCGAATTCGCTGCGACCGATCGGCTTGTTGCCGTCGGCGCCTAGCCAGTAGCCG
Source organism: Lysobacteraceae bacterium (assembly GCA_051952955.1). Taxonomy (GTDB): domain Bacteria; phylum Pseudomonadota; class Gammaproteobacteria; order Xanthomonadales; family Xanthomonadaceae; genus Lysobacter_I. The sequence continues at coordinate 1,962 of JBQCJG010000021.1, read as the reverse complement.
CGCGCGGCGTCGCGGAAGCGGTCGTTCCATTCGAGGAAACGGCCGGGGAAACGGCCGAGCTGGTAGCCGTCGTGGCCCGCGTCCCAGGGTTCGGCGATCAGGTGCACGTGGGCCAGCACCGGGTCCTGCCGCAGCGCGACCCAGAACGGCGCGGTCGGATCGAACCCGTGCCGCGTGCGGCCCAGCGCCGGCGCCAGGTCGAAGCGGAAACCGTCCACGCCCATGACCTCGACCCAGTAGCGCAGGCAGTCGAGCACGAACCGGGTGACGTTCGGATGGATCACCCGCAGGGTGTTGCCGCAGCCGGTGACGTTCTCGTGGCGGCTGCGGTCGTCGCGCAGCAGGCGATACCAGCTGGCGTTGTCGAGCCCGCGGTACGACAGCGTCGGCCCGTTCTCGTCGCCCTCGGCGGTGTGGTTGAACACGACGTCGAGGATCACCTCGAAGCCCGCCGCCTGCAGCGTCGCGACCATCGTGCGGAATTCGGCGATGGCGCCGCCCGGGCCGCGGTCCGCGGCGAGGCGCGGGTCGGGGCAGAAGAAGCCGAGCGTGTTGTAGCCCCAGTAGTTGGTCAGCCCGCGCTCGACCAGGCCCTGTTCGGCCAGCGCCTGCTGCACCGGCAGCAGCGACAGCGCAGTCACGCCCAGCCGCTGCAGGTGCGCGATCGACGCCGGATGCGCCAACCCCGCAAACGTGCCGCGCAGCGCGTCGGGCACGCCGGGCAGGGTCATCGTGAAACCCTTGACGTGCAGCTCGTACAGCACGTGTTCGGCGATCGGGCGGCGCGGCTGCGCGGGCCTGCGCTGGGCCGGCGCATCGGGCGCGGTGACGCGGGCCTTCAGCGCGAACGCGCCGTTGTCGCGGGTGTCGGCGACGCGCGCGCCGTCGGGATGGCCGCGCACGTGGCCGAAGTGTTCGGCGCGCCACTCGAACCGCCCGGCGATCTCGCGCGCATGCGGATCGAGCAGCAGCTTGTGCGGGTTGAAGCGGTCGCCGGACTCCGGGGCGTAGCGGCCGTGCGCGCGATAGCCGTAGAGCAGGCCCGGCCCCGCGCCGGGCAGCAGGCCGTGCCAGACGCCGTCGTCGGGGCCGTGCATCGGCAGGCGCTGCAGTTCGCGCGTGCCGCCGTCGTCGAACACGCACAGTTCCATGCGCGTCGCGCGCTGCGAGAACACCGCGAAGTGCACGCCGCCGTCGACGACGTGCGCGCCCAGCGGCGCCGCGCGGCCGGGCCGCAGCGCGCTCGCAGCGGGAACGGGCGACGTCGACGCTGTCATGCCGGCAGCAGCACCAGCGTCGCCAGCGGCGGCAACGTGAGCGCCAGCGCGCCGCCGTCGGCCTGCAGCGCCGCGGCGCCGTTGCCGAGGTCGCTGCCGCCGTAGTGGCGAGAATCGGTGTTCAGCGCCTCGCGCCAGCGCGACGGCGCGTCGCCGGGCAGGGTTACGCGATAGTCGTGCCGCGGCATCGGCGTGAAGTTGCACACGACCAGCGCGACACCGCCGTCGCCGTCGCGGCGCAGCCACGCGAACACCGACTGGTCGCGATCGTCGCCGACGCGCCATTCGAAGCCCGCGGCGACGCAGTCGAGGCGATGCAGTGCCGGCGTGTCGCGATACAGCCGGTTGAGGTCGCGCACGAGGTCGCGCATGCCGGCGTGGCGTGCGTCGCCGAGCAGGTGCCACGGCAGCGCCTCGTCGTGGCGCCATTCGCCCGGCTGCGCGAACTCCTGGCCCATGAACAGCAGCTTCTTGCCCGGATGGCCCCACATGAAGCCGAGGTAGGCGCGCAGGGTGGCGAACTTCTGCCAGTCGTCGCCGGGCATCTTCGCCAGCAGCGAGCCCTTGCCGTGCACCACTTCGTCGTGCGACAGCGGCAGCATGAAGTTCTCGCTGAAGGCGTACACCAGCCCGAAGGTCATCAGGTCGTGGTGCCAGCGCCGGTGCACCGGATCCTCGTGCACGT
>JBQCJG010000020.1:0-16932 GCA_051952955.1 Lysobacteraceae bacterium | reverse complement strand
CTCGGCATCGCTGCCGTCGTCCAGCCACAGCGTGCGGCGGGCGTTGTCCGCGGCGACCGCGCGCAGGCCGTCGCCGGGGCGCGCGGCGTCGCTGGGCGTGCGCAGGCGGTCACCGAAGTTGAGCGTGAGTTCGCCGTGTTTTTCCACCCGATCGGTGCCGGCGACGGTCAGCGGGGCAGCGATCTTCACCCGCATGCCCGCGTACGGCGCCCAGTCCGCGGGCGCCTGGCGCAGGACGATCGCCTTCGGCAGCGCGGTCCTGCCGAGCGGGGTGATGGCGGTCGCCTGCAGCGACCTGCCATCGCCGGCGAAGCGGCCCTCCACCCGGACCCGTTCGCCCACGGCCGGCAGCGCGTCGAAGCGCACGCGGATCGCATCGGGCGTGGCCGGGTCGCCGTCGCCGCGGTCCTGCACGAACACGCCGTCGGCGGTGCGGGCGGTGACCACGCCTTCGATCGTGATCTCGCCGCCGTCGCCGGCGGGCAGGCGGCCGATCGGCGTGGGCGTCGCGGCCTGCGACAGCGCAGTGGTGGCCAGCAGCGGGAGGGCGAGAAGGGTCAGCGGGGAAATGCGGGTCATCGCGGTACGCCTGCGGGGAGCGGAAAGACGAACGCCGCCCGGAGGCGGCGTTGCGGAAGCGGAACGACGGGCGTCGCGGATCAGGACTTGCCGACCTGGCCCAGCATCCAGTCGACGGTGGCCTTGACCTGCTCGTCGGTGAGCGCCGGGTTGCCGCCCTTCGCGGGCATCACGCCGGCCGAGCCCTGGAAGCCGTTGATCGCGTGGGTGTACAGCGTGTCCTTGCCCTTCGACGCACGGGCGCCGATGCCCGCGGCGTCCAGCATCGGGGCACCGCCGGCGCCGGTCTTGTGGCAGCCGGCGCAGAGGTTGCCGAAGATCACCGAGCCGTCGGTCGTGCCGCCGTAGGCGACCTGCGACGCGGCCGCGGCCTTCGCGGCCTCGGCGGCGGCGGCCTGCTGCGCCGCGCCCGTGGCGCCGGCATAGACCGCGCCGGCCGGCGCGATGCGGGCGTCGGTGCGCGCGGCTTCGACCGGATTGGTTTCCTGCGGGACCGCGTTCTGGAGATGCCGGGCGAACAGGATCAGGGCCAGCGTCAACGCCATCAGGAAGGCGATGATCATGGAAAAGCGCTTGAGGAAGTCCAGATCGTAATTGCGCACGACTCACCCGCGGGAACGGAAGTGGGAACGGAAGGGAGGTTGGCGCGAAGGCGCCCGCGCACCGGTCCCCGGCGCGCAACCGGCGCAGTATAAAGGATTCGCGCCCGCCGGCGCCCGGCGGGTCCGTGCGCCCGCGGCACGCGTCCGCCTTGCCTGTCCCGCAGCCCTTGGACGGAAGTCGGATGTCGGTTTGCCCCTGCCCGCGTGGCACACTAGCGCCAGCATGAGCGAGTCCCCTGTCCTCGACCTGATCCAGCTGCGCCGCGGTTGCACCTACTGCTCCGTACGCCAGCTCTGCCTGCCCGGCGGCATCGGCGCGGACGAGATGCTGCGGCTGGACCAGATCGTGCAGCGCCGCCGGCCCATCGCCCGCGGCGAACGCCTGTTCCGGCTGGGCGACCCGCTGGCCGCGGTGTTCGTCACCCGCGACGGCGCCTTCAAGTCGGTCAGCATCAGCGAGGACGGCGAGGAGCAGGTGCTCGGCTTCCACCTGCTGGGCGAACTGATCGGCCTCGACGCGCTGGGGACCGGCGAGCACCGCTGCGAAGGCGTGGCGCTGACCCCGGGCAATGTCTGCGAGATCCCGTACGACCAGCTGTCCGCCGTCGCCGCGCAGATCCCCAGCCTGCAGCAGCAGCTGCTGCGCGTGATCGGCCAGAGCGTCGGCCGCGACCACGACCACCTCGGCATCCTCGTCCGTCGCCAGGCCAACGAGCGCATCGCGCTGTTCCTGCACAGCCTGGGCGAGCGCTACCGCAACGTCGGCCAGTCCGACCGCCAGTTCCAGCTGCCGATGAGCCGCGAGGACATCGCGCGCTTCCTCGGCCTCGCGCTGGAAACCGTCAGCCGCGGCTTCAGCCGCCTGCAGGACGACGGCGTCATCGCCGTCACCGGCCGCCGGGTCGAGATCGTCAACGCGGCCGAACTGCTGCGCCTCGCCCACGGCGGCGATTCCGCCGGCGACGGAAAGCAGCGTCGCGCCTGAGCTTGACGGCGTCCGCGCCGGCGGCCCCGCGCACCGGCATCAGGCGGCCGCGTCCTTGATGGCCGACCAATCCAGTCCGAACTTCGCCAGGTACTTGCGCAGGCGGTCGGCGTCGTTGGTGCTGCTGCGCTTCGCGCGCGAGGCCGCGAACAGCAGGCGTCCCGCTTCCGACAGCGATTTCGCCCGGGCGCAGACGCGCACGACCTCTTCCAGCTGCACGCGATCGAAGCGATCGAGCGCCGCGGCGCCGTCGCCCAGCAGCGCGTCGAGCGGCGACGCCTGCGCGGGGCCGCGCCACAGCGCGCGCCGGCGGGCGATCTCCTCGTCCACGCGCGTCATGTCGATGCGTCCGCCTTCGGCCAGCGTCGCCAGCCGCATCACCGACGCGCCGAGATCGCGGAAATTGCCGGCCCACGCGGCGTCGGCCGACGTCGCGAAACGCAGGTAGCGCTCGCGCGCCTCGCGGTTGAATGCGACGCGCCGGCCCTGTTCGCGCGACCAGCGTTCCAGCTCGAACTCGAGGTTCGGCGCGATGTCCTCCGGCCGTTCCGCGAGCCCGGGACGCCGGTACGTCCACAGGTTGAGCCGCGCCAGCAGGTCGTCGCGGAAACGGCCGCGAGCCACCGCGTCCTGCAGGTCGCGGTTGGTGCCGGCGATCAGCTGGAAATCGCTCTCCACGTCGCGATCGCCGCCGACCGGCGGGAAGCGTTTCTCCTCCAGCGCGCGCAGCAGCAGCGCTTGTTCGTCCAGGCCCAGCTCGCCGATCTCGTCGAGGAACAGCAGGCCCTTGTCGGCCGAGCGCAGCAGGCCGGCGCGATCGGTGCCGGCGCCGGTGTACGCGCCCTTCACGTGGCCGAAGAGCGCGCTCATCGCGCCGTCGCCGCGCAGCGTGGCGCAGTTCACCTCGACGAAACGCCTGGGCAGCTGGTGCTTGAGTTTCTTCAGCTCGAACACCCGCTTCGCGAGCTGGCTCTTGCCGGCGCCGGTCGGGCCCATCAGCAGCATCGGCGCCTTCGAGCGCGTGGCCACGGTCTCGATCTGCTCGATCATCCGGTTGAACGCCACGTTGCGCGTGGCGATGCCGCTCTTGAGCAGGTCGCGATCCTCCTGCCGCTGCCGGGCGAAGCGCGTGGCGATGCGGTCGTAGCGCGAGAGGTCCAGGTCGATGATGCTGAAGCTGCCCGGATCGGCGCCGCCCTGCTTGCGCGGCGGCGAGGTCTGCACCAGCCGGCCGGGGAAGTGCCGGCTTTCCGCGAGCAGGAACCAGCAGATCTGCGCGACGTGGGTGCCGGTGGTGATGTGGATCAGGTAGTCCTCGTCCTCCGGGCGGAAGTCGTAGCCGCGCACGAAGTCGTGCAGCGTCGCGTAGACGCCCTCGAAGTCCCAGGGATCGGCGAGGTAGGTGTCGTGGCGCCGGATCGCGGTCTCCGGCGAGATCTGCACGAAGTCGTCCTGCACGAGCTGCGCGAGCCGGCTGTAGCGGCGCTCGTCGACCAGCAGTTCCAGGCGGTCGACCACGAAGTCCTCGTGCTGGCCCAGCGACACCGTCGGCCGCCATTTCTCCCAGCGCCCCGGCCCGAGGCCCGCGTCCAGGTGGGTACCGAGCATGCCGAACACCACCTGCGGTCTGCGCATGATCCGATCCGATAGAAAACGATCCGATCATATACGAATTCCACGCTCCGCCCGGACAGCATCCAGGCGTCTAATTCGAGATTTTTCCTTTTCAGGCAATGGGTTGCGCAGACGCTGGCGGAGTTGGCACGGGGATTGCCTTGTACCCGTCATCCCGGCGGTCGGCGCTTGCGCGGTCAGGTCGGCGGGATCGTCTCGATCGAGGCGAGGCCAAGGCACAGTCCCGGCCGGAAATGGGGCCGGCCGGGCGCAGCCATCGGAACGACCTGCGTCGCCACCGTGGCCCTTGCTTCGCCGGGTCCGTTTTCTTCGCCATGTGAGAATCAAGCCATGCAACCGCAGAATCACGATGTCATCCAGGAGCCGGGTTCGGCGCCGATCAAGCTGTGGACCCGCGGCGTGCCGCTGGAGGACGAGGCGCGCAAGCAGCTGCAGAACATCGCGAAGCTGCCCTTCATCCATCGCTGGATCGCGGTGATGCCCGACGTGCACCTCGGCAAGGGCGCGACCGTGGGCTCGGTGGTGCCGACCATCGGCGCGATCGTCCCGGCGGCGGTGGGCGTGGACATCGGCTGCGGCATGATCGCGGCGCGCACCACGCTGGTGGCGAGCGACCTGCCGGACAACCTCGCCGGCGTGCGCAGCGCGATCGAGCGCGCGGTGCCGCACGGCCGCACCGTCGAGCGCGGCCGTCGCGACAAGGGCGCGTGGGCGAATCCGCCGGCCTTGGCGGTCGAGGGCTGGTCGCAGCTGGTCGCCGACTTCGAGAAGATCTGCGAGCGTCATCCGCGGCTGAAGAACACCAACCAGTTCAAGCACCTCGGCACGCTCGGCACCGGCAACCACTTCATCGAGCTGTGCCTGGACGAGGCCGATCGCGTGTGGGTGATGCTGCACTCGGGATCGCGCGGCGTCGGCAACGCCATCGGTTCGCACTTCATCGAGCTGGCGAAGCAGGAGATGCGCCGCTGGATGATCAACCTGCCGGACCAGGACCTCGCCTACCTGCCGGAAGGCAGCCAGTACTACGCCGACTACGTGTTCGCAGTGGACTGGGCGCAGCGCTACGCGCGCATGAACCGCGAGATCATGATGCGGCACGTGGTCGAGGCGCTGCGCACGGCCATCACCAAGCCGTTCGAGGCGCAGGCCGAGGCGGTGAACTGCCACCACAATTACGTGCAGCGCGAGCACCACTTCGGCAAGGACGTGCACGTCACCCGCAAGGGCGCCGTGAGCGCGCGCAAGGGCGAGCTGGGCATCATCCCGGGCAGCATGGGCGCGAAGAGCTTCATCGTGCGCGGCCTCGGCAACGAGGACAGCTTCTGCAGCTGCAGCCACGGCGCCGGCCGCGTGATGAGCCGCACCCAGGCGAAGAAGCTGATCACGCTCGACGACCACATCAAGGCGACCGCGCACGTGGAATGCCGCAAGGACGCCGACGTGGTCGACGAGTCGCCGGCCGCGTACAAGCCGATCGACGCGGTGATGGCGGCGCAGTCCGACCTCGTGGAGATCGTGCATACGCTGCGGCAGGTGGTGTGCGTCAAAGGCTGAGCCAACAGAAAGGTAAAATCACAATGAAAAATGATCAGAATGGAAATTCGGAGCAATTCGATAGCATTCGTGATGCTCATCTCTCATTGGCGAAGCGACTGGTATCTGCTGATGAAAAGAAAATGTACCAAATGGATATTTTTGGGCTCGCTGTCTTAAAGCGGTCTATGTCCGTATCGTCGGGATTCTTTTCAATGTTTGCGCAAGGAAATCTACTTTGTGCAGCGTCTCTGGTTAGGCTCCAAATCGACAGTTCTTTGAGATTTTTCGCGTCTTCTCTAGTTGATGATCCGGATGGATTTTGTAAAAAATTTTTTGAAGGGATTCCCATAAGAAGGATCAAGGATAGAGCCGGGAATGCGATGACGGATAGCTATCTCGTAGAAAAGCTGTCGCGCGGTTTTCCTTGGATTGAAGAGGTGTATGGACATGCTTCCGGGTTCATACATTTTTCTGAAAAGCACATTTTTTCAGCTGTTTCATTGGGGGCTGGGGAGGGGGCAATCAAAATCGAGGTTTCTGATATCGAATCGAATCCGGATCCTGTTTTTAGCTCTGAGCTTAAAGTTGCTTTCATGCATGCAACTCTTCTCGTATTACAGTGTGTCGGCGAGTGGGTGAAGACTAAAGAAAATAGAGAGAAGCCAGAAGACGCTTCGTTTTTTGGAACGGTTACCTAGTCGATACAAAAAGTTTTGCGATGGACATGATCGAACTCGACGGCGCCGCCGGCGGCGGGCAACTGCTCCGCACCGCGCTCAGCCTCAGCCTGTGCACCGGCACCGCCTTCGCGATGACGCGCATCCGCGCGCAGCGGTCGAAGCCGGGACTGATGCGCCAGCACCTCACGGCCGTCAACGCCGCGGCGAAGGTCGGCAACGCCTTCGTCGAAGGCGCGGTGCTGGGCGCGACCACGCTGCGCTTCACGCCCGGCCCGGTGACGGCCGGCGACTACGCGTTCGCCACCGGCAGCGCCGGGTCGGCGATGCTGGTGCTGCAGACCGTGCTGCCGCCGCTGTGGCGCTGCGATCGTCCGTCGCGGCTGCGCCTGGAAGGCGGCACCCACAACCCGCTGGCGCCGAGCGCGGATTTCCTGATCGACACCTATCTGCCGTCGCTGCGGCGGTTCGGGATCGAGGCGACGCTGGAGATCGAGCGCCCGGGCTTCTTCCCGGCCGGCGGCGGCATCGCGCATGCGATCGTGCAGCCGGCACCGGCGCTGGCGCAGCTCGATTTCGGCGAACGTGGCGAGCTGTTGTCGATCGAAGCGACCGCGCTGCTGTCCGGCCTCGCCGCCGGCATCGGCGCGCGCGAGCTGGAAACGCTGGCGCGGGCGCTGAAGCTGCCGGCGGCGGCGCTGCGCCAGCGCCAGGTGCGGCCGTCGATCGGTCCCGGCAATGCGCTGCTGCTGCACGTGCGCCACACGCACCACGTCGAGGTCTTCACCGGCCACGGCGAGCGCGGGCTGTCGGCGGAGAAGGTCGCCGAGCGCCTGGCCGCGGAGGCGCTGGCGTATCTCGACCATCCGGCCTGCGTCGGCGAGCACCTGTCCGACCAGCTGCTGCTGCCGATGGCGCTGGCCGGCGGCGGCACGTTCACGACCGCCGCGATCAGCGACCACCTGTCGAGCAACGCGCGGCTGATCGAGAAGTTCCTGCCGGTGGAGATCGACTGGGTCGAAACCGGCGACGGCTGGCGGGTGACGGTCTCCGGCTGAGCCTCGCGGGGGCCGCGGCGCGGCGATACGGGCCGCGCCGATTTGCGGCAGGTCAAAGCGGGGCGCCGGCCGGCTGCCTAGGCTGTCGCCTCCGCACCTGCGCAGGGATCCGCCGCCGTGTCCACGCTTCCGCCCGCCGCCCTCGCCGCGCGCCTGCTGCCGCTGCTCGACCTGACCAGCCTCGGCGAGGACGACACGCCCGCCGCCATCCGCACGCTGTGCGCCTCCGCGCGCCTGCCCGCCGGCCTGCCGGCGGCGCTGTGCGTGTATCCGGAATACGTGCTGGCGGTGCGCGAGGCGATGGCCGGCACCGGCGTGAAGGTCGCGACGGTGGTGAACTTCCCCGACGGCGGCGACGACGCCGCACGCATCGCCCGCGAGACCCGCCGCGCGATCGCCGCCGGCGCCGACGAGATCGACCTCGTGCTGCCGTATCGCGCGCTGATGGAAGGCCGCACCGACGCCGCACGCCGCGGGGTCGACGCCTGCCGCGAGGTCTGCGGCCCGCGCACGACGCTCAAGCTGATCCTGGAAACCGGCGAACTCGCGTCGCCGGCGCGCATCCGCACTGCCTGCCGCATCGGCCTGACCGCTGGCGTGGATTTCCTCAAGACCTCGACCGGCAAGGTCGCGGTCAACGCCACGCCCGACGCCGCGGCGATCATGCTCGACGAGATCGCGGCCGGCGGCGGCCTCTGCGGCTTCAAGGCCGCCGGCGGACTGCGCACGCTGGCCGCGGCGCAGGCCTACGTCGCGCTGGCCGAAGCGCGCCTCGGCGCCGAATGGGTGACGCCCGAACGCTTCCGCATCGGCGCCAGCGGGCTGTTCGCCGACATCGCCGCCGCGCTCGCCGCGCCGGACGCCTGAGCGGAGCCGTCGCGTCGTGCCGCGCGCCGTCTGGGTGGTGCTCGATTCGCTGACGCTCACGTGCCTCGACCTGCCGATGCCGCAGGCCTACCGAGGTCACCTGATCGTCTTGCGACAAGGTCACGCTGTCCGGCCACGCGACCGGCGACCGTGCGGATGACGTCGCGGGCCGGCTTCAGGCGAGTCGCACCGTGTCTGCGAGGTACTGGTAGACCGTCGAGATCCGCCGCATGTGGCGCGCCTGCGGATGGGTCAGCAGCCACAGGTCGGTCTCCGCGTCGTCGATGACCGGCCCGACCTGGCGCAGATCGGGGAGGTCGGCGGCGAGGAACAGCGGCAGCACGCCGACGGCCAGACCCAGCCGCACCCGGCGCGCGACGGTCAGGATGCTCGACACCCGGTAGCGCGGCACGACGCGCGGGAACGCGCGGCGGCGCCAGACGACCGACGGGTGTTCGGGCAGGACGTCGTCGGGGGCGACCCATGGCAGGTCCACGGCCTGCAGCGCGCCCATCGTCTCGATGCCGTGGCGGGCGGCGACGAACACCGCGACCCGGATCGGTCCGAGCCTGCGCCCCACCAGGTGCGGTGGCGGCCGCCTGGTCGCGCGCACGGCGATGTCCGCGTCGCGGCGAGTGAGGCTGGCCAGTTCGTTGCCCGTCTGCAGGTCGAACGCCAGCAGCGGAGGGTGCTGCCCGAGCACCGCGATCGCGGGCGCGACCAGGCCGTGCAGGACGCTGTCCGTGGTGGTGAGCCGGACCGTGCCCGCGACCGCGCCCGACTGCTGCCGGACCGCGGCGCGCGAAGCCTCCACCGCAGCTTCGACATGCTCGGCCTGTTCGGCCAGCAGCAGCGCCAGCTCCGTCGGCGCGTAGCCGCTGCGCGAGCGCAGGAACAGCCGCGCGCCCAGGCCGAGTTCGATGCGCTGCAGGCTGCGGAACACGGTCGACGCGTTGACGGCGAGCCGCTCGCCCGCGGTCGCGAGCGTGCCGGTGCGCACCAGCGCCAGCACGATCTCGAGGTCGGCCGGTGCGATCTCGTATTGCGCTTTCGCAATCGTCATTTGCAGGGCCGCCTATTCCGCGTGCGATCCCGCAATCCTAGGCTGGCGCTCCCTTCCGATCAAACCGCCGCCATGACCACGCCCGCCATGTCCTTCACGCCTGTTGCGCCTTCCGTCGCCTGGGCCGCCACCCTGCTCCGGGTCGCGCTCGGCACCATGTACGTCGCCCACGCGCTCCTCAAGCTGCTGGTGTTCACGCTGCCGGGGACCGCGCAGTTCTTCGTCTCCGTCGGCCTGCCCGGCGTCCTGGCGTATCCCGTGTTCGCCGCCGAGCTGCTCGGGGGCATCGCGCTGTTGCTCGGCCTGCACGCCCGCGTCGTGGCGCCGGCGCTGATCCCGGTCCTGCTGGGCGCTGCGTGGGTCCACCTACCCAACGGCTGGGTGTTCAACGCGCCCGGCGGCGGCTGGGAATACCCGATCTTCCTCGCCGTGGTCGCGGTCGCGGTCGCGCTGCTGGGCGACTGGCGACTGGCGGTGCGTCGCGCCGCCGGTCGCGCTGTCGCAACCGGCTGAGGCCGCCATGGACACGCCCCTCACGCTGGTCAGCCACGCCCTGTGCCCGTACGTGCAGCGGGTCGCGATCGTGCTGCGCGAAAAGCGCATTCCGTTCACCCGGCGCGACATCGATCTGGCCCGCAAGCCCGACTGGTTCCTTGCGCTGTCGCCCACCGGCAAGACGCCATTGCTGCTGGTCGGCGACACGCCGATCTTCGAGTCCGCGGTCATCTGCGACTACCTGGATGAGGTGTTCGAACCGCGCCTGCATCCCGCGGCGCCGCTCGCACGCGCGACGCACCGTGCCTGGGTCGAATTCGCTTCCGGCGTGCTGTCCGGCATCGCGGCCCTGTACAGCGCCCCGACGCCGGAAGCGGTCGCGGAACGTGCCGATGGGCTGCGCGACCAGTTCGCGCGGCTGGAGCGCACGGTGACGCCGGGCGGCTTCTTCGCCGGCGACACGCCGTCGATGGTGGACGCTGCGATCGCGCCGGCGTTCCGCTACTTCGAAGTGATCGAGCCTGCGACCGGGCTGCGCTTCTTCGACGGACTGCCCGCGGTGTCGGCGTGGCGCGATCGCCTCGCCGCACGCCCGTCGGTGCAGGCCGCCGTCGCGCCGGATTACGCCGACAGGCTCCGGGGCTTCCTGCAGGCCCGCGACAGCGCCTTCGGCGCCCGCATGCGCGCGGGGCTGCCGACGCCGTCCTGATCCGCGGCGGAGGCGTGCGGCCCTCGCGACGCCGAGGACGGTCTCACGCGGTGGCGTCGTCGAACGGGCCCGCGATCGAGGCCTGCGCTGCCTCCGGCACGAAGCAGGCGCGCAGCACGCGATCCAGCTGCGCCGCGTCCACCGCGCGCAGGCGCCGATGAACAGCCCGAGCAGTCATGGCGCATCGACACCCGCGCTGCGCCCATGCGATAGCCCGCATCACCCATCCCGGCGCGGCGACCGCCGCGCCGGGATGCACGTTCTAATGGCTCGCCACGGGGTAGGCCGCGTTCGAGCGCGCGTCGTGCGGCGTCCCGGCAGGAAGACGATCCGCAGCCGGCGGTGCTCCATCGCCACTTCGCGCACAACGACGAAGAGGAGCAGCTGATCGAAGCCTTCCGCGCGCCCGACGATTTCGACCGCTCCGCGGTGGTGATGTTGACCGAAACCCTCTCCGCGCGCCCGCAACGCAGCCGCCGCGCGCGGCTGCCGCCGTAGCGGCGCGACGTGCGCGGATCGGACGGCGCGTCGACTGCCTCGGCGCGAGAACGTGCCGTTGTGCCGCGCGATTGCGTTCGAAAGCGACGCTCCCCGCGCGATGATCGGGTATCCGGCTAAGGCGTCGGGTCGCGCAGGCGAAGCCGCCCCGACGCATCGCGCGGCCCGGTCGCCGGACCGGCGGCGCGCGCTCCTTCCCGGACGCGCGGCCTCTCGTCCGGCGGCTGCGCGTGCGTCGGCGCGGAGCCCGCCGGACACATGACGCGCATCACTCCATTCACCACTAGGCTCCGGCAACGGGTCCGGAGCGGCTGACCGGTGGTCTCCGCAGAACATCGGGACGGTTCTCGTGAAGGATCCCAGGGCGAAAGGTTCGCCCCGGCCGTCCAGGGCCGGCAACCTTCGAAGGCGCCGATGTCCGGCGACGCGCCGGAAATGGCCGAACGGCTCACGCCGTCGACGACGCTTCCCGCGTCCCGCGCGGGCGAGCCTGTCGGCAATCGATAGTCGCCGGCCACGGGACTGCTGAAGTAGGCGGCATCCGACGCCGGCACCTGCCGATTGCCCGAGACGAAGGCACCGATTCCGGCCGCGACGAAGCCCGTGGTCAGGTTGTTGACGATCGTGGAGCCTGTCATCGGGTTGTAGTTCCAGCCGATGGAGGTCCGCTGGCTGACGATGGTGTTGTGGGCGATCACGTTGCTCGAACTGAGCACGCCGCCCTTGTCGTCCGTATTCAGCACGATGCCCTTGTCCACGTTCCACATGACGTTGTCGAGCACCTGGAAACCGCTGCTGGCGCCATCCAGGTAGATGCCCTTGTTGTTGTTGTCGGACCCACCGGGCAGCGTCTGCATCATGTCGTGGATGACGTTGCGCCTGATCACCGCGCCGTTGCCGCGCGCGCGATAGGCGTACAGCGCGCCCAGATCGGCCAGCTGGATGCCGCCATCGGCGAGTTCGTTGTGCTCGATCACCCCGCCATCCATGCCCTTGAAATCGATGACCCGGAAGCCCGACGTGTAAATCGTGTTGTGCCGCACGGTCGCGCCGACGGTCGGGCCGATCTGCACGCCGCTGCAGGCGCACGGCGCATACGCCACGTTGGCGATCATGTTGTTCTCGACGACATGCCCCGAGCCCGTCAGGTAGACGCCGTTGCCGGCGCTGTCGGCGATGGCGCTGTCCCGCAACTCGTGATCCGCGCCGGCCAAGATGATGCCCGAGCTGGAGGCGCCCTGGCTCCAGGCGCCGCTGCCTGGCAGGGACCGCGTGAAGTGGGAGGGATAGCGGACGGTTAGTCCCGACAGCGTGATCCGGCGGCTGCCCGGGGACGTGCCAGACGGCAGATTGGTGATGATCGTGGCCGCGCGGATCTCCAGCCCGACGATCCGGATGTACGCACGATCGCGCAGATCGAACGCATGGAGCCTGCGTTTCATCTCGACGCGGGCGCCGTTGGGATCCTCGCCGCCGGGCGCCCACAGATAGACGCGGTCGGACAGCGGATTGCGGAACCACTCGCCTGCGCTGTCGAGCCGATCCGCCTTGCCCGAAAGCCAGAACCAGTTGCCGGCCCTCACGCTGCCGCCCACGGAGTGGGTGCCGGCGAACGTCACGCAGCGGCCCGATGACGCGGTCACCGTGCGCGATTCGCTCATCCACATGTCTCCGAACGCGAAATGCAGCGTGGACCCGACCCAGTCGCCGGGCGGGGTCGCCGGAAGCTGGTCGGAACAGACGGTCGTACTGTCGCTCGCCGCGTCGGCCGCGATCGCCGGCATGCCCTTGCGCGTCCGTTTCGCAGGCGGCTGGCTGACGCATTCGGTGCGCGCACAGATGACGTACCGCGTCGGTCGCGACAGGTCGGCGCTTGGGTCGGGACTCTGCGCCTCGTGCAGCATCGTGCCCGCGTAGAACAGTTGATTGCGCGTGCGCGGATCGGCATCCAGCGTCCAGCACGCGCCGGCGCCGCCGCACAGCGCCGCGTACCAGATCTTGCCGCCGCCCGTGTACCGCGGTCCGCCGGCATCGCCGCCGGCATAGCGCTTCCATCCGCCGATCACGTCCGCGCCGCTGACGACCACGGCGCCACTGCCGAGCCTGTCGGTCGACGACGCTGCGCGGATGGTGATGGGCTGCAGCGCCGTCCCCGAACGCGCCGGCGTGACCGTCTCCCGGTACGTGCCTGCCTGGACGATGATCGTGTCGCCGGGCTGCGCCACGTCCGCCGCGGCCTGGATCGTCCGGAATGGCGCGCCCGGCGAGCCGTCGCCGCCTGCCGCTGCCTGTTCGCCGACGATCCAGTTTCTGGCGACGGCCTGTCCGCACAGTGCGAGCGGAGCGAGCAGCGCCAGCATCGCGATGCGCTTGCCGGCGCCACGATGGCGCATCGTGTTCGTGTCCACGCAGGGGCTCTCCTGTTCGAAACCACGGGAATGGGACGTCGCTTCGTCCGTGCGACCGGCGCCGTCAACGGCCCGATCTTCCGGGCGATTCCGCCGGCGATGCCCGGACGCTGCCGATCGCCGACGCGCGGGACGCGCGGATTCGGTCTGCCGTCCGGCACGCGACGCGATGCGAAGCCCCATGGACGCCGATGCCGCGATGTGCTCGGCGTCGCTCGGTGTCGAGGCTAGCGTTGCGCGACCATCGCGGATATCGATCGCGTGATCCGTTTCGTCCGGATGTGATGCGCGGCGATGTCACATGGGGACGAATCGACGCACCGGATCGATAGAGGGATGCGATTACTGCGCCTACGATCCCTGTCATTCCTCCGAACAGGTCATGCCGATGGACTCGATCCCCAGCAGAATCACGCCCGACAACGCAGCGCTCGTGCTCGTGGACTACAACGTCGGTCTTTTTGAGATGGTGCATCCCTCGCGGAAGCGCGTGATCCGCGAGGGCGCCATCGCGCTGTCTAAGATGGGCGAGGCGTTCGCGCGGCCCACCCTCGTGCTCGGCGAAGGCGTCGACATTTCCGGTCCGCTGGTCCCGGAGATCACCGAGCGCCACCGCGCCGCGCCGCATGTCCGCCGCTCCACCTTCAGCGCGTGGGATGCGGAGGAATTCGCCCGGACGATCGAAGGCTTCGGGCGACGGAAGATCATCCTGGCCGGCATCGCGACCGACGTGTGCGTGCTCATCACGGCGCTGGATCTCCTGCGCCACGGCTACGAGGTCTACCTGGTGGCCGACGCGTCCGGTTCGCAGGATCCGATCGCCGAGCAGGCCGCCCTGCTGCGCGCGTCCAGGGCCGGTGTCGTGCTGACCGGTTGGGTCGGCCTGATCGGGGAAATGATGGGCGACTGGAATTCGAAGTACGCCGCCGACGTGAAGGGCATCTTCGAAACGCACATCCCGGCCGTGCTCGAGGCGAGGACCTGAAGCATGCGTCGCCTCAACATGCTCCGCTGCCTGCCCGGCAGGGAGGCGGCGCTCGAGGACCGGCTGGGGAACGCGATCCGTTCGGCACGCGCGGAACCGGGATGCCTCGGCTACGACTGGTTCCGCGTCGAGGGCGCCGCCGACGATGCGCGCACGCGTTTCTTCGGCATCAGTCGCTGGGACGGCGAGCACGCGTTCGAAGCCCACCTGCAGGGGATGGCCTTCCGCGATTTCCTCGCGCTGGAACGCGACGCCCCCTGCCTGGCCGAACCCCCGCAGCATCTTCTCCTGGTCGATCTGGCGGAGTCGCGATGATCACGCTGTATGCCGCGGGCACCCCGAACGGGCAGAAGATCGCCATCATGCTGCGCGAGCTCGACGTCCCCTTCGACGTCCGTCTGCTGAAGCTGGGCGACGGCGAGCAGCGCGATCCCGCGTTCCTCGCGATCAACCCCAACGGCAAGATCCCGGCCATCACCGACACCCTCGAGACGGGACAGCGGATCCGCGTCTTCGAATCCGGTGCAATCCTGGTGTATCTCGCGGAGAAGCACGGCCGCCTGCTGCCTGCGGCGGGCAGCGAGCGGTACGAA
The DNA here is from genome assembly GCA_051952955.1 of Lysobacteraceae bacterium. Lineage (GTDB taxonomy): Bacteria > Pseudomonadota > Gammaproteobacteria > Xanthomonadales > Xanthomonadaceae > Lysobacter_I. The sequence continues at coordinate 2,239 of JBQCJG010000020.1, read as the reverse complement.
GCGCTGGCGTGGACCTTCTGGCAGGTCGGCGGGCTGGGGCCCATGCTGGGTCAATGGCTGCACTTCAGCCGTTCGGCGCCCGAGCCGAATCCCTACGCTTCTGAGCGTTACCGGACCGAGTGCCTCCGCCTGCTCGGCGTGCTGGACGAAAGGCTGCAACAGGTCGCCTGCCTCGCCGGGACGTATTCCATCGCCGACATCGCGTGCTTTCCCTGGGCGGCCGCGGCATTCCGCCTGCTGGGCGCCGATACGCCCGACCTCGGCGAACGGTTTCCCCACGCGTCCCGCTGGCTCGACGCGCTCTCGGAACGAGATGCGGTCCGGCAGGGCCTTCGCCTTGGGGGCCGTCGCATGACGCGGCCCGCGACATAATCCGGCCGATGGACCACCGACCGAAACGCCCTGCGAACATCCTCATCCGCACGACCGAAGGCGTGCGGGCCTGGCGGCAGGCGCACGGCCACAGCCCCGGCGTGGTGCCGGCGTTGCGTTACCACCATCTGGTCGTCAATCGCGGCCCTGCGTTGACGCTGGATCTGGACTGCGACGATCGACGGCTGTCGACCGAGTGGCCCGGCGGTCACTGGGCGCTGGTGCCGGCGGGACTGCCCAGTGCGTGGGCGTGGTACGGCAGCCCGGAAGCGCAGTTGACGCATGTCGAACTCTCCGCGCAGATGCTCAAGGCGCAGGTCAAGCACGTGCGATCGGCATACGGTCGGCGTGAACTCGCCGTCGTCGCTCCCGTGCACGATCCGGCGGTGCTGGCGCTGGTGGATGCGCTGGAAGCGGCGTTGAAGCGCGCGGATGCGATGTCGCTGGCGCTGGCGCGAAGCATCGGCCGCACGCTGGGACTCTATCTCCTGCTGCACCACGGCGTGGACCGGCGCAGCGAGGCCAGGCTCAAGCCGCTGGTCAGGGCGAAGGTCAAGCGGGCGATCGAGGCGTCGCTGGGCGAGCCGCTGTCGATACGCGATCTCGCGGCGGTCGCGGGCATGAGCCGCGAATCCTTCTCCCGCGCGTTCAGCGGCAGCTTCGGATGCGCGCCCAGCGCCTATCTCGTCCGCCGGCGACTCGCGAAATCGCGGCAGCTGTTGCGCACGACATCCGACTCCATCGCCGATATCGCCCTGGCCTGCGGCTTCGGCAGTCAGAGCGGTTTCGGCAAGCGATTCCTGGCCGCGTTCGGCCAGACGCCTTCGCACTACCGACACGGCGGTGTCGGAAAAGAAGGATGACGCTGCGGACATTGCGACCCGCCGTTCGGCCGACGCGCCCCGACCTGTCGGCATGCCGCTCCGGACGCTTCCGGGTCGTCCGGCCGCTGGTCCGATGCGTGCATCCCCGCCACCGACGAAACGGAATCCATCGAGCCGCCCACCAGCACGATGTCCGATGCGATACCACGCCACGCTCCACGGGTGGCTACGACGATGCCCGCCCCTTCCATCCAGACGACCGTTCGACGGTCAGGAGTTCACGCATGCTCACCACGATCCGTTGTCTTGCACTGATGGCCTTGCTTTCTTGCGGGTCGATCGCATTCGCGGCGAAGCCGGTTCCATCGGGCGACCGGATTTCCCAAGCCGCCGATCGTCTGGACATCCTCGAAACGAGCGCACGTTTCGATAATGCCCTCGACAGCGAAGATGCGGACCGGTTCGCGTCCACCTTCGCGCCGGACGGCGTGCTGGCCGGGTTCTGGGGCGAGTCCAGAGGCACCGAGCAGATCAAGGGTGCGCACGCCTACATGCTGTCCACGTTCGCCCGGGACAAACGGCACGTGGTAACCAACCACGAAATCCGCGTGACCGGCGACCGTGCCACCATGTATTGCTATCTCACCGTTTTCGATCGCAAGACCCTGACGGTAACGGGCACCGCGACGTTCACCGACAAACTGGTGCGCATCGACGGGGAATGGAAGTTCGCGCGCCGGACCCTCGCGGCGGATCCCAACGTGGACGGCATCATCCGCTCGCTCGATGCGCGGAAATGAAGCCCGCGCGGAAGACGGCGGATTTGCGTTCAAGGTGCCGGCGGTCCGAGGAAAACGTGGCCGAGCGGCTCACCTGCGAAGGATTGCCGGGGTACGTCGATGTGGTGGGCCCACCAGGATTCGAACCTGGAACCAAGGGATTATGAGTCCCCTGCTCTGACCGTTGAGCTATGGGCCCGCGTCGCCGCATTCTACGAAAAAGCCCGCCTTGCGGCGGGCTCTTAGTCGGATCGCATCGACGAC
>JBQCJG010000019.1:0-2611 GCA_051952955.1 Lysobacteraceae bacterium | reverse complement strand
CTGATCAGCGGCGGCCGCCTGTCGTTCGGCATGGGCTTCAATGGCCTGGCGCAGGACGCCGCGCGCATGCAGGCGCTGCTGGACGACATCCACTCGTCGCTGAAGGACATCATCGCGCACTGCCTCGACACGCCGGACGTCCGCTACACGCCCAGCGACTTCCCGCTGGCGCAGGCCACGCTGGCGCAGGTGCAGCAGTGGCAGCAGGCGTACCCGGACCTGCAGCAGCTGTATGCCTCCACGGCGATGCAGCAGGGCCTGATCTTCCACGAGATGGTCGCGGGCGGCGCCTACGTCACGCAGCTCGACCTGTCGCTGGTCGGCGTGCTGGATCAGGAGGTGTTCCGCAGCGCCTGGCAGCGGATCGTCGAACGGCACGACATCTTCCGCACGATCTTCGTCGGCGATCGCCTCGTCCAGCTGGTGCGCGCGCACGCAGACGTGAACTGGCAGGCGTTCGACTGGCGCGGTCTCGACGTCGAGGCGCAGGCCGAACAGTTCCTGCAGCACTGTTGGGCGGACAAGAAGCAGGGCTTCGAGCTCACCCGGGCGCCGCTGTTGCGCCTGGCGGTGATGCGCCTGACCGACACGCGGACCCGGCTGCTCGTGTCCTATCACCACGCGCTGATGGATGCCTGGTCGCAGATGGTGCTGTTCGACGAACTCATGCAGGTCTACCGGGCGCTGCTGCACGAGCGTGCGGTGGAACTGCCGGCACCTGTTCCGTATTCGAACTATGTCGCATGGCTGGCGGATCAGGATCGAGCGGCGGCCCACCGGTATTGGCAACAGCGCGTCGGCGACATCCGCGCCAACACCGAACTGGGCCTCGCCGTCGCATCCGTGCACTCGACCGCGGCGGAGTACGACGAGCAGCGCCTGCACATCGGCGTCGAGCTGACGCGGCAGTTGCAGGCGTTCGCCAAGGCCCACCATGTGACGATGCACGTCCTGATCCAGGGGGCCTGGGGCTATCTCGTCCATCGCTACAGCGGCCGCGATCGCATCCTGTTCGGCGAAACCATCTCGGGCCGTCCGGCGACGTTGTCGGGTGTCGAACGGATGGTCGGCCTGTTCATCAACACGCTGCCGGTCCGCATGGAGTTCACGGCGGACGTGGAGGTCGTCAGCTGGCTGCAGCAACTGCATCGGGAGAGCGTCGAGCGCGAAGCGTTCGCCTATCTGCCGCTGCTGGACATCCAGGCGCTGAGCGACCTGCCGCGCGGCCAGCCGCTGTTCGAGACGCTGCTGGCCTTCAACAACCTGCCGGAGCCCGATGCGGCGAGCACCGATCAGGAGCTGCGCGTCGAGGCGATGCAGGGCGACGAGCAGACGAACTACGGCCTGACCTTGAGCGCGCAGCTGCTGGAGGACCTGTCCTTCCGCCTGACCTACCGGACGGATCGATATGCGTCCGCGACGCTCGAGACCCTGCTCGGGCATCTCCGGGAAATCCTCGCGGGCATCGCCAACGGACACGGCAGGACCGTGTCGCAGTTGCCGCTGCTGACGCCCGCTGAGGAAGCGCAGGCAAACGCGCAACGTCTGACGATGGCGACGTACCCGGATGCACAGGACGCGGATGAGGCCTTGCTGGCGGCCCTTCACGACAGGCCGGTGCACGTTCTGGACGCGAAGCTACGGCATGTCCCGCCGGGCGTCACCGGCGAGCTGTATGCCGCACAGCCGGACGGCGTTCTCGAACGCACCGGGGAACTGGCGCGGTGGTCGGCCGGTCGCCTCGAGTTGCTCGGGCGCGTGAGCGACCGGGTCTGCATCCAGGGGTACACCTTCGGATTGGCGCAGGTCCGCCGTCAGCTGCAGGCCTGGCCGGGCCTGCGCGAGACCTGCGTTCTCTGCAACGGCGACGGAGACCGTGCCCGTCTGGTCGCGTGGCTGGTGCCGGAGCAGATGCCGGAACACGAGCTGGAGACGCTCCAGCGCCTGCGCCGGTATCTGCAGGACCATCTGCCGGAGGCGATGGTGCCGGCGGCATTCAAGATGATTCCGGCACTGCCGCGGCTGCCCGATGGCGAGGTCGATGTCCAGCGGTTGCCGGAACCGCATTGGCTGGAGACGCTGCCGTACGTGGCGCCGGAGACGCCGACCGAACTTGCGCTCGCGGCCATCTGGCAGGAATTGCTGGAGCGGCCGCGGATCGGCGCGCAGGACAGCGTGTTCGCTTTGGGCGGCAACTCGCTGACCGTGGTGCGGCTCGAGTTCGCGATCCAGGAAAAGTTCGGCGTCCAGCTCACCGTGCGTGAGCTGTTCGAGAACGCCGAACTGCGCGCCCAGGCGCGCGTCATCGAAGCGAAAGAACGGCAGATGCGGCAGCCGGCCATCGAGCGGGTGCCGCGCGACCAGGGGCCACTGCCGCTGTCGTTCGCGCAGCAACGCCTGTGGTTCATCGATCAGATGGATCGCGGCAGCAGCGAATACAACATGCCGCTGGCGATCCGTCTGCACGGCCGCCTGGATCTGGACGCGCTGCAGGCCACGCTGGACGCGATCGTCGACCGGCACGAGATCCTGCGCACGAGCTACCGCGTCACGGACGACGGCGAGCCCCATCAGGTCATCCATGCACCGACCCCGTTGCGGATCGGCGTCA
>JBQCJG010000018.1:0-4124 GCA_051952955.1 Lysobacteraceae bacterium | reverse complement strand
CGAGCTGCGGGTCGCCCCAGGCGTGCCACCAGTCCTGCGTCGGCCACGCGGCCGGGGACAGGTGGCCGCCGAGGCTCTTCGCGACGGCGAGGGTGTCGGGATCGCGCGGCGTCGTCTCCGGCGCCAGGCCATGCGTGCTGGCGCAACCGGCCAGCAGCGCCGCGGCCAGCAGTACAGGCATCGGGCGCAGCGCGCGGGGGAGCGGAGAGTGAAGGGAAGTGCGCATGTCAGTCTTCACGGGTGAGGTTGTCGCGGACCTGCAGCAGCAGGCGGACGAGGGCGTCCTGTTCGCTGTCGGACAGGCCGGCCATGGCCCGACTGCGGACGCGGGCGCCGCACTGGTCGATGTCGGCCCACATCGCGCGCCCGGCGTCGGTCAGCTGCACGCGCAGGGCGCGACGGTCGGCCGGGTCGGCGATGCGGACGGTCAGGCCGCGCTCCTCCAGGCGATCCAGCAGCCGGGTCATCGCACCGGGGTTGAGTTCGGCCTTGCGCGCGAGTTCGCTGGCGCCGGCATCGTCCTCGGCCAGCCGCTTGAGGGTGATGTACTGGCTGAAGGTCAGCTCGTGGCCGGCGGCGGCCAGTTCGCGCTCCATGCGCATCCACATGGCGTCGCGGACCTGGCGGAAGAGCAGGCCGAGCTGGGGACCGGGCTCGGCGGACCGGGAGTGGGTTGCATTCATGGCGACGCATTTTTGTGCCGCGCGCAATATTTGTCAATGCAAATTTTTACGTTGCAAATAGGACGATTCGTCCGGCAATCCGCACGCTGATCGGGCCGCGTATCCTGAACCAGACTGAACGGGAGTCGCCCATGAAGCGTCTGTTCTCCGCCCTCCGCCGGCTGTTCGGCGGCGCCCCGGCTGCCCCGGCGCTGGCGCCCGACGCCTTCTCCGACGACGTGGCCCGCCGCGTGCGCGCGATCTCGCCGGACCTCGACGTCCGCATCGTCGGCGAACTGGAGCTTGCGATCGGCCGCGGCGACGGCGACGGCGAGGGCGGCAACCGCGCCTACCTGCACAACGCCTACCGCATGTACCAGGGCGAAGCGCCGGCCGGTCGCGACGAACTGGTCGACCGCTTCGTGCGCTCCTTCGCCGACGCCGCCCGCGGCCTGGAGCCCAGCCGCGAGGCGATCATCCCGATCATCAAGGACCGCGGCTGGATCGCCGAGGTCGGCGCCTCGCTGCAGGCGATGGGCGGCGCGCCGCAGGAGAAGGTCCACGACGACCTCAACGACGAACTCGTCGTGGTCTACGCGCTCGACACGCCCAGCAACATCGCCTACCTGCTGCCCGGGATGCTGGAGGAACTGGACGTACGGCGCGACGAGCTGCGCGCGCTGGCCGTGCGCAACCTGCGCGGGCTGCTGCCGGGGATCGAGGTCCATCGCGGGCCGCAGATCGGCATGGTCACCGCCGACGGCAACTACGACGCCTCGCTGCTGCTGTTCGACGACCTGTGGGCGCGCGAAGCCGAAAGGCTGCGCGGCGCGCCGGTGGCCGCGGTGCCCGCGCGCGACCTGCTGCTGTTCGCCGACGGTGCGGATGCCGACGCCGTGGCGCAGCTGCGCACGCTGGCGTCGAAGATGCGCGAGGAAGCGACCTACGCGCTCACGGATCGCCTCTTCATCCGTGAAGGCGAGGGCTGGCGACCGCTCTGACGGGCCTGCGGTCGTGGCCCGTGGCGCCTACACTTCCCGGCATGCACGATCCCGAAAAGCCCGATCCCGAACACCCCGATCCCGAACACCCCGATGCCGATGCGCCGGCGCAGGATGGCGCCGACGCTGCGCCGAAGCCGTCGAAGCGCCGCCGCCCCGAACTGACCCCGCAGCAGCGCGCGCTGGGGCTGCTGGTGCGGCGCGAGCATTCGCGCAAGGAGCTGCCCCGCAAGCTCGCCGCCCGCGGCGTCGCGAGCGACGAGGCGCAGGCTGCGGTCGCGCGCATGACGGCCGAGGGGTGGCAGAGCGACGACCGCTTCGCCGAGCAACTGGTCCGCAGCCGCGCGAACAACGGCCAGGGGCCGATCCGCATCCGCGCCGAGCTGGCGATGCACGGGCTCGATCGCGATGCCGTCGCCGCGGCGATGGACGTCTACGACGGCGACTGGGCCGAGAATGCGCGCGACCTCGTGCGCCGGCGCTTCCCGGGCGGCGCCGACGACCTCGCGGTGCGCCGCAAGGCTGCAGACTTCCTCGTCCGCCGCGGTTTCGACGGCGACCAGATCCGCGCTGCCGTGCGCTTCGATCCCGACGAGGATTGAGGTCCCGGGCCTGCTGCGCCCGGCCGTGCCCGGCCGTGCCCGTAAGCGGGGGGCGCCTGATAATCTATCGAATCCCGGATCGTACGCCCGATGCCGCACCGGCCTGCCGCCGGTCCCGCGGCGCCGGGCCGCACCCGCCATTCGAATCGTCATGAAGACCACTGCAGACAACACCACCGCGAAGATCCGCCGCGATTTCCTCGAATTCTTCCGGTCGAAGGGCCATACCGTCGTGCCGTCCAGCCCGCTGGTGCCCGGCAACGACCCGACCCTGCTGTTCACCAACGCCGGCATGGTGCAGTTCAAGGACGTGTTCCTGGGCGCCGAGAAGCGCAGCTACACCCGCGCCGCGTCCAGCCAGCGCTGCGTGCGCGCCGGCGGCAAGCACAACGATCTCGACCAGGTCGGCTATACCGCGCGCCACCACACCTTCTTCGAGATGCTGGGCAACTTCAGCTTCGGCGACTACTTCAAGCAGGACGCGATCGCCTACGCCTGGGAACTGCTGACCGGCGTGTGGCAACTGCCGGAGGAGAAGCTGCTGGTCACGGTCTACCACACCGACGACGAAGCCTTCGACATCTGGCACGCGCAGATCGGCCTGCCCGCGGATCGCATCATCCGCATCGGCGACAACAAGGGCGCGCCGTACGCCTCCGACAATTTCTGGCAGATGGCCGACACCGGCCCCTGCGGTCCCTGCACGGAGATCTTCTACGACCACGGCGCGCACATCGCCGGCGGCCCGCCGGGCTCGCCCGACGAGGACGGCGACCGCTTCATCGAGATCTGGAACAACGTCTTCATGCAGTTCGATCGCCAGCCCGACGGCACGCTGCTGCCGCTGCCGGCGCCGTGCGTCGACACCGGCATGGGCCTGGAGCGCATCGCGGCCGTGCTGCAGCACGTGCACAGCAACTACGAGATCGACCTGTTCCAGCATCTGATCAAGGCCGGGGCCGCGATCACGAACACGGCCGACCTCGAACACAAGTCGCTGCGCGTCATCGCCGACCACACGCGTGCCTGCAGTTTCCTGATCGTCGACGGCGTGCTGCCGTCGAACGAAGGCCGCGGCTACGTGCTGCGCCGGATCATCCGCCGCGCCGTGCGCCATCTGTGGAAGTTGCACGCGCTCGACGCGCAGGGCAATTTCTGGCGCATGGTGCAGCCGCTGATCGAGGTGATGGGCGAGGCTTACCCGGAACTGGTCGAGAAGCGTGTGCTGATCGAGCGCGCGCTGAAGGCCGAGGAAGCGGCGTTCTCGCAGACGCTCGATGCCGGCATGGTGCGGCTGGAAGGCTACCTGCATCAGAACGATCCGGGCGCGGCCGGTATTGCACTCACGGGCGAGCAGTTGTTCCAGTTGCACGACACCTACGGTTGTCCGCCCGATCTGATCGCCGATATCCTGCGCGAGAAGGGCATCGCGAAACTCCCGGCCGAGGCGGCCGCCGAGTACGACCGGCTCATGGCCGAGCAGCGCGAGCGCGCGCGCAAGGCCGGCAAGTTCGGCGGTGGCGTGGCGCTGCCGGGCGAACTCATCGCCCAGCTCGCGCCCACCGCGTTCCTCGGCTACGACGCGCTCGATGCCGACGGCCTCGAGGTCGTCGCGCTGCTGAAGGACGGCAAGCCGGTCGACGCGATCACCGCCGGCGACGACGCGATCGTCATCCTCGATCGGACTCCCTTTTACGCCGAATCCGGTGGCCAGGTCGGCGACACCGGCGCGCTGGCGGGCGAAGGCGCCGAATTCGCGGTGTCCGACACCCAGAAGCTGGCCGGGCAGTTCTTCGGCCACGTCGGCACGCTGTCGGCCGGCAGCCTCAAGCGCGGCGACCGCCTGTCCGGCCGCGTCG
>JBQCJG010000017.1:0-9110 GCA_051952955.1 Lysobacteraceae bacterium | reverse complement strand
GCCAGCCCGAGGCGCCGGCGTCGCGTCCGGGCGGCGCGGCGTGCGGCGACATGCGCAAGCGCGGGCCAGCGCGACGCGTCGGGCGTCTCCGCCGGCAGCGCGGCGAAGGCAGCGCCCCAGGTCTGCGGCGCGTCGGGAAGCGGAGGGCGGGATGCGTCAGCCATGGGCGGCCTCGCGGATGACAGCGGTGGCGGCGGGCGATGCGGCATCGCTGGCCGCGTCGGGATCGAGCAGCGCGCGCAGGCGGCGACCGCCGCGCGAGAGCTGCGATTTCGAGAAGCTCGGGGTGCGCTGCATCAGCGCCGCGATCTCCTCGTGGGTGTAGCCCTCGGCGTGGTACAGCCACAGCACGGTGCGGGTAAGCGCCGGCAGCGCCTCCAGCGCACGCTGCAGCCGCGCGGCGTCGGCCGCAGCGGCCGGCGGCGGGGTGGCATCGTCGACCGGATCGAGGTCGTCCAGCGCATCGCCGCCGGTCTCGGGACGGCGGCGGCGCAGCGCCATCAGCGCTTCGTTCACCGCGATCCGCCGCAGCCAGGCCCAGAACGGGGCGTCGTCGGCGCCGCCGGCGCGCCCGCGGAAATCGCCGATCCGGTCGAACGCCTTCAGCATGATGTCCTGCAGCACGTCCGCGGCCAGCTCGCGTTCGCCGCAGACGCGCAGCGCCAGCGTGAACACCGGGCGCTCGAACCGGCGGTAGACCTGCTCGAACGCCGCCGCATCCCCACGGCGCAGGCGCGCCAGCAGGGCATCGGGGACATCGATCGCGAAGGCGGAGGCGTTCCGGGTCATCTGGAAGGACAGGATGCGCCCCGGCGCGAAACCGTCGCAGCCCGGCGACGGGCGGTCGCCGTCCCGTGCGTGTCCCCGTCCGGCCCTATACTGCCCCCAATTCGGAAGGGGAGGTTCCAGATGGGTTCGTTCATCGGTTTCGTGCTCGTGGCGCTCGTGGCGCTCGCGTTCTTCAAGGCCATCCGCATGGTGCCCCAGGGCTACGAGTGGACGGTCGAGGCCTTCGGCAAGTACACCCACACCATGTCGCCGGGCCTGCACCTGCTGGTCCCGATCTACCAGGGCGTCGGCCGCAAGATCAACATGATGGAACAGGTGATGGACGTGCCCAGCCAGGACGTCATCACCAAGGACAACGCCGTGGTCAAGGTCGATGGCGTGGTCTACTTCCAGGTGCTCGATGCGGCGAAGGCCGCGTACGAAGTCGCCCAGCTCGAAGTGGCCATCCTCAACCTGGTGATGACCAACATCCGCACCGCGATCGGTTCGATGGACCTCGACGAATCGCTGTCCAAGCGCGACGAGATCAACGCCAAGGTGCTGACCGCGGTCGACCACGCCACCCATCCCTGGGGCATCAAGGTCAACCGCATCGAACTGAAGGACATCCAGCCGCCGCGCGACCTCGTCGCGTCGATGCAGCAGCAGAAGATGGCCGAACAGAACAAGCGCGCCGCGGTGCTGGAGGCCGAGGGCGTGCGCCAGTCGGCGATCCTGCGCGCCGAGGGCGAGAAGCAGGCCGCGGTGCTGGAAGCCGAAGGCAAGCGCGAGGCCGCGTTCCGCGAGGCCGAGGCCCGCGAGCGCCTGGCCGAGGCCGAGGCGAAGGCGACGCAGATGGTGTCCGACGCCATCGCCGGCGGCAATGTCAACGCCATCAACTACTTCGTCGCGCAGAAGTACATCGAGGCGTTCAAGGCGCTGGCCGAGGCCCCGAACCAGAAGTTCGTGATGCTGCCGATGGAATCCAGCGGCGTGCTCGGCTCGCTGGCCGGCATCACTGAACTGGCGAAGGAAGCGCTGAACCACCAGCAGACCGGCGGCAAGCCGCCGTCGATGCCGCGCAGCGGAGGCTGAGCCATGGACTTCGGGATGCGTCCTGACGTGTTCCTGTGGGCGATCGCGGCGCTGGTGCTGGTCGCGCTGGAGATGCTCGCGCCCGGCGCCTTCATGCTGTGGCTGGGCATCGCCGCGGGCGCGCTCGCGCTGGTGGTCTGGCTGGTGCCGGGCCTGCCGTTCCTGGTGCAGGCGGTGCTGTTCGTGGTGCTCGCGGCGATCTCGGTGCAGATCTCGCGCAAGTGGTTCCGCGGCCGCGAATCGTCCGCCGACCGCAGCACGCTCAACCGCCGCGCCGAACAGCTGGTCGGCCGCATCGTGCCGCTGGAAAGCGCGATCGCGCAGGGCGCGGGGCGGGTGCAGATCGCCGACGCGTTCTGGCAGGTCAGCGGCCCCGATCTGCCCGCCGGCGCCAACGTGCGCATCGTCGACGTGCACGGCATGACCCTGAAAGTGGACGCGGCCGACTGAGCGGCCGCTTCGAACGCCACACCGAACGTCGATCGAGGAGATCCCCCATGACCATGTCGATCCGATCCGCCCGCGCGCTGCCGCGCCTGCCCGTCGCCGGCCTCTGCATCGCACTGCTCGCGCTGGCCGGCTGCGGCCACGACGCCGCCTCCGCGACGGAGGCCGCGACCACCCCCACGCCCGCGGCGACGCCGGCGGAAGCCGCACCCGCCACCGCGCCCGCCGCGAACGCCCCGGCCGCGCAGCCCGACGCATCGTCGGCCAGCGGCGCCTCGGCGCTCATCGGCCTCGTCGTGCCGCCCTATCCCGACGGCCTGACCGAGATCGCCGGCAGCTGCGTGCCCAGCGGTCCCGGCAACGACCGCCTCTGCGACTTCGGCATCTCGATGCTCGGCGATGCCGCGAAGGGCTCGTCCGCCGCGATGGCGCGGTTCGTCACCGCCGCGCGCCACGCCGACCCGGGCGCCGACGGCAAGCCGCGCTGGGAAGTGCTGGACGCCGTCGACGTGCCGCGGCTGCCGCCGGGCTACGACCTGCAGCTCGGCGCGTGCAAGTTCGACGGCAAGGACGCGCCCGGCCTGATCGCCGTCGTGCGCCACGGCACCGGCGACACCAGCGTCGACGTGAAGTGGGTCCGCCGCTTCGACACCGACGGCGGCAAGCTGGTCGACGCGGACACCACGAAGGTGAGCTGCGCGGATCCCGCCGCGGGCCTCTGACCGCACCCTTGCGTATGCGTGCGCGGGGTCTGGGATAATGCCGGCCTTTCCGGCAGCCAGGCCCCGCGATGACGCTCAAGACCATCCTCAACGACGCCCACCGCGCCCTCGGCGCGAAGATGGTCGACTTCGGCGGCTGGGACATGCCGCTCAGCTACGGCTCGCAGCTCGACGAACACCACCAGGTGCGTCGCGACGCCGGCATGTTCGACGTCTCGCACATGACCGTGGTTGACCTGCGCGGCGCCCGCACCCGCGAATTCCTGCGCCATCTGGTCGCCAACAGCGTCGACAAGCTGCAGAAGCCGGGCAAGGCGCTCTACACCTGCATGCTCGACGAGCGCGGCGGCGTGATCGACGACCTGATCGTCTATTTCCTGGCCGACGACTTCTTCCGTCTGGTGGTGAACGCCGCGACCCGCGACAAGGACCTCGCGTGGATCGTCGCGCAGGCCGCGCCGTTCGGCGTCGCCGTCGCCGAGCGCGCCGAACTGGCGATGATCGCCGTGCAGGGCCCCAACGCCCGCGAGAAGGTGCTGGGCCTGCTCTCGCCCGACACCGCGCCCGCCGCGGCGAAGATCACCCGCTTCGCCGCGACCGAGGCCACGCTGCGCGACGGCACGCCGCTGTTCCTCGCCCGCACCGGCTACACCGGCGAGGACGGCTTCGAGATCGTCGTGGCGCAGGATCGCGCGGTCGCGCTGTGGGACGCGCTGCTCGCCGCGGGCGTGAAGCCGGCCGGCCTCGGCGCGCGCGACACGCTGCGCCTGGAAGCCGGCATGAACCTCTACGGCCAGGACATGGACGAGAGCACGTCGCCGTTCGAGGCCGCGCTGGCGTGGACCGTCGCGCTGGACGCCGGCCGCGACTTCATCGGCCGCGCCGCGCTGGAAGCGCAGCAGGCCGCCGGCGTGCCGCGGCGCATGATCGGCCTGGTGATGGACGAGAAGGGCGTGCTGCGCCACGGCCAGACCGTGCGCACCGCCGCCGGCGACGGCGAGATCCTCTCGGGCACGTTCTCGCCGACGCTCGGCAAGGCGATCGCCTTCGCCCGGGTGCCCGCGGGCGACCTCGGCGACGTCCGCGTCGACATCCGCGGCCGCGACGTTCCCGTGCGCATCGTCAAGTTTCCGTTCGTGCGCGACGGCAAGGCGCAGGAAGGCATTTGACCGCCGGCGCCACGCTCCTACACTACGCGTCATTCCCCAACTCACCGCCACCCCCGCGGAGCCCCCGATGAGCGACATTCCCGGCGATCTGAAGTTCATGAAGTCCCACGAATGGGCCCGCGTCGAAGGCGACGGCAAGGTCACCGTGGGCATCTCCGACCACGCGCAGGGCCTGCTCGGCGACCTGGTCTACGTCGAGCTGCCGAACGTCGGCGACCGCGTCGAAGCCGGCAACGCCTGCGCCGTCGTCGAGTCGGTGAAGGCCGCCTCCGACGTCTACGCCCCGCTCAGCGGCACCGTCGTCGCGGTCAACGCGCCGCTGGCCGACAAGCCGGAGACCATCAACGAGGACGCCTACGGCGAAGGCTGGCTGTTCGTCCTGGAGATCGACGATGCCGACCAGCTCAACGAACTGCTCGGCCCCGACGACTACGCCGAACTGCTCGAAGACGACGAACACTGACCTCGTCCGGCGCGCGGCGCACCGCAGCATCGCCCGCATCGCGAAGCCGTCCGCACCCGCGGACGGCTTTTTTCTTGCCCGCGGGAGGCGCGTCGCCGCCGTGCGAACCGATGCCGAAGCATCGTGCACGATGCCGGCCGATGCGTCGGCGGCATGCGGCCGGGACGTCGTCCGAGGCATCGTCGACGCGGCGATCGATGCCGTGGCGTCGCGCGAATCGCGCTGCGGATCGGGTCGTCCACCGCGTTTTCGTCCGCGCAACGTTCGCGCAGTTCCGCGCATTCCGGCTTGTGCGACGCGAAATCCGGTCCGTTTCGACGATCGTCGGACGACGTACTTTCGTCTGCCTTCATCCGCGCCGGCGGGCGCATCGCCGCGCACCTCGTTCCATGCGTCCGCGCCGGCCGACGCGATGTCGCGTGGAACAAAACGTCTGAAAAAAAGATGTTTCGTTTCGCGACGCCGGAGGCGTGCCGCGCATGCGCATCCGCCGACGCGCAGCGCGCACCGACCTTCCGACACCGCGCGCGCTGCGCGTGCATGGCATGCCACGCGATTTTTTTCGCGTCGGGGTGTTGACAGTGGAAAAAACCGTGATTAGGTTTCGCCCCAAGTGTCGCCTGCGCAGAAGTGAGTGAGTCCCTCCAAGACGAAAACGCGAAGCACAATCAGGACTTCCTTCCGGACATCCGTTCCGGTGGAAACAGGCTTCGTCTCCTTCGCAAAACGCCACGTCGCCGCCGGGTTTCGCCACCCGCGCCTTTTCGCCCGAGGTCTGGAAGACGCCGGGACGAGTCATGTCCGCCACGGCGTCGCCGCGCCGGATGCGGAGCGGTTCGACGTTGTCGTGTCATTCCTCCGGTCGCCGCGGTCGCGGCGCCGGGTTGCATCCGTACCGGCTTGCCTAGTGCGCCGGCGGTGGATGGCGGGTCCGACTCCCGCGATCCGTGTGTTGTCTGGGCCGTAATACCCAACGCAAGTCCACTGACGAGGAGAGCCATACCATGGCTGCGAAGAAAGCTGCGACGAAGGCCGTCAAGAAGGCCGCCAAGAAAACCGTGAAGAAGGCGGCGAAGAAGGCCGTCCGCAAGACCGCCGCGAAGAAGGCTGCCAAGAAGGTCGCCAAGAAGCCGGCGAAGAAGACCGCCAAGAAGGCCGTGAAGAAGACGGCGAAGAAGGCCGCCAAGAAGACCGCGAAGAAGGCTGCCAAGAAGACCGCGAAGAAGGCCGCCAAGAAGACTGCGAAGAAGGCTGCCAAGAAGCCGGCCGCCAAGAAGGCCGCGAAGAAGGCCGCCAAGAAGCCGGCGAAGAAGGTCGCCAAGAAGCGCGCCAAGAAGGCCGCGCCGGCCGCCCCGGCCGCCATCGAGCCGATGGCCTCGTAATACGCGTCACCCCGATCTGCGTCACCCGGACTCCCTCTTCGCGCCGCCCAGGCGGAGAGGGAGTTTTTTTATGCCGGTCGTCCGGGATGCGGTGCGGTCATCAAAGGTCGATGACGCGATGGCACCCGCGCGCCTGGCGCGCGGTGCGTCCGTGAAAGGACTTACTCGGGCTTGGCGTCCGAGACCGAGCCTTGCGCGCCGCCGGCCGCCGCCGGCGGATCCGGCAGCTTCGGCAGGCCCTGCGCGTACAGCCCTTCCTCCAGCGGCTCGGGCTCGCTGTCCAGCCACTGCTGCGGCGGCAGGCCGAGCGCGCGATCGAGCACGGTCGGCAGCAGGCCCGATGGCGCGCCGCTGTTGGCGTTCCAGAGGATGACCACGCCGAGGTCGCGGTCGGGCAGCATCGCGATCGCACCGCGATAGCCCTGCACCGCGCCGCCGTGGAAGACCACGCGGTGGCCGGCGTAATCGAAGATGCGCCAGCCCAGGCCGTAACCCGCGGCGTCGAGCCGCGCGCTGCGCCACTTCGAGCCGCGCGTCTCCGCGGGCGTGTCGATCAGCGGCGAATGCAGCGTCGCCAGCAGCGTCGCCGGCAGCACGTCGGGGCGATGCCCGGTCTGCGCGACCAGCCACTGCGCCATGTCGCTGATGCTGGCGTTGACGCCCGCCGCGGGCGCGACGCGGTAATAGCTCGGCTTGGGCATCACCGACGACCAGCCGCGCGCGACGCGCACGTGCGGCTTCGCCCAGCGCGGGCTGGCCTGGATGCCGTCGAGGCCGTAGCTGGCGTCGCGCATGCCCAGCGGCGCGAACACGCGCTGCGCGACCCACTGCTCGAAGGGCTCGCCGCTGGCGCCGCGGACGACGTCGCCGATCAGGCTGTAAGCGATGTTCTGGTAGGCGTAGCACTCGCCGGGCGCGCACTGCATCGGCGTGTACGCCATCTTGCGCACCAGCGAGGCGTATTCGGCGTTGCCTTCGAGATCGCGGTCGAAGGCGTTGTGGCCGAGGCCCACGCGATGGCTCAGCACGTCGGCGACGGTGAGCTCCAGCGCGGCGCGCGGCTCCGAGAACTGCAAGGTGGGGTAGTAGTCGACGACGCGGCTGTCCCAGCGGAGGCGGCCCTGGTTGACCAGCCGGCCGGTGGCGGTGGCGGCGAAGGACTTCGACAGCGAGGCCAGCCGGAACACGGTGTGTTCGTCGACGGTCTCGGGGGTGTTCACGTCGGTGACGCCGTAGCCGCGGGCGCTGAGGACGCGGCCGCCCTGCACGATCGCCATCGCCAGGCCGGGCACCTTCTGGCCCGCGACCAGACCCTGCGCCAGTCTTTCGAAAGCGGCAACGTTGAAGCCGGGCGCCGGCGGCTGCACCTGCAGGCCGTTGCCGGCGAAGACGCGGACCATCGTGGCGCGCGGCGAATAGACACTGGCGTTGCCGAGCACCGCGCCGTCGCCGAGGCTGCTGTCCCAGCGCAGCGAGGTCTGCGCCGACACGCCCGCGGACAGCGGCAGCAGCAGCGCGCTGAGTCCGGCGGCGAGGGCGAGCAGCGGGAACCGCCGGCGCTGCCGCGGCAGGCGGGCGGAGGGCGGTGCGTAACGGCGCCGGTAGTCGTCTTTCATCGCTGTTGCCCCCTGCGTATGCTTCGCCTGCGGGTCGGTCGTGTGGTTCGATCGCATGAATCGATCGCGAGGTTCGATCGTGCGGCTCGTCGCGTCGGTGCGTCCGTCCGCTGTCGCGAACGCGCCCGGTCTTCCGCCGGGCTCCCGGCGATCATAGCGTCCCTTCCGCGGTTTGCATGAACAAGGGGAGGTTTGGTGGTTATTTTGTTGATCCTGCTCGCAATTCCGGCGGCCGCGCCGCCGCGGGCGATCGACATTTCCCGTCCCGCATGAATTTCTTCGACCGCCAGGCCGCCGCCCGCCGCGCCTCGTTCCGGCTGTCGCTGCTGTTCGCGCTGGCGGTCGCCGGCATCGTGCTCGTCGTCGACTTCATCGTCTGGCTGCCGATCGCCGCGAAGGACACCGCATCGCCCGGGGAGACGCTGGGCCTGCTGGCGCTGGTGTCGCTGCTGGTGCTCGCGATCATCGGCCTCGGGTCGCTGTCCCGCATCGCCGGCCTGTCCGGCGGCGGCGAAGCCATCGCGCGGCAGCTGGGCGGCGTGCCCGTGCCCGATCAGAGCCGCGATCCGCAGTTGCGGCGACTGCGCAGCGTCGTCGAGGCGATCGCGATCGCGTCCGGCGTGCCGATGCCCAGGCTCTACGTGCTGGAGCAGGAATCCGCCATCAACGCGTTCGCCGCCGGCCACGCGCCGGCCGATGCCGCGATCGCGGTGACGCGCGGCGCGCTGGAGCGGCTCGATCGCGACGAGCTGCAGGGCGTGTTCGCGCACGAATTCAGCCATGTCCTCAACGGCGACATGCGAATGAATTTCCGGCTGGTCGGCCTGCTGTCCGGCATCCTGACGCCGGCGCTCGCCGGTCGCAGGATCCTCGAGCACGGCCGCGCCGCGGGAGGCGGCCGGCGCGCCGGCGCGGTGGTCGGCGCGGCGTTCGTGGCGATGGGCGTCGGTGCGCCCGGGCTGTGGTTCGCGCGGATGATCAAGGCCGGCGTCAGCCGCTCGCGCGAACTGCTGACGGACGCGTCCGCGGTGCAGGCCACGCGGCAGACCGCGGGCCTGGCCGGTGCGCTGAAGAAGATCGCCGGCCTCCCGGGCGGTGCGACGCTCGCGCTGCGCGGCGAAGCCGAGGACATCAGCCACCTGCTGTTCGCCGACGGCGTCGGCCTGCAAGGTCTGTTCGCCACCCATCCGCCGCTGCTGCAGCGCATCCGCGCGCTGGAGCCGACCTTCGATGCGACGCAGCTGTCGGCGCTGCAGCGGCGCTGGGCCGCCGAGCCGCCCGACGGCCTGGCCGAGGACGTGCGCCGGGGGCTCGCGCCGCGCGATGGCGCGCTGCCGGGGGCCGGCCCCCCGGTGGGGAAAAGGGCCCGCATTGTTGTTGGGGGCGGTGGGCCGCCCCCCCCCCCCCCCCAAAACCCCCCCCCCCGGAGAACACCCCCCCGTACCCCC
>JBQCJG010000016.1:0-5745 GCA_051952955.1 Lysobacteraceae bacterium | reverse complement strand
AACGCGCGCGGGCGACGACGCGGGCATCGTGGTTCGCGCGCGCGCCGAGCAGCCAGGCCGGCCAGGCCTCGACGGCGGCGGTGTTGAGCAGGACGCGGGGAGCGGGGCGCATCGAAAGAGCTTAGCGCCGGCCCGGGCGCTCCGTCACGGCGCGCACGGCGTCGAGCAGGGCCTGCGGACGTTCGAGGCTGAGCAGCAGGCGGCGCCCGGAGCGCTCGGAGAGCACCAGCACCTTCCTGCGCTCGGTGAGCAGCAGGAAGGCCTTGCCGCGGTCGCGCAGGCGGAAATGCCCGGTCTGATAGCCGGGCATCGACGTGCCGAAGGTCTTCAGCATCGGCTTCAGCGCGGGTTCGCCGGCGAGATCGACGATGCGCGCGGCGTCGAGATCGAGCGTCGCGACCTCGACCGCCAGCCGGTGCAGGCCGGCACGGACGCGCAGCGTGGCACCCTCGAGCGCGATGCCGTTGCGGGTGGTCGACCGGAACACGACGCCGAGCACCATCGCCATCACGATGACCCCGATCCAGAGCGCGGGCTGTTCGCGTGCCAGCACTAACAACGGCACGCAGGCGGCGGCCATCGCGAAGCCGGCGACGAGCAGCATGCCGCGCGGATCGGGTGCGACGACGTTGAAGTCGCGGACGGACATGGCGGGCCTGCGGCGACTACTTCTTCGGGACGGTCGGCACGGTGGCGCGGATCCACGCGGCGACGTCGTCGATCAGCGCGGGCGCGACGTGGCCGGGGGTCTCGTAGTCCTTCATGCTGCCTTCGCCGGGGATCGCGAGGTGGGTGAGGTCGTCGTAGAGTTTGAACGTCGCCCGCGGATCGTCGTGGAAGGCGCTGCGCCAGCCCTGCCAGTCGGCGTCGACCACCTGCAGGTCGTTGCCGCCCTGCAGGAACAGGAGCGGCTGCTTCGTCGCGCGGGCTTCGGCGACGGGATCGACCGCCTCGACCGTGCGCCAGTACGCCGCGGGCACGCCCATCGGCGCGTCCTGGCCGGTCACGTCGTCGCCGCGACGCACCGCCGCGACCTGCGTTTCGATCTTCGCGATCGCCGCGGCCTCGGCGTCGCTGGTGCGGCCGTCGTCGAGCACGGCCATGCGCTTGTTCTGTTCGAGCAGCAGGTCCAGCAGCGGCCGCGACGGCGCCGCCAGCAGGATCAGCCCGGCGATCTTCGGGTCGCGCGTGCCGATGCGCGGCGCCATCAGCCCGCCCTGGCTGTGGCCGAGCACGAAGATGCGCTTCGGATCGATGTCGGCGCGGGCGCGCAGCATCGCCACGGCCTGCACCGCGTCGTCGGTGGTCTCGCGATCGACGGTGCCGCCGTCGGCGAACTGCTCGGGATGCGCCTTGGTGCGCTTCTCGTAGCGCAGCACGGCGATGCCGCGTTCGGCCAGGCCGCGGGCGAGATCGAGGAAGGGCCTGTTGGGGCCGATGGTTTCATCGCGATCCTGCGGGCCGGAGCCGTGCACCAGCACCACCGCCGGCAGCCGGCCCTTCTCCAGCGGGAGCGCCAGCGTCGCCGGCAGCGCGTCGGCGCCTTCGCCCACGGTGGCGTCGATCTCGCGGTACTTCGCATCGGCCGGCGGCGGCGGGGCGGGGGCCGGCCTCTCTTCCGCCGGACGCAGCAGGAAACCGGAGATGCGGCCATCCGCCTCGAAGGCGAGGCTGGCGTTGAGGGTCGCGCGCTCGAACAGCAGCGGCACGACCACGATGCGGGTGCCGTTGCGCTCGGCGCTGCGCGGCTCGCCGCGGCCCTTCGCCGCGCCCAGCTGCGACGGCAGCGCGGTCCACAGCTGCTTCAGCTGGTCGGCGCTCACCGCGGCGGCCATCGTCGCGTCGAATCGGGCGTGCACGCCGGCGAAGTCGCCGGCGTCCATCGCGTCGAGCACCGCGCGCGCGGCGGTGACGGGATCGAAGGCCGCGGTGGTCGTCGGTGCAGCGGCCGGGGCGGTGTCCTGTGCGCGGACGTGGCCGGCAACCAGAAGGCTGCCGCCGATGGCGACTGCAAGGGCGGAGATCAGGGCGATGCGGCCGGCGAAGCGGCGGCCGTGGCGGCGTTCGAGGGCATGCACGATGTGCAACATGAGTCGGGTTCCGTGTGATGGGCCGGGAGGCGTCGCGGCGGACGATCAGTCCGGCGTTTCGAATTCGACGCCCGCAGGACCGGAGAAGGCGGGTTTGGAGGTCATGCCCCTGCAGGACCGGGGTGGCTCACGACGCGGGTTGCTTCGTCGTGTCGGTATCGTCGTCGTCGTCGGCGGGCGGGGGCGGGGCCGACGGCAGCCGGCCCGCCTTGCGCAGGGCGTCGCGCAGCACGTATTCGATCTGGGCGTTGAGGCTGCGCAGTTCGTCGTCGGCCCAGCGCTGCGCGGCCGCGAGGATCTCGGCGTTGATGCGCAGCGGATAGGCCTTCTTCTCGGACATGGCGCGGTCCCGGAGTCAGTGCGACGTGATCGACGGCGTGAAGGTCAGTACAGCGAACCGGTGTTGACGATCGGCTGGGTGGCGCGTTCGCCGCAGAGCACGACCAGCAGGTTGCTGACCATCTGCGCCTTGCGCTCCTCGTCCAGGTGGACCACGCCGTTCTTCTGCAGTTCGGCCAGCGCCATCTCGACCATGCCCACGGCGCCGGCGACGATGCGGGTGCGGGCGGCGATGATCGCGTTCGCCTGCTGGCGCTGCAGCATCGCCTGGGCGATCTCCGGCGCGTAGGCGAGGTGGCTGATGCGCGCGTCGAGCACCTGCACGCCCGCGTCGGCGAGGCGTTCCTGCAGTTCCTTCTGCAGGTGGTGGCCGACCTCGGTCGCATGGCTGCGCAGCGCGAGCTGGCCGTCCTCGTGCTGGTCGTACGGATAGCTGGTCGCCATCGCGCGCACCGCGGATTCCGACTGGATGTGCACGAAGCTTTCGTAGTCGTCGACGTTGTAGACGGCCTCCGCGCTGTCCACCACCTGCCAGACGATGACCGCGGCGATCTCGATCGGGCTGCCGTCCAGTTCGTTGACCTTGAGCTTGCTGCTCTCGAAGTTGCGCACCCGCAGCGAGACCTTCTTCTTGCCGTAGAAGGGGTTGTTCCAGCGCAGGCCGCCGTCCTTCACGGTGCCGACGTACTTGCCGAACAGGTTCAGCACCGCGGCCTGGTTGGGCTCGACCTTGTACAGGCCGAACAGCAGGAAGAAGCCGACGACCAGCACGCCGATGCCGGCCAGTGCGGTCGGCGCGCCGTCGTTGTCGTCGGCGGAGGACGCGAGCAGCCAGGCACCGAGGAACATCAGCACCAGCAGGAACAGCAGCACCGGGATGCCGGGGAGCGATCGGGAGGGGTTTTCTTTCATGGCGGCACTCGAGGGTGGCGGGCGGGTGAATGAGGATTTGATATCAAAAAGATATCACTCTATGCAATCGACTCCGGACGAACGGCGAGCCGCACCGGGCGGGATTCCGCAAGTGTCTGATTTACAATGACCGCCTTCTCCGCATTTCCCTCCCGAGTCCCTCCATGACCCCTCCGTCCGCGCCGGTGTTCGGCACCCCGTCGTCTCCGTCCGCCCTCCGCGTGCTGCTGCTGGGCTCGGGCGAACTGGGCAAAGAGGTCGCGATCGAACTGCAGCGCTTCGGCTGCGAAGTCGTCGCCGCCGACCGCTACGCCGACGCCCCGGCGATGCAGGTCGCGCACCGCAGCCACGTGCTGAACATGCTCGACGGCGACGCCCTGCGCGCGCTGATCGCCGAGGAGCGCCCGGCGCTGATCGTCCCCGAGATCGAGGCCATCCACACCGAGACGCTGGTGCAGCTGGAGCGCGAATTCGCCGGCCGCGGCACCCACACGCGGATCGTGCCGACCGCCCGCGCCGCGCGGCTGACGATGGATCGCGAAGGCATCCGCCGGCTCGCCGCCGAGACGCTGGGCCTGGCGACCTCGCCGTACCGCTTCGTCGACACGCTCGACGATTACCGCACCGCCGTGGCGGCGATCGGCCTGCCGTGTGTGGTGAAGCCGGTGATGTCGTCCTCCGGCAAGGGCCAGAGCCTGGTGCGCACCGCCGACGACCTCGATCGCGCCTGGGAGTACGCGCAGACCGGCGGCCGCGCCGGCGCGGGGCGCGTGATCGTGGAAGGCTTCATCGATTTCGACTATGAGATCACGCTGCTGACCGTGCGCCACGCCGGCGGCACCGATTTCTGCGACCCCATCGGCCACCTGCAGCGCGACGGCGACTACCGCGAGAGCTGGCAGCCGCAGCCGATGACCGCGACTGCGCTGGAACGTGCGCAGGCCATCGCGAAGACGATCACCGACGACCTTGGCGGCTGGGGCCTGTTCGGCGTCGAACTGTTCGTGAAGGGCGACGACGTGTGGTTCTCGGAAGTCTCGCCGCGGCCGCACGACACCGGCCTGGTGACGCTGGTGTCGCAGGACCTCAGCGAGTTCGCGCTGCATGCGCGCGCGATCCTCGGCCTGCCGATTCCTTCGATCCGCCAGCACGGCCCGTCGGCGTCGTGCGCCGTGCTCGCGCACGGCCACGGCGTGCCGGAGTTCGAGGGCGTCGCCGATGCCCTGCGTGAACCCGACACCGCGCTGCGCCTGTTCGGCAAGCCGAAGGTCGAGGGGCACCGCCGCGTGGGCGTGACCCTCGCCCTAGGTGCGGACATCGACGCTGCCCGCGCACAGGCCCGCGCGTCTGCGGAAGCGCTGCGGATCACGTTGCGGTGAAGCTTGCGACCCCAGGCTCGCGCGGTTGGCGCACGACGATGCGCGAGCGTCTGTTGCGCCTGGCCGTCAGCCTGTACCTGATCCCCTTCCTGGTCACGGGGATCGTCGCCGGCTTCGAGGTGGGTGGCTTCATCGCCCGTTTCTGGCCCTGGCAGGCCGCCGGTGGATTCGCGGCGATGCTGATCGTTTGCGCTGCCGTGGTGGTGGCCTGCATCTGGCTGTCGGCTTTGATCGCCTGGATGCTGATGCTGGCCATCCTGCTGCCTGCGATGCGCCGGTGGCCCGCGCGCTTCACGGGATTCGTCTTCGTGGGGGATGCGCGACCGCCATGGTACGGACGCCCGTTCCGCTGGATCGTGCATCTCGCCCTGCGCCACTGGCCTCTGCCAGGGCCGGCCGCGCACGCGGATGCCGGCCGGCCGGCTCGGCTATGATCGCCGCCGGATGCGACGCGCCGCGCCGCCGGGACGAGACGCCATGAACGACACCAACGGCTACGCCGTGTTCTTCTTCCCGCAGGCGCTCGACGCGCTGGGCGAGGCGATCAAGCCCTTCCTGCAGGACGGGCCGGCGGGGCCGCACGTGGCCTGCACGACGGTCGATACCGGCGGCGCCTTCATCGAGATGACGCTCGAGGGACGCACGCCGGAGGGCGCCGTGGTCGCGCTGGACCTGATGGTCCCCAGCGGCATGGTGCGGATGATCGTGTCGACCCAGAACGAGGCCGCGTTCGGTTTCGGCATCCGCGGCCGCGCGCCCGTGGAGCATGCGCTGCCGGTGGTCGGCCCGACCGCCGAACCCGCCGGTGCGCCGCCCGACGCGCTGCCGTCGACGGCAGCGACGCCGCCCGCGCACAGGCCCGCGCGTCTGCGGAAGCGCTGCGGATCACGTTGCGGTAAGGTGCCGGTTTTCCGGCCCAGAGGCGGACAGGCACCGTGAACGACACCAACGGCTACGCCGTGTTCTTCTTCCCGCAGGCGCTCGACGCGCTGGGCGAGGCGATCAAGCCCTTCCTGCAGGACGGG
>JBQCJG010000015.1:0-8825 GCA_051952955.1 Lysobacteraceae bacterium | reverse complement strand
ACTCACCGGCGTCGGCGCCGCGCGCACCGGCGCACCCGCGCCGCCGCCCGCGCGACCGCGCACGCCGCCCGCGCAGACGCAGAAGCGCAGTCTCGTGCGCAGCGCGATCGCGCTGCTGCTGCAACGGCCGGCGCTCGCGCTGGATCTGCAACCGCCGTACATCTTCGGCGCCTTGCGGCAGCCGGGCGTGCCGCTGCTGGCGGAACTCATCGCGCTGGTGCGCGAGCGCCCCGAGATCACCACCGGCGCGCTGCTCGAACATTTCGCCGAGCGCGAGGAAGCCGCCGCGCTGCAGAAGCTCGCGATGCAGGCACTGCCCGGCGAGGAAGCGAAATGGCGCGACGAGTTCCTCGACGCGATGGCGCAGCTGGAACGGCAGACATCGCAGCAGCGCATCGACGAACTGCAGGCGAAGCAGGGCGACGTCGGCCTCGACGACGGCGACAAGGCGGAGCTGCGCGCGCTGCTGCAGGCGAAGCTGCAGCCGACGCGCTGAGCCGTCGCTCGCGACCTCCTCCACAAGGTCGCAGTCCCTGAGATGGCCCGATGCGATCGTGTGTCCACGGCGGGCGCGGCAGCGCCCGGGCGGCCCGGCAGGATGCCGATCGCCGCAGACGATGGACCGCACCACCCCAGGCGCTCGCTGCCCTCCCCAGCCGCGCAACGCCGATGGATACCACAGCCCGGATGCGAGGCCCCCGTCATCACGCGAACGCCGTCCCCGGCGCGCCGCGCCCGCCGACCACAGATCACCCCTTGGAAAACAACCGCGTCGATGGCGCGGCGTCAGCCCCACACCTCGCGCATCACCCGCGCGAAGTTCGCGCCCAGCACCTTCTCGATCCGCGCGTCCGAGTGCCCGCGCTTCGACAGCAGGAACGCGAGGCGATCGAAGCGATCGGCCTGGTTGAGATCGGGAATGAACGTGTAGAGATCCGGCGGGCGGCCCGGCCCGAAGATGCCGTCGGCGACGGAGCCCGCGACCCACTCGCGGTTGTCCTTCTCGAACTCGGGCGTGCGCGCGATCGGCGCGACGCCGCCGTCGGTGCCGAGGCCGACGTGGTCCTCGCCAGCGACGTCGATCGCGTGCTCGATGTGGCGGATCAGGTCTTCGGCCATCGGCTGCGTGTCGGTTCGCAGGTAGGGCCAGAAGATCATGCCGGCGACGCCGCCCTTGCCGGCCAGCGCGCGCAGCGTGGCATCGTCGGTGTTGCGCGGCAGATCGGCCAGCGCGCGGCAACCGGTGTGGCTGATCAGCATCGGTCGCCGTGCGGCCTCGATGCCTTCGGCCATGGTCCGCGCCGCACCGTGCGCGACATCGAGCACGATCTTCTCCGCCTCGCTGCGTGCAATCACTTCATGGCCGAAGTTGCTGAGGCCGGCGTTGCCCGGCTCCATGCAGCCGTCGCCGACGAGGTTGCGGCGGTTGTGGGTGAGCTGCAGCACGCGCAGGCCGCGTTCGCGGAACATCGACACACGATCGAGGTCCTCGCCCAGCGACTCGGTGCCCTGGAAGGTGCAGATCAGGCCGAGGCGACGATCGCGGCGCGCGCGGTCGAGATCGTCGGCGGTGCGGATCATCGTCAGATGATCGGAATGGCGGGCGACGATCGCCTCCCAGGTGTCGAAGTTCGCCTTGGTCTTCTCGAACGCCGCGTCGTCGAGCCAGAAGCGCCCCGACGGCGCCAGCGTCAGTACG
Source organism: Lysobacteraceae bacterium (assembly GCA_051952955.1). Taxonomy (GTDB): domain Bacteria; phylum Pseudomonadota; class Gammaproteobacteria; order Xanthomonadales; family Xanthomonadaceae; genus Lysobacter_I. The sequence continues at coordinate 7,126 of JBQCJG010000015.1, read as the reverse complement.
ACGGCGGTGAGGCCGGAGGCGCGGATCGCCGCGAGTTCGCCCGGCACGGCCGGATCGTCGGGGCCGTACCACGCGAGGCTGACGCCGCCGGCGCCGTCGATCACCGGCGCCGCACCGTAGCGCGGCCACGCCGGCGACGTGCCCTTCGCGGTATACGACGTGCGCGCCGCGGCAGCACCCGCGAAGGCGGCGACCGCCGCACCGCCCAATCCCTTCAACAGCTCGCGTCGCGTGGCCATGCGCGTCTCCGGCGGGGCGCAGCGCGCCCGGTGACGCGAGTCTAGCGCTGCAGGCCGGGCGCGTCCGGCCACAGGCCGCGGATCGCGGCGATGCCCTGCGCACCGTGCGTGCGCGCGAGGTCGACGTCGTCGCGGCCGAGTCCGCCGATGGCGTAGATCGGCAGCGCGACGTCTTCGCGCAGGCGCTCGAACGCGTCCCAGCCGATGCCCGGCGCGCCGGGATGAGACGCCGTCGGCAGCACCGGGCCCAGGACCACGGCATCGCAACCCAGTGCCTGCGCGTGGCGCAGTTCGTCGAGGTCGTGGCAGGACGCGATCACCAGGCGCTCCGGCGGCAGTGGCCGCGTCGTCAGCCTGCGCAGGTGGCGTGCCGGCAGGTGCACGCCGATGCCGAACGCGTCGGCGAGCGCGACGTCGTCGTTCACCAGCGCCTCGCCGTCGACGGCACGGATGTCGGCGACCGCGGCGTCGATCAATGCACGCCAGCGTGCGGGCGCCATCGTCGCCAGCGCGGGCGCGCGCAGTTGCACGCGACGCACGCCGGCGTCGAGCGCGGCGCGCAGGCGATCGCGCCATGTGTCGTCGTCGTCGCCCGGTTCGGGCGTGACGAGGTAATGCGCCGGCTGGCGCAGCGCGGCGACCACAGGGCGATCGGCGTCGGGCATCGCGTAGCTGGCGAGTTTGTGCGGCGGCGCCCACGCCAGCGCCTGGCCGTCGAGTCCCTTCACCGTGCCGGTCCACGACGCAATGCGGCGCACGTCCAGGCACAGCCGCTTGTGCGGATAGCGCTGCGGCACCGCGATCACCGGCGCGCCGACGCGCGCCTCGATGCCGAGCTCCTCGCGCAGTTCGCGCACCAGCGCCTGCTCCGGCGTTTCGCCGGGATCGACCTTGCCGCCGGGGAATTCCCAGAGACCGGCGAGATCGCGGCCCGCGGTACGCCGCGCCAGCAGGATGCGGCCGCGCGCATCGGTGATCACGCCGGCGACGACGTGGATGCGTTGCTCGGGTCGACTTCGATCGGGATCGCTCATGCGGGAGGCAGATTGCGCAGGGTCCGTGCGCGCACCGTTTTACCGGCCCCGCATCACCCGGGCAAGGCCACGAAGACCCGGAACGGAAAACGCCCGCTTGCGCGGGCGCTTCCGGGACCCGGCACCGCGTCCGTCAGGACGCCAGTTGCCCGTGGCAGTGCTTGTACTTCTTGCCCGAACCGCAGGGGCACGGGTCGTTGCGGCCGACCTTCGGCAGATCGTCGTCGGCCAGCTGGTAATCGGGCGAACCCGCTTCCTCGTCGCTGCCGTAGCCGCCGGTGTCGGCGTGCTGGAACTGCATCTGCCGCGCCAGCGCCTCGGCGCGCGCGCGCTCGGCGGCCGCGGCCTGCGCGATCTCGGCCTCGGTGCGGATGCGCACGCGGGCCAGCAGCGACACGACCTCGCGCTTGACCCGCTCCAGCATCTCGCTGAACAGCTCGAAGGCTTCCTTCTTGTACTCCTGCTTCGGCTGCTTCTGCGCGTAGCCGCGCAGGTGGATGCCCTGGCGCAGGTAATCCATGCGGCCGAGGTGCTCCTTCCAGCTCTGGTCGAGCACGGTCAGCATGATGTGCTTCTCGAGCATGCGCATCGTCTCGTCGCCGACCGCCGCTTCCTTCTCCTCGAAGATCTTCGCCACCGCGTCCTGCACGTAGGCGGCGATGCCGGCGGCATCGATCTCCTTCTGCGCGTGGACATGGTCTTCCAGCGCCAGCTGCAGGCCGAATTCGGCCGCCAGCTCGGATTCCAGGCCCTTGAGGTCCCACTGTTCGTCGATCGAATCCGGCGGCACGAAGCGGTCGACCAGGTCGGCCACCACGTCGCCGCGGATGCCGTCGATGTTCGACTTCACGCTCTCGGCTTCGAGCAGGTCGTCGCGCTGGCGGTAGATCACCTTGCGCTGGTCGTTGTTGACGTCGTCGAAGTCGAGCAGGTTCTTGCGGATGTCGAAGTTGTGGGCCTCGACCTTGCGCTGCGCGCCGGCGATCTGCTTCGTCACCAGCGGGCTTTCGATGATGTCGTCTTCCTTCAGGCCCATGCGCGCCATCATCCGCTGCACCCAGTCGGCGGCGAAGATGCGCATCAGCGAGTCTTCCAGCGACAGGTAGAAGCGCGACGAACCCGGGTCGCCCTGGCGGCCGGAGCGGCCGCGCAGCTGGTTGTCGATGCGGCGCGATTCGTGGCGTTCGGTGCCGATGATGTGCAGGCCGCCCGAGGCCTTCACCGCGTCGTGGCGCTGCTGCCATTCGGCCTTGATGCGCTGGCGGGTGACTTCGTCGAGTTCGCCGCCGCGCTCGGCTTCCAGCGCCTGGAGTTCGGCTTCCAGCGAGCCGCCCAGCACGATGTCGGTGCCGCGGCCGGCCATGTTGGTGGCGATGGTCACCGCGCCCGGGCGACCGGCCTGCGCGACGATGTGCGCCTCGCGCTCGTGCTGCTTCGCGTTGAGCACTTCGTGCGCGATGCCGGCGGCGTTGAGCTGCTCGGACAGCATCTCCGAGACTTCGATCGAGGTGGTGCCGACCAGCACCGGCTGGCCCTTGGCGTTGGCGTCCTTGATCTCGCCGATCACCGCGCGGAACTTGCCGGCGCGGTTGAGGAACACCGCGTCCGGATGGTCCTTGCGCACCATCGGGCGATGGGTCGGGATGACCACCACTTCCAGGCCGTAGATGCTCTGGAATTCGTAGGCTTCGGTGTCCGCGGTGCCGGTCATGCCCGAGAGCTTGCCGTACATGCGGAACAGGTTCTGGAAGGTGATGCTGGCGAGCGTCTGGTTCTCGCGCTGCACCGGCACGCCTTCCTTCGCCTCGACTGCCTGGTGCAGGCCGTCGGACCAGCGGCGGCCCGGCAGCGTGCGGCCGGTGAATTCGTCGACGATGACGACTTCGCCGTCGCGCACGATGTAGTCGACGTCGCGCGAGAACAGCGCGTGGGCGCGCATCGCGGCGTTGAGGTGGTGCACGACGTGGATGTTGTGCGCGGCGTAGAGGCTGTCCTCGCCTTCGAGGATGCCGGCGCGGCGCAGCAGCGACTCGGCGTGTTCCTGGCCGGCTTCGGACAGGTGCACCTGCTTGCCCTTCTCGTCGACCCAGTAGTCGCCGACGCCGTCCTCCACGTCCTGCCGCTTGAGCTGCGGCACGATGCGGTTGACCTTGACGTACAGCTCCGGCGATTCGTCGGCCGGGCCGGAGATGATCAGCGGCGTGCGCGCCTCGTCGATCAGGATCGAGTCGACTTCGTCGACGATCGCGTAGTGCAGGCCGCGCTGGTAGCGGTCTTCCTTCGACAGCGCCATGTTGTCGCGCAGGTAGTCGAAGCCGAATTCGTTGTTGGTGCCGTAGGTGATGTCGGCGGCGTAGGCGCCGTGCTTGTCCGAATGCGGCATGCCCGGGTAGACGACGCCGACCGACAGCCCCAGCCAGTTGTACAGGCGGCCCATCCACGCCGAGTCGCGGCGGGCGAGGTAGTCGTTCACCGTCACCACGTGCACGCCCTTGCCCTGCAGCGCGTTGAGGTAGGTCGGCAGGGTCGCGACGAGGGTCTTGCCTTCGCCGGTGCGCATCTCGGCGATCTTGCCCAGGTGCAGCACCATGCCGCCGATCATCTGCACATCGTAGTGGCGCATGCCCAGCACGCGCTTCGACGCCTCGCGGCAGACCGCGAAGGCCTCCGGAAGCAGCTTGTCGAGCGCCTCGCCGTTCTCGATCCGCTGCCGGAATTCCGGCGTCTTCGCCTGCAGTTCGGCGTCGGACAGCGCCTGCATCTGCGGCTCGAGGGCGTTGATCTTCTTGACGATGCCGCCGAGCTGCTTGACCAGACGGTCGTTGCGGCTGCCGAAGATGCTGGTCAACAGGCGATTGAACATGGGTCGGGAATGATCGAAGGAGGAATCGGGCCGGGTCCGCCGTCCGGGCGGTCGTCGGCAACAAAAAGGGGCGCAGCGCGCCCCTCCGCAACAGCCGATTGTACTTGGTGCCGGAGTCCGGGGGTATCAACCCCCGGCGGTCAGCCTTTGCCGGTCGGGCGCGCGACGGCGCCGCCGGCATCGCCCAGGAACTGGTTCGGGTTGACCACGACCCCGTTTTCCCAGACCTCGAAGTGCACGTGCGCGCCGGTGGAACGGCCGGTGGAGCCGGCCTTGGCGATCTCCTGCCCGCGGCGGACCAGGTCGCCGACCTGGCCGATCAGCCGGGAGTTGTGCGCGTAGCGCGTGACGTAGCCGTTGCCGTGGTCGACCTCGATCACGTTGCCGTAGCCGTTGCGGACGCCGGAGAAGGTGACCACGCCGTCGGCCACCGCCAGCACCGGATCGCCGGTGTTGGCGTCGAAATCGATGCCCTTGTGGAACTGGCCGCCGCCGCCGAACGGATCGGCGCGGCCACCGAAGCCGGAGGTGATGTAGCTGTGCGCGACCGGCGCCCGCGACGGGGTCGCGTTGCGGTCCAGTTCGCGGTTGAACAGCAGCGCTTCCAGGACCGAGAGCTGTCCGCCGGCGCGGTGCAGCTGGGTGCCGAGGCTGTCGAGCCCGCTGCGCAGGTCGGTGGCCGGCATGTCGTGCACCGGGCCGGCGCCGCCGACGCCGATCGGCTTGTCGAAATCGAACTCGCCGTCGCCGAGCTGGGCGACGCGGGTCAGGCGCTCGCCGAGCGCGTTGAGGCGGTTGGCCTCGGCCTGCAGTTCGCCCAGCCGCGCTGCGAGCGCGTTCACTTCGCGCTGCGCTTCGAGGCGGGTATTGCGCAGGCCGTCGCGCTGGGCGACGACGTCGGCCTTCAGGCGCTCGAACTGCGCATCGCGCAGCCAGCCCTGGGCGAACGTGCCCATCACGGCACCGAGCGTCAGCAGCGCGACGGCGGCGTAGGCGGGCTGCTCGCGCATCGCGCGGCGACCCGCGGCCAGTGCGCGCAGCGACAGCGGACGCATCCGCGCCCACGTGTGCACCGCAGTGGCCTGAACGGCGTGCGCCGCGGTCGTCGCGTGCCGCTGCGCAAGCTGGAAGAAGCTGTGTACAGTCATCGGTCTCATGTCTCGTTCACGATCCTCGCCGCCCCCGGCCTCGCGTCCCGCGCAACCGCGGGATGCGTTCGACGCCCTGCTGGGCACCGACGCCAGCGACCCGGGCACGCATTCGCTGCGGCGGGCGCTGTGGCTGGACGCGCTGGATCAGCAACTCCGTCCCCACCTTCCGCTGCAGCTCGCCGCGCATGCGCGCCTGGCGAACATCGACCGCGGAAGACTCGTGTACCTCGTGGATGCACCGGTGTGGCACGCGCGGATGCGCCTGACCGCCACCGTCCTGCTCGAAGCCGCCCGCTCCCTCGGGCTGGAGGTCAACGATCTGGTGGTGCGCACGGCATCCGGACCGCAGTCGATGCGGCCGCGGAGCACCGGCACGTCGACCACGACGACCGCGCCTCCCCTGTCGGCGGCCGCGCGTGAAGCCTTCGCGGCCGCCCTCGCCGCCCGCGATGAACCTGCGCAGGGGGACCCGCCCTGAGGCGGGATCTGTCCGGAACCGACCGTGGGGGGAAAGGCGGTCCGGGACACGAAGGCCGCATGCTACCGGCCGGGCCGGACCCGGGGGTTAAGAAAAACGGGGCTTTTTCGTTAATTTTCGGTAAAACGCACGGGCCGGGATCACGGATCGGGCAATCCCCACGATCCGTTCAGGTTCCGGGCGAGGGCCGGGACGGCCTCAGGCGAGGACGGGCGCGCCGTAGACGACCGGCACCGGCGCATCGTCTGGGAAGGTCGCGAATTCCCAGGCCGACTGCTCGGCGAGCAGGGCGCGGACCAGCTTGTTGTTGAGGGCGTGGCCCGACTTGAAGCCCTCGTAGGCGCCGAGGATGGGGTGCCCGGCGAGGTACAGATCGCCGACGGCGTCGAGGATCTTGTGGCGGACGAACTCGTCGGCGTAGCGCAGGCCGTCGTCGTTCAGCACGCGGAACTCGTCCAGCACGATGGCGTTGTCCATCGAGCCGCCGAGGCCGAGGTTGCGCTCGCGCATGAACTCGAGGTCGCGCATGAACCCGAAGGTGCGGGCGCGGCTGACTTCGCGGATGTAACGCTCGGTGGAGAACTCGACCACCGCGCGCGACTGCGACGACGGAATGGCCGGGTGGTTGAATTCGACGGTGAACCCGAGGCGGAAGCCGTCGTACGGCTCGAAGCGGGCGACCTTGTCGCCGTCGCGCACTTCCACGGGTTTCACGATGCGCATGAAGCGCTTGGGCGCGTGCTGCTCGGCGATGCCGGCGGACTGCAGCAGGAACACGAACGGACCGGACGAGCCGTCCATGATCGGTACTTCGGGCGCGGACAGATCGATGTAGACGTTGTCGACACCGAGGCCGGCGAGCGCGGACATCAGGTGCTCGACCGTCATCGCCTTGCCGCCATCGCGCGACAGGCCCGTGCAGAGCATGGTCTCGGTGACGAGGTCGGCGCGGGCGGGGATCTCGACGACCGGATCCAGGTCCACGCGGCGGAACACGATGCCGGCATCGACCGGCGCCGGACGCAGGGTCAGGTACACCTTCTCGCCGCTGTGCAGGCCCACGCCGGTGGCGCGGATCGTGTTGCGGAGGGTGCGTTGCCGGGCCATGGGAGTGTCGGGTACCTGCGCGTCGAGGAGACGGGAAATGCAGGGATTCGCCTGCGAACGGAGGGCGAGATTAGCACGCAGGAGGCTGAACCTGAACGGAAGCGACGCTCTGTTTCCGCGTTGCAACAACCGCGTGCTGCAGCGGTCGATGCCGACGGAAAAACCCGCCGGACCGGAGTCCGGCGGAAAAGGGACATGGCGGTGCCACAGACGGCCGGATCACCGGCCGCCGGCGTGGATCAGTCCGCCTGCCG
>JBQCJG010000014.1:0-8333 GCA_051952955.1 Lysobacteraceae bacterium | reverse complement strand
GCCAGCGCCATGTCGGTGCGGCCGAGGCGCAGGTCCTGGCAGGCCAGGTGGATCGCGGTCAGCGACGACGAGCACATCGTGTCGAGCGTCATGCTCGGGCCGTGCACGTTCAGCGCGTACGACACGCGGTTGGCGATGCTGGCGAGGCTGCCGGAGCGGTTGTACTCGCCGTACATCACGCCGGCGTAGACGCCGACCTGGCCCGACAGGCCGTTCGCGCGCGGCAGGCGCAGGCTCTTGCGCGAGTAGCCGGCGTCCTCGATCGCCATCCACGCGTGCTGCAGGAACATGCGCTCCTGCGGATCGATGTACGGCGCTTCGCGCGGCGAGATGTTGAAGAACTGCGGATCGAACTCGTCGGCGCCGCTGATGAAACCGCCCCACTTGCTGTAGTGGCCCGGCTGTTCGCGGTCTTCGGTGTAATAGTCGCGCCAGTTCCAGCGTTCGGCCGGAACCTCGACGATGCAGTCGCGTCCGTCGTGCAGGTTGCGCCAGAACTCGCGCAGGCTCTCGGATTCCGGATAGCGCCCGCTCAGGCCGACGATGGCGATCGACTCGGACGCCGTCGACAGTGCGGACGGACCGCGGCGCAGCAGCACGCCCGGCGCGGCGGCCTTGCCGCGCAGCGCCGGCTTCGCGGCCTGGCGCACGACCGCCGGTTCGACCGCGGCCTGCGCCGAGGCGGCGGGTGCGGCCGGCGTCGTCGCGCCCGCCGCGGGGGCGAGCAGCGCCTGCAGGCGGTCGGCGTGCGCCTGCACCAGATGCTCGCTCAGCGCGGCGATGGTCTGGTATTCGAAGAACAGGGTCTTGGGCAGCGCGCCGAAATGCTGTTCCAGCCTGGCGGTGAGCGTCATCGCCAGGATCGAGTTGATCCCGTAGCTCTCCAGCGCTTCCTGCAGGTCGATCTGGTTCGCGGCGATCTTCAGCACCGGCGCGAATTCGCGGCGCAGGAAATCGCGGGTCCGCGTCAGCAGATCGCCGGCCGGCGCGGCGGCGACCGTTTCGGTCGCGACCGGCCCGGGCGCCGTTTCGCGCACGGCGACGGGCGCCGGCGCGGCGGCGCGGGGTGCGGGCGGCGTCGGCGCATCGAACAGCCGACGCAGGCGACGACCGTCGCCTTCGATGGCGAACACCTGCGCATGCGGCGCGGCGAGCGCACGGCGGAACACCGCCAGTCCCGACGCGGTGCGCATCGGCACCATGCCGGTCTGCGCCTGCAGCCAGCGCACGGCCTCGGGGTCGGGACGCATGCCGCCCGCGTCCCACAGCGGCCAGGCGATCGACACGGTGCGGCCGCTGCGTTCGTGCGCGGCCACGCGCGCGGCGCGGACGGCCGCGAAGGCATCGAGGAAGCCGTTCGCGGCGGCGTAGTCGGCCTGGCCGACGTTGCCGAACGCGGCCACGCCGGAAGAGAACAGCGCGAAGAAGTCCAGATCGAGCCCGGCAGTGGCGGCGTCGAGATGCCAGGCGCCGCGGACCTTGGGCGCGAGCACCGCGGCCATGTCCTGCGCGGTCTTCTTGAGGATCACCTCGTCGTGGCGGGTGCCGGCGCAGTGCAGCACGCCGCGGATCGCGCCGAGCTCGCGACCGATCGCGTCGACGACCTGCGCGCACTGCGCGGCGTCGTCCAGATCCAGCTGGCGGTAATGGACGCGACCGACGTCGGCGCAATCCGCGAAGGCGCTCGCGAGACGCGTGCGCAAGGCATCGTCGTCGGCCGAACGGCCGGTCAGCACGACCTGCGCGCCGCCGGACTGCGCGAGGATCTCGCGTGCGAACAGCACGCCGAGACCGCCCAGGCCGCCGGTGACGAGGTAGACGCCCTGTTCGCGATACGGCGATTCGCCGACGTCGGCATCGGACGTCGGCGGCAGCACCGTCCAGACCTGCGCACGGCGACCGTCCGCGCTGCAGCGCAGCTGCGCGAGGTGCGGCCTGGCCGCGGCATCGGCGAGATCGGCGGCGATCCGCTCGGGCGAGGCCTGCGGATCGACCAGGACCAGCTGCGTCGCGAGCGACGGGTTTTCGAGCGTCGCGGTGCGCAGCAGACCGCCCAGGCCGGTCAGCAGCGGGCCATCGGTGTCATCGGCGATCGCGCACTGCAACAGCGTGCGTCCGCCGGCATGCTTCAGCGCGTCCTGCAGGCGTTCGAACAGCTGCAGGGCGATGGCTTCGTAGCGCTGCGCGGGATCGGCATCGGCCGGCGCGGCCAGCGCCTGCACGTCGGCGCCGGCCAGCGTCGCCGCCAGCGCATCGCGGCCCGGCAGGTCGCACAGCAGCACGCGGACGGCATCGAATTTCGTGGCGGCGTCGGCGTCCGCAGGCGGCAGCGGCTCGCCCCAGCCCGGCACCGCGACCAGGGTCTCGACCGCACCGGCATCGAGCGCCGCCGACATGCCGCGGGTCTCGAAGCGGCGCGCGCCGAAGCCGCGCATCTGCACGCAGAGGTTGCCGTGCTCGTCGCAGACGTCCAGGTCCAGCGTCAGCTGGGCGGTGTCGGTCGACCCGGTGTCGGCCTTGCGCACGAACACGTACGGACGCGTGCCGCAGTCGCCGAGGATGCACAGCGATTCCAGCGCGAACGGCAGCATCGGGTCGCCCGGGACCACGCCGCGTTCGCCCAGGCCGATCGCGGCCTGCAGGGCGCTGTCGATCAGCGACGGATGCAGCCCGTAGGCGGCGGCGTCCTGGCCCGCCACGCTGTCGGGCAGCACGAGTTCGCCCAGCACCTGGCCGTCGCCGCTGTCGAGGCGGACGATGCCGCGGTGCGCAGGGCCGTACTCGATGCCGACCTGCGCATAGGTGGCGTAGACCGTGGCCGCGTCCCAGTGGTCGCGGGTCATCGCGGCGCGCACGTCGGCGAGGTCCAGCGATGCGGCATCGACGGTGTCGTAGAAGCGCACGCGGCCGGAGGCGTGCTCGGCGGGCTGTCCGCTCGCCGCGTCTTCGCTGAACACGCGGAATGCGAGGCAGTCGTCGCCGGCATCGATGTCGATCAGGATGTCGCGTGCACTGTCGACCGCGAACGGCGAGAGCCACAGCACGTCCTCGAACGCGAGCAGCGCGCCGTCGGCCAGTTCCGGCACCGCGTCGACGACCGCCGCACGGGCCATTTCCAGATAGGCCACGCCCGGCAGCACGCCGACCGCGGCGCCCGAGGGCATCCGTACCCGATGGTCGCGGAGGAAGGATTCGTCGCCGCGCAGGTGCGTGCGATAGCGCTGCTGGGTCAGCGTCGAGACATTGCGATGCACGAGCGGATGCAGTTGTTCGGGCGCCGTCCTGCGCACGGAAAACTGCCTGATCAGCTCCAGCGCACCGGCTTTGCCCAGGCGCTTGCTTTTCAGCTCGCTCACGACGTATTCGACGAAATCCACCATGACATCCGATCTCTGAAGTTTCCTGGATCGCGGCCTCTTGCCGCGAATCTGTGCTGTATGCCGCCTGGGTGACGCGGGTGCCGCTGCTTCGGCGTCAGCGGACCCGCCGCCGATACGTCCCGGGCGGCCGGTGCACGGCCCGCCCCATTGTCCGGGCCGGAGGTGTCATGCCAGTTGCCTCACCCGTGCCGCCACTTCCCCCGTGCTCAGCCGATCCTCTTCCAGCGCCGCGAACAGCGCGGCGATGGCGTCGAAGTCCGGCAGGCCGGCGCCGCCCAGGTCGCCGCGGGGCGGTGGCGTTGCGGCCGCGGACGTGGCGGCCACCTCTTCCTTCGACGGGATCCAGCACCGCACCCGGGCGAAGGCGTAGGTCGGCAGATGGATCCGCTGGGTCGGCCGCGCGGATTCCGCCTCCGCGCCCTGCCCCGCGACGCTGTGCCGGTAGCCCTGTTCGCGCAGGTCGGCGACCTTCTCCTGCAGCAGCGGATGCCGGTGCACGGGGCGATCGCCGCGCTGGGCCGACGGCGCGCTGTAGACGCTGTCCCCGGGCGCGATCCAGTAGGTGTCTTCGGCGAACGGGTACGGCGGCAGCGCGAGCAGCGACGGCCGATGCGCACCGTGCAGTGTCCCCCAGTCCAGCGCCAGACCCTTCACCCACAGTTCGCAGAGCCGGGTGAGGTTGCCGTCCGCGATGCAGCGGTCGACCACCAGTCCGGCCATGGTCGTGTCTTCGTTCAGGAGGCGCACGCTTTCGCGGCCCTGGCGCACGTGCGCGGCGCAGGCGCCGTGCGGCAGCGCGCGCTGCGCGCCGGCGCCGTCGATGAACGCCGTCAGCACCTCGACCACCTCGCCGAGGCCGTGCGCGACGAAGCACAGGCGCTCGTCCATCGCGTCGCGGTGCAACTGCAGCGTGCCGGACAGGGCGACGAGGTCGGGCGCATCGCCGGATTCGATGCCCGCCTGGATCCACGCGCGCAGGTCCTTGGCCTTCTGCAGCAACTGGTCGGCGGTGCGCGCCGACAGCGGCACGATCACGCCCGACGCGGGCATCGGCGCCGGCGCGGCGCCCGCTGCGGCCGACGCCACGTGCTCGGCGATCACCAGGTGCGCGTTGGTGCCGCTGAAACCGAACGAGCTGATCGCCGCCTGGCGCGGCCCGCCGGCCGGTGCGACCCAGTCGCGCAGCGTCGTGTTGACGAAGAACGGGCTGTTGTCGAGATCGAGGTGCTCGTTCGCGGTCTCGTAGTTGATGCTCGGCGGCAGCTTGCGGTGGCGCAGCGCCAGCAGCAGCTTGATGAAACCGGACACGCCGGCCGCGGTGAGGCAGTGGCCGATGTTGGTCTTCACCGAGCCGATGGCGCAGTACTGCCTGCGGTCGGTCGCCGGCATGAATGCGGACTTCAGGCCGTCGATCTCGATCGGATCGCCGAGCTTGGTGCCGGTGCCGTGGGCCTCGATCAGCTCGATGCCGCCCGGGTCGATGCCGAAGCGCGCGTAGACGTCGCGCAGCAGGCGCTGCTGGGATTCCGCGTTCGGCGCGGTGATGCCGTTGGTGCGGCCGTCCTGGTTGACGCCCCAGCCGCGGATCACGCCGATGATGGTGTCGCCGTCGCGCTCGGCGTCGGCGAGACGCTTGAGCATGACCACGCCGACGCCCTCGCCCGGCACGAAGCCGTTCGCACGCTGGTCGAAGGTGTAGCAGCGGCCGTCGGGCGACAGCATGCCGGCGTGCGCGGTCTTCAGGAACATGTCCGCGTTCGACATCACGTACACGCCGCCGGCCAGCGCCATGTCCGCGGCGCCGGTGATCAGGCTGTCGCAGGCATTGGAGATCGCGACCAGCGACGACGAACACGCGGTGTCGATCGAGACGCACGGACCCTGCAGGTTGAGGAAGTACGAGACGCGCGCGGCGAGGATCGAGGTGGCGTTGCCGGTGAACCCCCGCGCGTCGAGCTGCTGCTCGCGCGACAGCAGGTGGTAGTCGCCGTTGGCGCAGCCGACGAACACGCCGCAGCGGGTGCCCGACAGACGTTCGGCGGTGTAGCCGGCGTTCTCGATGCCGTGCCAGCAGCACTCCAGGAAGACGCGCTGCTGCGGATCCATGGCCTCGGCCTCGACCGGCGACAGGCCGAAGAACAGCGGATCGAAGCGGTCGTGGCCTTCGAGCACGCCCATCCACTTCGAATTGCTCTGGCCCACGCCGGGCTGGCCCTGGACGTAGTAGGCGCTGGCGTCCCAGCGCGACGCGGGCACTTCGCTGATGCAGTTGCGGCCGTTGGCGATGTTGTCCCAGAAGGTGTCCAGGTCCTTCGCCATCGGGAAGCGGCCGGCCATGCCGATCACCGCGACCTCTGCCGCGTGCATCGCCGCCGCCGCGGTCTTCGCGGGCATGACGATCTGCGCCGCAGCGGCTGCGTCGTCCACGCGCCACGAGGTCAGCACCGGCCAGCCGTGGTAGGCGACCGCGCTCGTCGCCGGACGCGCGTCGACCGGCGCTGTCGACACCGGGGCCGAAGCCGCCTCCGGCATCGCCGGCGCGGCCTGCTCGCCTTCGCGCTGCACCAGCAGATCGCGGACGTGGCGGGCGAACTGTTCGACCGTCGGATAGGTGTAGACGCGGGTCGCTTCGACCTCGGTACCGTAGACCCGGTTGATCGCGCGGACCCAGGTGACGCCGGAGATCGAATCCAGCCCGAGTTCGACGAAGCCGCGATGGGCGTCGATGCTCTCCGGTCCCTGGCGCAGTTCCTGCGCCAGCAGCTCGATCAGCGTGCGGCGCACGGCGCCGAGATCGACACGCGACCTGGCCGGCGCGGCGACGGCCGGCGGCGCAGCGGCCGGTAGCGGCACGGCCGCCTGCCGGCTCGGCGGCGGCGTCGCGACGGCGCGCGCGGCGTCCGTCGGCGGTGCCGCGTCCATGCCGGCCGAGCGCAGTTCGGCCACGTGCCGGGCGAACTTCTGCAAATTCGGATGGCTGTAGACCTTGGTGGCTTCGATCGACAGGCCGAAGCGTTCGTTGATCCGGCGGATCCACGCCACGCTGGAGATCGAATCCAGGCCCAGGTCGACGAACTGGGTGTGCGGATCGATCTCGCCGTCCTCGAGGCGCAGTTCCTCGGCCAGCAGCCGGCGGATGACGGGCAGGACGTCGGCGGCACCGGCGGGCGCAGACGGCGCGGCGGCGGGTTTCGCGGCGACGGCGGCAGTCGGCGCTTCGACCTCGACCCGCTGGCCCGGCGCGAAACGCTGTTCGATGCGGTCGAGCGTGTCGCGCTGGCCCACGAGCGTGGACGCGTGCATCTCGACCTCGCGCGCCAGCAGCGCCTGCCAGGCCGCGACGTGCGGCGCCACGCGCGCGGCCTTCGCCGCGCAGAGCGCCTCGCGCGACTGGCGGGCGAAGCCGCGGGCGATCGCGAGCGCCCGGTCGAGCACCTGGTCGCGCGGCAGCACGGTCAGCTGCGGATGGCGTCGCGCCAGCTCTTCGCCGGTGATCTCGCGACCGGTGAACAGACTGTCGCGGGCGAGGTCGAAGCCGAGCCGCGCCGGCAGGATGCCGGTGGCGCCGGCGCCGGGCGTGAACCCGAAGTTCATGTACGGGCTGACGTAGCGGCTTTCCGCACTGAACAGCACGACGTCGGAGAACAGGCCGAGGGTCCAGCCGGCGCCGATGCCGTGGCCCTGCATCGCCGCGACCACCGGCAGCGGACAGCGCATCGGCAGCTGGAAGACGTCGTGGTCGGTGAAGCGGACCTTGCCTTCCTGGATCGCCTTCAGCCCGTCGCGGGTGCCGCCGGAGGAGAAATAGGTGTCGTAACCGGTGAGCACGACCGCCTTGTACGCCGGCGATTGCGCGATGCGCTCGAACACTTCCTCCAGCCCGGCGATCAGCGCGTCGGAGAACATGTTGCGCGCGTCGCGATCCTCCAGCCGCACCAGCACGATGCCGTCGGCGTCGACGCTGGCGCGGACCACGGTCGAGGACAGCGGCAGCGCGGTCGCGACGGCGGTGGCGTCGGCCGCGTCCTGCGACGCGGGCGCCGACATCCGGTACGTCGCCGGCATGGGCGCGCGGTCGGCCGCGACCTGCGCGAACGCCTGCAGGCGCGCCGCGAGCGTGTCCGCAGCGGCGCCATCCGCGACCGAGGCCGCGAGTGCGGCGATCGCGGCGTCGAATTCGCGCGCCAGATGCGACTTGAGCAGGCGCAGCGCGGTGGCCGACTTGTCGGACAGGCCGGCGCGCAGCGCGTCGACCGCGGCGGCGAACGCCGGTCGCGGCACCACGCCGGCGCCCCACCCGGCCGCCTGCAGCGCGCGGCCTTCGAGCGGTTCGGCATCGGCGATCAGGCGCAGCGCCAGCGCTTCGCCGAAACGCGCGGCGAGCCACGCGGCGTCATCGGCGTCGAAGGCGGACACACCGCCGAAGCCGTAGCGCTGATCCTCGATCGCCAGCACCAGGTCGCAGGCGCAGGCGATGCGGAAGCCGGCGCCGAGCGCCGAGCCGGAGAGCAGCGCGGCGGACGGCGCGGGGAACGCGGCCAGCGCCTGCAGCAGCGCGCGCCCGGCCTCGTCGGCGAGCACGCGCGGGTCGCCGTGCAGGAAGACGTCGGCATCGCTCTCGATCAGCAGTGCCTTCACCGACGGCAGTCCGCCGGCGAACGCGATCGCCTGCGACAGCGCCTCGACCAGCCCGGCATCGACGCGACCGTCGGGCGCGGACAGGTGGAGGACGAATACGCCCTCTTCTGTTTCGCGCAGTGCGACCGAGGCCGACGCGGCAGCGCCACCGGCCAGCGCGTCCTCGTGCCCGCCCAGGGACAGCGAGGGCTTGGCCGCGGGCGCGTGCTGCAGTTCGAGCGCCTGCTCGGGCGCGGACAGCGTGATCGCGGGCTTCGCGAGCGTGCCGGTCGGCGCGAACGCGGCCGTGCCGATCGCGTCGGCCGCACGTGCCGC
>JBQCJG010000013.1:0-14122 GCA_051952955.1 Lysobacteraceae bacterium | reverse complement strand
GACCGCCCGCGCCCGGCTTCCTGCCAAAGGCCGGCGCGCCGCGGGCCGGTACCCGCGTCCGCGGCGTGGAAGGCGTGGTCGACCTCCGCCGCGGCACCCCGCTGCTGCTGCCGACCCGCGCGCCCCGCTTCGACCGCAACGCGCAGCCGAAGGCGCCGCGCGTGGGCGGCGACGTGCGCGTCGCCAGCTTCAACCTCGAGAACTTCTTCAACGGCGACGGCCACGGCGGCGGCTATCCCACGCCCCGCGGCGCCCGCACCGAGGCCGAGCACCGCACCCAGCAGGCCCGGCTCGTGGCCACGATCCGCGGCCTGGCGCCCGACATCGCCGCGCTGATGGAGCTGGAGAACGATGGCTTCGGCCCGGACGCGGCCGTGGCGCAGCTCGTCGACGCCCTGAACGCGGCCGGCGACGGCGACTGGCGCTTCGTCGCCACCACCGCCGACCAGGGCAGCGACCAGATCCGGGTCGGCATGCTCTACCGCGCCTCGCGGGTGCAGCCGGTGGGCGACGCGGCGACGCTGAGCGACGACCTGTTCGGCAGCCGCAGCCGGCCGCCGCTGGCGCAGAGCTTCCGCGCCGGCAACGGCCCGGTGTTCACGGTCGTCGCCAACCACTTCAAGTCGAAGGGCTGCAACGGCGCCACCGGTACCGATGCCGACCAGCACGACGGCCAGAGCTGCTGGAATGCCGTCCGCACCGCGTCCACGCGCCGGCTCGACGCCTGGCTGCGCACCGACCCGACCCATGCCGGCAGCGACCTGACGCTGATCGTCGGCGATCTCAACGCCTACACCCGCGAAGACCCGGTGCAGGCGCTGGTGGACGCCGGCTGGCGCGACGCCTTCGCCGGGCATCGCGACACGCCCTACAGCTACGTCTTCGCGGCGCAGACCGGCCGCCTCGACCACGCCCTGCTCAGCCCGGCGCTGGCCGCGCGGCTGGCCGGCGCGGCCGAGTGGCACACCAATGCCGACGAACCCGACAGCCGCGGCTACCAGGAGCGCCCGGACGATCGCGCCGTGTGGCGCAGCTCCGACCACGACCCGCTTGTCGTCGGCCTGCGCCTGCGGACGCCCTGACCGGCCCCGGTATCATCGGCGCATGGACGACTCCCCCGCCTTCCCCGACACCGCGACCACGCTGACCCTGCCCGGCCCCGCCGGCGGACTGGAGGTCGCGGTCGATCCGCCCGAGGCCGACGCCGCGCCGCGGCCGCTGGTCGCGGTGCTCTGCCACCCGCTGCCGACCGAGGGCGGGACGATGCACAACAAGGTCGTGACCATGGCCGCGCGCGCGCTGCGCGAGCTGGGCGCGACCACGGTGCGCTTCAACTTCCGCGGCGCCGGCGCCTCCGAGGGCGCGGTCGGCCACGGCGACGGCGAGCTGGACGACCTGCGCGCGGTCGTCGCCTGGGTGCGCGCGACGCGCCCCGGCGACACCCTGTGGCTGGCCGGCTTCAGCTTCGGCGCCTACGTCAGCCTGCGCGCCGCGGCCGAACTCCAGCCCGCCCTGCTGCTGTCGATCGCGCCACCCGCGGGGCGTTGGGACTTCGACCGCATCGTCACCCCGACGATGCCGTGGAAAGTGATCCAGGGCGAGGAAGACGAGATCGTCGACCCGCAGGCCGTGTACGACTGGTTCGCGACGGTTTCGGCGCGCCATCCCGACGCGGAACTCGTGCGCATGCCCGAGACCAGCCATTTCTTCCATCGCCGCCTGATGGACCTGCGCGGCGCGATCCGGCACCTGGTGCAGCGCTACCTGCCCGGCCCCGCGGCATGAGCGAGGCGGGAGCGCCTTCCGCGCGCTACGCCGCCGGCGTGGCCCGCGGCGAGTGGAGCGACGATCCTGCGCAGCATCCGGCGCTGCGCGAACTGGATCGCCTGCACGAAGCGCTGGCGGCGCCGGTCGCGCGCAAGGGCCTGCTCGATCGCGTGTTCGGCAGGCCGCAGGCCGTCGCGCCGCCGGGCCTGTACCTGTGGGGCGGCGTCGGCCGCGGCAAGACCTTCCTGATCGATCTGTTCTACGCCGGCCTGCCGATCGCCGAGAAACGCCGCACGCATTTCCACCGCTTCATGCGCGACGTGCACGAGCGCCTGCGCGCGCACGCGGGCGAGCGCGACCCGCTGGCGATCATCGCCCGCGAATGGCGCGCGCAGCTGCGCGTGCTGGTGCTGGACGAATTCTTCGTCAGCGACATCGGCGACGCGATGCTGCTGGGCCGGCTGCTGGAACGGCTGTTCGACGAAGGCGTGGCGCTGGTGACCAGTTCCAACGCCGCGCCCGGCGATCTCTACAGGGACGGCCTGCAGCGCGCGCGCTTCCTGCCGGCGATCGCACTGATCGAGCGCCACTGCCACGTCGTGCAGCTGGTCAGCGACCACGACTACCGCCTGCGCGCGCTGGTGCGCTCGCCGGTGTACCGCGCGCCGCTGGACGACGACGGCGACGCCTGGCTGCAGGCACGCTGGCGCGCGCTGGGCGGCGACGATGCGCATCGCGACGCGGGCATCGTCGTCGACGGCCGCCGCATCGCGGTGCGCGCGCGCATGCAGGGCATGGTCTGGTTCGATTTCGCCGCACTGTGCGAAGGCCCGCGCGGCAGCGCCGACTACATCCAGATCGCGACCGAATTCCACACCGTGCTGCTCGGCGACATCCCGGTGTTCGATGCGCGCCGCGATGATGCGGCGCGGCGATTCGTCACGCTGATCGACGAACTCTATGACCGCCACGTCAATCTGGTCTGCACCGCCGATGCGGTGCCGATGGCGCTGTATGCCGGCGAACGACTGGCATCGGCCTTCGAACGCACGGCATCGCGCCTGATCGAGATGCAGAGCGCGGATTACCTCGCCGCCGAACATCGCGGCTGATCCCGCTGCGACGTGCTGCGCCGCAGCAGCCGGTTTGCGATCGAAAATCAACCGTGCTAACACTGGCCGCGCTCCACGCAATGATCGCCATGGAATGCGTCGATCTCGTTGCCAAGGACCGCGCAACCCGTCGTGACCCTTCCGCAGGAGCCGGCCTCGCACGTGCCCGGCATCGTCGCGCGCGCGTCGTCCGACCAATGAACCTTCACACCCAAGGAGTGGTTGCCATGAAGAAGATTTCGGTCGTGAAAGTGCAGAAGCTGAAGACCACCGCGGTCGCGCTGTACCCGATCTGCGAATGCAAGCCGTGGCTGCCGGAATGCTGGCTGGGAGGCGGTTCCACCGCCTGAGTCGTGCATGCGTCGATGCAACGGCAGGCACCGCGGCGTTGACTGCCGCAGCGCGTGTCGTGCGTCGCCGGCGGGTCGTCGTCTCCGGGCGACGGCCCGTTCCCAGGATCCGGCCGGACCCACGCCTCCGGCTCCTCTCCGCCAAGGGAGCTCCGCATGTCGGAAAGCGCCATCTCGCCCCTTTTCGCGCCGGAAGACGCCACGCGGGCTTCCGGCAACGAACGCTTCTTCGTCATCCCGCTGTCGGTCCAGCCCGAAGGCGAGGACTTCTACGTCGGCAACACCGATCTGGACGACTTCTACAGCCTGCCTGCCGTCGGCGTGCAGATCCTGCACCTGCTGCGCGAGGGTCGCAGCGTCGCGGAGGTGAGACGGGCGCTCGGACAGGCGGGCAACGACGACATCGACATCGACGAGTTCGTCTCCACGTTGAAGGAGATCGGCTTCCTCTACCCGGAGGGTGAAAGACATCGCTTCGACGAGCTCATCGCCGAGAGATCCGGCACGGACCGCCGGCTGGTGTTCCGCGCCAACCAGCGACTGGCGCGCGCGGTGTTCTCGCTGCCTTCGCTGTCGATCTTCCTCGCCATCGTCGGCTACGCCGGCTATCGCATGGCGATCAGTCCGCGACCGATCATCAATGTCGAGGCGTTCTATCTCTACGACCATCTCACGCTGACGATGTTCCTGCTGACGGCGCTGTATGGACTCAGCGTCGCGCTGCACGAACTCGGCCACATGCTGGCGACCGCGCGGCAGGGCATCGATTCCCGGCTCGGCTTCGGCAACCGGCTCTGGCAGATCGTCGCCGAGACCGACATGACCGGCCTGCTGTCGCTGCCCCGCGAGAAGCGCTATCTCCCGATGGCCGCCGGGATGATCGTCGACGTGCTGAACATCGCGCTGATCGCCATCGCACTCGACTGGATCATGCGCCATGCCTTCGACCGGTTCGCGATCCAGTTGCTGCAGGCCTGGATGCTCCAGATCGCGATCACGGTGGCCTGGCAGTTCAACATCTTCCTGCGCACCGACGTCTACTACATGGTGTGCAACTACTACGGGTTCACCGATCTCGACGGCAAGGCCCGCAGCTTCCTGAGCAACCAGGTCTACACGGTGACGGGCGGGCGTTTCGGCAAGCGCACCGAGGACTACACGCCGGCGCACGTGGCCGTGGCGCGCACGTTCTTCGCGATCTGGATCATCGGCCGCGTCGCGGCCGTCTGGTTCCTGCTGTTCTCGGTGATCCCGACGCTCTACCTGTACTTCCAGCGCGCCTACGATGCGTACCGCAGCCCCTACATCCCGCCGGCGGTGGCGTACGACCTGGCCGCCTTCGCCACGATCAGCAGCGGCTTCCTGCTGTTCGGCCTCTACATGTGGATCAAGCGGTCGAGAACGCCTGCCTGACCGCCAGGCACATCACGCAAGGGACTCGCCATGATCGCCCAGACCCTCGATGCCGAACGCACGCAGCGCGGTTTCCGCCTCCTGACCTACAGCGGCCCGGCGCCGGAGCCGCCGAGTCCACCGCTGCCGGGCGGCATCGCCCGCATCCTCCGCGTCGACGGCGACTTCGCGCGCACCGGCACCTGGACGGGCGTGGGCGAGATCGTCGAACAGGCCTACCTCGCCCTGCGCGCGCGCGGCGAATCGGCGCTGATCGAACGGCACGATTACGCGCTCAACCGGGCATTGCCCGTCTACCGCGCGGAACTGCTGCCGAAGTACTACACGCTCACCGACAGCACGCAGGACGCGGAGCGCACGCGGAATTTCCCGCTCGACCGCGCCTATCGCCTGATCAACAGCCTCGTCGAGGTGACGCTGGCGTGGAAGCGCCACGAGGATCCGCAACGCCGCTGGCGCATCGTGGTGGAACGTTTCGATCTCGCCCAGCATCTGGCCTCGCGGTATTTCGCCGAGCTGGCGAGGCGCGGTGCCGGACATGACGGCTTCGAAGTGGTCGTCGAGACCGCCATGGACGCGGACGCCATGGCACGACGGATGCCGTGGATGACGGTGTCCGACGCCCTGCCGGAAGACACCGGGCTCGGCACGCCCGTACCGCCGCCGCCCGCGCTCGATGCGGACGACGTGGACAGGATCGGACGCACGCTGCTGGCCGACGACTTCGAAGGCTGGGAGCGCCTGTACCCAGCGCTGCTGCGCTATTTCCGCGGCACCGGCGATGCCGTCCGCGCCGCCGACGTCTCGATCCACGCGCTCTGCCTCTGCAATCATTACGGGTACTACCACGAGGCCGCGAGCTTCGCCGACGGCGTCCTCGCGCAGCTCGACGCGCTGGTCGGCGAGGACCAGGCCCTGCGCTGGAACTACCTCGGGAATCTGTTCACGGGACTGGTGACGACCGGGCGCGAGCAGGACACGCTGCAGATCCTGCTGGACCACGCCGAGCCGAGGATCTCGTTCGACGAATACCGCGCGAGGATGCACTACCTGCTGTCGATGATCTTCCTGCGATTCCTGAAGACGCCCGACATGGCGGCGTCCGAGCACCATCTCATGCAGGCGCTCGCTTCGATCGAGGCCTGCAGGCACACGTCCAAGGAAGCCGATTACCTCTTCCTTCGCGTGTTCATCAACAACGGGCTGGCTTTCCTGCGCGTCCGCCAGGGCCGGCCTGTCGAAGCGATGGAACTCTGCCGCACGGGCTACGCGCTGCTGACCGATGCCCTCGGCGAGGAAAAGCACCGCCTTCACCGCTCGGTGCTCCAGTACAACATCGCCCAGGTCTACGCGATGCTCGGCGAGAACGACAACGCGCTCGCCTACTACCGGCATGCGATGGAGATGGATCCGCACTATTCCGAGTACTACAACGAAGCCGGCAACCTCCTGCAGCGCTCGGAACGTTTCGCCGAAGCGGAAGCGCTGTACGACCGCGCGATCGAATTCAGCGCGCCCTACCCGGAAGTCCACTTCAACAAGGGCATCTGCGCGCTCAACCTCGGCCGCACCGAAGAGGCCGTCGCGAATTTCGCCCGCAGCCTCGAATTGAACCCGCTGCAGCCGGACGTATACGCGCTGCGCGCGGAACTGCTGGCCGACGCCGGCGATGCCGACGCGGCGCTGCGGGACTACGACACCGCGCTGTCGCTGTCGCCCGACCTGGTGGCGGCGCGGGTGAACCGCGCGGTGCTGCACTACGACGCCGGGCGATTCGAGGCCGCACTGGCGGACATGGATCGCGCGATCGCGCTGGAACCGCAGCAGGCGGACCACTACCTCAACCGCGCCGAGATCCACAAGGCGATGGCGCGACGCGATCTGTGCCAGCGCGACCTCGCCGCGGCCGAGGCGTGCCGCGAGGCCGCGTGACGGGCGGCTGCGCGACGACCCGCAGGCCGCCTACTTCGCCGCGTTGACGATGCGCACGCCGTGCAGCGCCGGCGCGCCGTCGACGACGTCGGTCCACACCGCGTACGCGGCATCGGCGCCCAGCGCGAGCCGCGGGAAGCCGGTGCCGCG
This sequence comes from Lysobacteraceae bacterium, assembly GCA_051952955.1. Taxonomy (GTDB): domain Bacteria; phylum Pseudomonadota; class Gammaproteobacteria; order Xanthomonadales; family Xanthomonadaceae; genus Lysobacter_I. The sequence continues at coordinate 7,398 of JBQCJG010000013.1, read as the reverse complement.
ACCGCCGCCCTGCAGGTCCGCCAGCTTCGTGCGCTGCAGTTCCTTCGACAGGTCCGGCGCGTAGCGTGCCAGCCACAGCGACTGCTTGCCGGCGACCTCGCGCATCCACAGCAGCCAGACCTGCCCGGCGTCGGCCGCCACGGCCACGCGGCCGATCACCGCCGCGCCGCGATCGACCGCCACCGGCGTCGCGAACGTCGCGCCGCCGTCGGTGCTGCGCGCGAGCTGCACCACGGGCATGTCGCCGGGCGCGGTGTACCACGCGACCACCGCATCGTGGCCGTGCACGGCAACCGCGGGGCCGTTGACCGGGCAGGCCGGCATCTTCCAGTCGTCGGCATGCACGCGCACCGGCGTCGACCAGGCCTTGCCGTCAAAACGGGTGGCGTAGATGTCGCGGATCTCGTCGTCGCTGCGATCGCGGTAGACCAGCAGCCCGCCCTCGGCGGTGCCCGCGGCGTCGGTCTGGCAGCAGTCGCAGGTGCGGGCGTCGATCTCGGTCGCCGCGGAGATGCGCAGGTCGCCGTCGAACACCGCTGCGCGCAGCGACATCGGGCCGCCGTCCTCCTCGCCGTGCGCGGCGTGGCCGTCGTGATCGCCGGTCTGCGCCGCACCGCCGGCATGGCGGCCGTCCAGCCAGGCGACGCCGAGTCGGGTCTCGCTCTGCGGCCAGAACGAGACGAACCCGTGCTCGGTCCGGGTGCCGTCGTCGTGCACGCGCATCTGCGCGCTCCAGTTCATGCCGTGGTCCATCGACCGCACCAGCATCACGTCGTAGGCGTCCGGCGCGTCGCCGGACTTCTGCAGCCAGTGCGCCCACAGCGCGCGGTCGGCGGTGACCGCGATGTGCGGGGTGTCGGCCCAGTTCACGACCATCGACCGGCCGATCGCGATCGTGCGCGGCCCTTCCCAGTGGCCGTCGACGAAACGCTCGGCCATCTGGAACGCGGGCCGGCGGCCCGGCTGCTCGTTGAGCCAGCTCAGCAGCACGCGGCCGTCCGGCGCGACGATCAGGTCCGGCTGCGCCGAGCCGGGCGGCGCGGGCAGCGGCCAGTCCTCGATCGCGAGATCGCCGACGCGCAGGGGTTTCGGGGCCTCGGCCTCTTCGCCGCAGCCGGCGAGCAGGACGAGGGCGGACAGGGCGAGCGGAAGGAGGCGCATGTGCATTCTGATAGGGTACGCCTGTCGTGTTTGCCCGGCATCCCGCATGTACCGCACCGTCGCGAGCTACCTGGATCCGATCGAGGCCCACATCGTCTGCGGCCGGCTGCAGGCCGAAGGCATCGACGCCTTCGTCAGCGACGACCAGACCAACCTCGCGAACTGGGAGTGGCGGCAGGCGATCGGCGGCACCCGCGTGCGCGTGGCCGATGCGCAGTACGACGAGGCGAAGGCGTTGATCGCGGCGCTCGACGACGGCGATTTCGCGCTGGAACCCGAAGCGCCGGCGACGCCGCCGTATCGCGAGAGCTGGTCGAGCCGGCTGGCGCTGCTGTTCGGGCTCGGCTTCGGCATCCCGCTGCCGTGGCAGCGCGACCGGCGCGACGACGACGAAACCCTGCAGGCCTGAATCGGCGCGACGCGCATGCGCGCAGTCGGCACCGCGAATGCGAAGCCGCTCACGGAGCCGCCGCGATCGCGCGAGACCCCCGGGTTTCCATGGCGATTCGACGCCGCACGACTCGAATGCGCGCGGGGTGCCGTATGGCGATGTGCCGCACGCAGCGCGCATCGCCGCATGCACGGGATCTTCACGCCGGATGAACGAGGACGAGCGCCGCTTCGACGCCGGCGGGGACGTGCCCGACGCGTTGCGCTCGATGCTGTCGCGGCGGCGGTTCGACCAGCCGCCCGTTCGGCCGATCCGGTCGCGACGCCGTCGACGCGCTCAGCGCGCCGGCGGCAGCGACGCGAGGAACGCTTCCACCGCGCGCGGCGACCGGAGGATCCGGACGTCCACACCGCGGGCGCCGGCTTCGTCCAGTTGGCGGCACATCGCCGGGCGCCGCTGCATGCGCCACGTGGCGATCCAGTACAGGAACGCGGCATCCAGGCGTTCCGGGCACGCCGGCGCCATGCCCGGCCGCGTTGCGCCGCGATGGCGCAGACGCCGGCGCAGCACGCGCCACACGCACCGCCACGGCGGCAGATCCAGCAGCAGCACGGTATCGCAGGCGGCGAGGCGCTGCCGGAACGTGCCGCCGTAATTGCCGTCCATCACCCACGCCTCGCCCTGCAACAGCGTGGCGAGCGTCTGCCGCCACGCCTCCTTCGGCGGCTCCACCCAGCCGGGCCGCCAGTACAGCGCATCGAGGTGGATCAGCGGCAGGTCCAGTCGCCCGGCCAGTCGGCCGGCCAACGTGGACTTGCCGGCGCCACCGGGACCGACGATCAGGATGCGGCGCATGCGGAAGGCCGCATCATCGCTCGGCGACGGGCGCGGCGGTGCCGTGCAGCTGCTGCCGCACCGACTTGCGGTTCCGGATCGCACGCATCAGTAAATCGTTGGCGCGCGCATAGGCGGTTGCGTCGTCGCGGCCGCGGAACCGGATCGCGTCGGCGTCGCGCGACCAGTCGCCGGCGTCCAGCACGGCAGTCACCTGGCGGGCGCGTTCCAGCAGCAGGTTCTCCGAATACGCCAGCACCTGCGCGGTGTCGTCCAGTCTCTCGAAGCGACGCGCCAGCCGCGTCGCCAGCGGATCCGGCAGCTTCAGCGCGGCGATCTCCGCGCGCAGCGTCTTCACGCTGTCGCGCTCGGCGGCATGCCACGCATCGACCGCAGCGATCCCGGCGCCGTAGCGCGCCTCCTTCTCCGCGTGCGTCGACGCGGGGCCGGTCTTCCAGGGATCGGACATCGCCTGCCAGTCCACGCCATCGAGCGCGGCCATGCAGCGGCGGTAGTTCTCGACGCTGCGCCAGTCGTGCCGGCGGAACGCCGCCGCCGCTTGCGCGAAGCCGTTGCGGCTGTCGGTGGGTTCGGGCCGTGGGCGCGCCGGCGGCCGGCGCCCCGCATCGAGTTCGGCCTTCCACAGGTCCGCGGCACGGTCCTCGGCCTCGATCTCGCGGAGCGCCATGTCGGTGCCCGTGGTGCGCTTGAGCCAGCCGCCGACCGCCACCCACAGCACCAGCATCACCGCGAGCACCGCCATCCACACCGTCCTGAATTCCGCCGAGCTGCGGTCCATCGACCGCAGCGCGATCGCGCACGGGATCGCGACCGCGGCGACCGCGACGCCGAGCGACGCGAAGAAGCCCCAGGTCACCGGCGCGAGGATCAGCGCCACGACGGCGCAGAACATCGCGCCGACCAGGCCCGCGATCGCCGCGAGCCACTGGTCGGCATCCTTCGCGTGGGTCCGCGCCCTCGCGATCTCGCTGGCTGTCGGCATGTCGTCTTCCCCCCGGCGGACGTCGTGATGCGGCGATGCTGTGCGCTGGTCGCGTCAGGCCGCGGCGCCGCGGCGCCGGACGAGGTGCACCAGCAGCAGCGAGATCGCCGCCGGCGTCATGCCGGGGATGCGCTGCGCCTGGCCGACGGTCTCCGGGCGCACGCGCTGCAGCTTCTGCTGCACTTCGATCGACAGCCCGCGCACGGTCGCGTAGTCGAAATCGCCCGGGATCGGCGTGTGCTCGTGGCGGCGCTGGCGCGCGATCTCCTCGCGCTGGCGATCGAGGTAACCGGCGTACTTCGCCTCGATCTCGACCTGCTCGGCCACGTCCGCGGCGTCCACGCCCGGGCCCAGCAGCGGCACGGCCATCAGCGTCGCGTAGTCGAGTTCCGGCCGGCGCAGCAGGTCCAGCGCCGGCGTCTCGCGGCTGAGGTCGATGCCCAGCGTCGCCACCGCCTCGCGGCCCAGCGCGTTGTTCGGCGCGGCCCACACGCCGCGCAGGCGTTCGGTCTCGGCGGCCACGGCATCGCGCTTGCGGCTGAAGCGCTCCCAGCGCGCGTCGTCGACCAGGCCGAGCGTGCGGCCGGTCTCGGTAAGGCGCAGGTCGGCGTTGTCCTCGCGCAGCTGCAGCCGGTATTCGGCGCGGCTGGTGAACATGCGGTAGGGCTCGGTGGTGCCGTGGGTGATCAGGTCGTCGATCAGCACGCCGACGTAGGCTTCGTCGCGCCGCGGCGACCACGGGTCCTTCGCCTGCGCGTGGCGCGCGGCGTTGACGCCCGCGACCAGCCCCTGCGCCGCGGCCTCCTCGTAGCCGGTGGTGCCGTTGATCTGGCCGGCGAAGAACAGGCCGTCGACCAGCTTGGTCTCCAGCGAGGTCTTCAGCCCGCGCGGATCGAAGAAGTCGTATTCGATCGCGTAGCCGGCGCGGGTGATGTGCGCCTGCTCGAAGCCGCGGATGCTGCGGACCAGGTCGAGCTGCACGTCGAACGGCAGCGAGGTCGAGATGCCGTTCGGATAGATCTCGGCCACGTCGAGGCCTTCGGGCTCGACGAAGATCTGGTGGCTCGCCTTCTCAGCGAAACGCACCACCTTGTCCTCGATCGACGGGCAGTAGCGCGGGCCGATGCCTTCGATCTGGCCGCTGTACAGCGGCGAGCGGTGCAGCGCGTTGCGGATGATCTCGTGCGTGCGCTCGCTCGTGTGGGTGATCCAGCACGACACCTGCGGCGGATGGTCGGCGGTGCTGCCCAGGAACGAGAACACCGGGCGCGGATCGTCGCCGGGCTGCTCTTCCATCGCCGCGTAGTCGAGGCTGCGGCCGTCGATGCGCGGCGGCGTGCCGGTCTTCAGGCGGTCGATCGCGAACGGGCGCTCGCGCAGGCGCGCGGCGAGCGTGGCCGCGGGCGGGTCGCCCATGCGCCCTGCGGCGTACTGGGTTTCGCCGATGTGGATCTTGCCGGCGAGGAAGGTGCCGGCGGTCAGCACCACCGCCGACGCGCGGAAGCGCAGGCCGGTGTTGGTGATCGCGCCGCGGACCGCGTCGCCTTCCAGGATCAGATCGTCCACCGCCGACTGGAACACGGTGAGGTTCGGCTGCGTTTCCACCGCGCGGCGGACGAAGCGCCGGTACAGCGCGCGGTCGGCCTGGCAGCGCGTCGCGCGCACGGCCGGACCCTTCGACGCATTCAGCCGACGCCACTGGATGCCGGCGGCGTCGGCGGCGCGCGCCATGATCCCGCCGAGGGCGTCGATCTCCTTCACCAGATGGCCCTTGCCGATCCCGCCGATCGCCGGATTGCAGCTCATCGCGCCGACGGTCTCGATGTTGTGGGTCAGCAGCAGCGTGCGCGCGCCGGCGCGCGCCGCGGCGAGCGCGGCCTCGGTGCCGGCGTGGCCGCCGCCGATGACGATGACGTCGTGGGTCAGGAAGTCGTTCACGGGAGAATCGCGGGTGGCGGGAGGGAGGATCGGGCGTCCGGCGCGCAGTCTACCGCCGCGACCGGTTCGGACCGGATCGCGAAAGTTGGCACGCAATCTGCTTCTCCCCAGTGGCACTCAGCGCGGCAGGCGCGAAAGCGCTGGCCGGGGTGGAACAGGGCTGGCCATGCGCGCGCTGAGGGAGCCAGGGGCCGAATGTCGGGGGACGTTCGGCCCCTTTTTTTGCGCGCGTTTCGGCGATGCGGAGTCGTCCGCACGTCCGATGACGGCGGCGACCGCGGTCGCGAAGGTTCCGGGCACAAAAAACGGCGCAGTGCGCCGTGAGAAGGTGCCGACGCCCGACGGGGAGCGGAACAGGGGGGATCCGGATTTCCCCGCCGGGGTCGGCGATGCCTACCGTGATACGTCGCAATCCGACGCAACCGGTCATTGCTGGTTAGCTTGCGGCCAATCCCGCGTGTTGGCAAGCATTATCAAGGGGTTGGATTGAGACCGGGTTCTCGTTCTCGGCGTTCCATCCGGCCGCCCGGCGGCGCGGACGGTGTCGACATCGGGGGACGCTCCATGCGCCGCGGGAACGCGGGGGCGGATTCCTGCATCGGACGTCTCGGCCGTTCCTGCGGCATCGGCACGCCACCGGGCTGGCCGGGCGACGACACCGTGCCGGGGGGCAACGGCCGGAAGCGCGGCTGCGCGCCGGACAGCGGTTCGCCGGGCTGACCCGGCTCCGACGGCCGCCAGCGGGGACGCGGCGCCGGCTTGGGCATGGGCTGCGCGATGCCGTTCTGCGCGATGCCGCCGGGATTCGGCGTGCCCGGCGGATCCAGGATCACGCCCGGCGGCAGCGTGCCGGGCGGGCGCGGACGGTGCGGGCGATGGTCACGGTGTTGCCAGTAGGCGGGCGGATAGAAACCGCCGTAGTAGCCGACCGGTCCACCGTAGTAGCCGTACGGCCCGCCCCAGTACGGGAATCCGTAGTGCGAATACGGCAGCGCGCCGTAACCGAAGCCGTAGCCGAAGCGGCCGTACCAGCCGCCGTCGTAGCCGAGGCCGAGGTACGGCATGCCGTAGACGTCGCGGTATTCGATCTGCGGCTCGGCGTAGTAGTAATCGCCGCCGTTGCCGTCGCGATAGGTATAGGAACTGACGCAACCGGTCAGTATCAGTGCGGAGAACGTCGCAAGAAGACCAAGACGAGACATCGCTGACCCCTGTGGCGCGTGGGCGTGCTGCCGCTGCCCGAGGCAGGCAGCATCCGCCGCGCGGTTTGAACCCGTCCTTAAAGTACCCGGCCCGGCGGAGCGCCGCGACCTGCCTGATACGATGGCGCGATGAACGCAGCCGTCCCCACGACGTCCGCCGACGCGTCCGCCGTCCCTGCCCTGCCCGGATTCGCCGATGTCCTCGCGGCGGCCGCGCGGATCGCGCCGCACGCGCAGCGCACGCCGGTGCTGCGCTCGCATTCCCTGAACGCGATCGCCGGCTGCGACCTGCACTTCAAGTGCGAGAACTTCCAGCGGGTCGGCGCGTTCAAGTTCCGCGGCGCCTGCAACGCGGTGCTGGCGCTGTCCGACACCGCCGCGGCGCACGGCATCGTCACCCAGAGTTCCGGCAACCACGGCGCGGCCGTCGCGCTGGCCAGCCGGCTGCGCGGCGTGCCGGCCACGGTCGTCGTGCCAGAAGGCGCCCCCGCGGTGAAGCTGGCCGGCATCGCCGGCTTCGGCGCGCGCATCGTCCGCTGCGCGCAGAACATGGCCGCGCGCGAAGCCGCCGCGGCCCGCGCGCTGGCCGAGACCGGCGGCCATCTGGTGCATCCGTTCGACGATGCCGACGTCATCGCCGGCCAGGGCACCGCCGCGCTGGAACTGCTGCACGAGGCCGGCGAGCTCGACGCGCTGCTGACGCCGGTCGGCGGCGGCGGCCTGCTGTCGGGCTGTGCGCTGGCGGCGAAGACGCTGCGGCCGGACATCGCCGTGGGCGGGGGCGCCCCCCCCGGCGCGGCCGACGCCGCCCCCGCGCTGCGCGCGGGCCGCGGCCTCCCCCACCCCCCCCCCCCCCCCCCCGGCGCCCG
>JBQCJG010000012.1:0-8752 GCA_051952955.1 Lysobacteraceae bacterium | reverse complement strand
AATGGCACGCAGGGTACCGTGAGAATCGCTTCCCTAGAGCCCAAACGACATGAGCTGCACCTGCATCCGAACGGGGCGCACTGGCTTGGCGTGGTCTACGTCGACGGGCGGCAGCTCAGCGAGACGGTACTCATGCCCACGATAGGCGTCGGTGAAGGAGCACGTAGCTAAGGTGCTCGGCCCTGGCTCCATGCCGGTCATCTGGTTGCAAGATGGGGCCATTCCTGAGCGAAGACTAGCAAGCTGGCCTGCTGCCGGGTCGCACCGTAGGCTCCAACATAATGCGCGACTGGGTTATGTTGAGGGTCATCAAGGACCCACGCCTACAGCGCCCATGACGATCATTGAAGAGTTTCCAAAAGACGATGCCTATCGGCTCGTCAAATGGGTGGACAAGTTCACGCTCCCGCACCTGACCACGCGTTCGACCTCGGTTACCGTGCGGCTGCAGCGACTTCCGTTTCAGCGCCATAGCGACCTGAATCGGCTTACGCGTGAGAGCGCTGTTGCATTGCTTCCTCTGGACCGAACCGACGCTGGGCAGGCGCAGTACACTTCAGTGGCCGTGCACGCGGGCTTGCTGCCGCATCTGACGATTGGCCGGGTGTATCAGGGCCAGCGCCTTGTCGGCGAACTGCCCACCCGCCAGATGACTCTCATCCTGGCCGATGCTGAGCAGTCTTGCCATGAGATCAGGATCGGGGAAGAGCTCCCGGCGCCTGCGGGTTGGACATACCCCTACAAACAGCTGCTCTCGCGGGAGTTTGGCGGGATCCAGACCGAATTCAGTGCCTCACGTTGCCTGGTCTTTGTCGATGCGAGCGGAATCGAGTACGTGATTCCAAGAGCGCTGATCTTTCAAAGGTTCTACGCCATCCAACGCGAACTGGCTAACGCTTTTACCAGCGGCCCCTGGGCACAGACTAGGCGCATGATTGTCTACGAGGGCCAGCTGAAGTCCGGATTGGAGACCAGGGTCGATCCAGTCACCGGAGCGTGGCACGTCATTCTGCAGACGCACGTGGACAACGACTTTGCCCGCCTCGCGGCGCTGCTCTACTTCGACAACTACGCGGCGGCCCGTGCCGAATCGATCTACACCGGAATGCTTTCCGATCGGCGCGCGAACGTGCACGTGCCTTGGTTTGCCAGCGCGCAAATTCCGTTCCGGGCGGAGGCCAAGCCGCTGCGGCTGCAGGTCAAGGGTTTCATGCTGGCGCCGCGCTTGGGCCGCAGGGAAGGCGGTGGCAGGCCGGTGGTCCACAAGCAGTCCTTCTTGGTGACCTCGATCCTGGGCAGCAGCTGGCCGAGCTACACGCCACCTATCAAAGCAGGGCGCTTGAATAGTGGCGACAAGGGTAAAGAACAGCTGCCCGCCCAGGGCGACAGGCCCTACGCAAACCACCTGCGCGCCAGGCCCGCAGGCAGCGACATGGTCACCACCAGCGCGACCGACGCCTCGGCTGCACAGGGCGATGCCGTCACTCTGGAAGACACCTTCTCGTGGCTGGACGGTGAAGAGCCGGAGAAGCTCACCAAGGATCGTAGCCAACTGTATAACGACAGCGACCTCCGTCCTGCGCCACCGCCGCCCGATGCAGCGTCCGGTGGTGAGCGCACACACAAGGATGGCAATGTTGCCCCGGCGCATCACAAGGTGCTCGTCCGTGATCCTGTCAATCGGTTCCGCTATCTCCTCGATGCGTTCGAGTTGTTGCACAGTGAGGGCGACCTGCAGCGCTACACCGTTTTCCAGCCCGCGATTTCTTCCCAGCTAGCTCAATGCGGCGGCCTGAGCTGTTGGAATTTCCTGGACGACACGGCACGGCGCACCGGGCAATGGCCCAGTGCGGGCTGGCGTATGCTTGAGCGCGCACGTGGAGTGGGGACCGAACGCACCTTGGGCAAGCCGCGGTGTGTCCTGGTTGTGCGCATGGAGGTTGGGACCCAACTAGGCTACTGGTTCGAGATCGAGACCAGAACGACAGAAGGAGGCGTGCTATCCCCGCTTGTTGCTAGCACAGGTGCAAATGAACAGATGGCTGTATCACACCTGATTGAATCCATCGCACGCGCCGAGGGACGCAACCTTAGGCAGGCAATGACCACGGCAGCATATGAGATTGGATCCGATGTTGCGCACTGCTACAAGCATCACTACAAGGGCGATCACAATTCCGAGATCGATCCGAATTCCGTACGGCGCTTTCTGATGAAGTGGGCCAGTTAGCTTGTTGCTTTCATCGCCCTGCAAAGCATTGATAGCGTGACCAAGACGGGTTGTCCGCGGCGATGAAGGCTGGGGCCGATCGCTGCGTCGCAACAAGCGCATGATCTTCGCCGCAGTGAACTCGGCGCCGTTGTCCAAGCGCACGAACGCTGGCTTGGATGGTGCTTTGGTGCACGGTTTGATGATAGACAAGTCTGCATTCTGGAATTGCTGCCCTGCACCACCGCAACATGTTGCCGTGGTGCAGGACATAGCCGATCGAATATTCATCGCTTTGATCGGCCTGCTGCCAAGCCCTTCACAAAGGCCGCCACAGCGGCTTCGTGCTCATCAAACAGTCTGGCTTTCTCTTCTGGGGTGGCATCTTCGGAAGCATTTAGTCTCTCGTTCGCATCGTTCATCGCCCGCTTTAGCTCTGCCATCTCGGGATGCTCAATTTCACCTTTCAAGGCGCAGCGCATGATCCATCGCTGAGCGTGGTAAACGGCCTCGTCCGGGGCTTGAGAACGACGAACCTCTTCCCATTTTTCTACAACCTTGAACACGTGCGAGTTTACCTCCACATTAAATTGCACTCGGTGGAGGTAAGGAGCGCCTGTCTGCCGGTCGAACGCGTAAGAGGCAATCAGACCGCTCTTGCCATCGTCACTGACAGCAATGCCGGCGTAGTTGTCGGAAGAGACTACATCGATACAAGAGAGGCCATCTTCGCCATTTACGATCACGAGGCCGCTAGGGTATTTGCCAGTCCGAAGCACTTCGCCTATTTCATGCACGAAGAGCCGCCAGCGGGCTTCTGGTACAGGTTGTGTCCCGTTCTCATGGCTAGTGAGCGTGCGAGTTGAGATACCGAGCCGATTCGCTGTTTCCGCCAAACCCCAGTTCAGAAGTTTGCGCCAATTGTGTAGCGCGAGTCCCCGGTCTTCGGGAGCAATACGTTGTTTTAAAGTCATACAGGTGCATCCTATGTAATTTCCGTAGACGGAAATGATTTCCGCGTAAGGAAATTACACGCATGAACGGAAAATTGCAACCACTAAAGGCAGGATTGATTGGATGGGATTGCCTCTAACTCCAGCTAACTCATGATTGTTCAGAAATCACCTCGCGATCCGGGTGCTGCCCGGCATTCACTCGGATCGCGCTAACGCTAAGGCTGGCGTGGTTCGATTCCTCTCTGAGCATTCGCTACAGTCGCGCTAATTGATGGAAAGTCGCCGTATTAGGTGGAATTCACAGCCGCCGCCGACCAGCGCGACCGCGCTGGCGGTGTGGTGCGGCGACCGGAACGGGCGCATCCGCCAGCGGGTCGGGTCGAGGCCGCGGCCGCTGATCGACGCGATGGCCGCGGTTTCGAGCCCGTCGGCATCGGAGGCCTCGGGCAGCAGACCCGGCAGGCGCGAGGCCAGCAGGGTCTTGCCGCAGCCGGGCGGGCCGACCACCAGCAGGTGGTGGCCGCCGGCCGCGGCGATCTCCAGCGCCCGCCGCGCGCGGGTCTGGCCACGGACGTCGCGCAGGTCGGGGCCGTGGTCGAAGCGGCTTTCGGGCGCGACCGCCGTCGGAAGGGTGCGATGGCCGCACAGATGGCCGCAGACCTCCAGCAGCGTGCGCGCGGTGAAGGCCTCGACGCCCGCCGCGAGCGCGGCCTCGGCGCCGTTGCCGGCGGGGACGATCAGCTTGCGCCCGGCGGCCGCGGCGGCGAGCGCGGCCGGCAGCACGCCGTCGACCGGCCGAAGTTCGCCGGTCAGGCCGAGTTCGCCGAGGAATTCGCACTCGCGCAGCGCCTCCAGCGGGATCTGGCCGCCGGCGGCGAGGATGCCCAGCGCGATCGGCAGGTCGAAGCGGCCGCCGTCCTTGGGCAGGTCGGCCGGCGCGAGGTTGACGGTGATGACCCGTGCCGGGAAGTCGTACTGCGCGCACTGGATGGCGGCGCGGACGCGGTCCTTGGCCTCGCGGACCGCGGCCTCGGGCAGGCCGACGATGGACATGCGCGGCAGCCCGCCGGCGAGGAAGACTTCGACGTTGACGGCCGGCGCGCGCACGCCGGCGCGTGCACGGGTGTGCACGAGCGCAAGGGTCATGGCGGCGGCCCTCAGTCGCGGGGCGGCGCGGTGTCGCGGGCGGCGAGTTCGGCTTCGAGCCGGTCGACCAGGGCGCGCAGTTCGTCGAGCTGGCCGCGGGTGCGGGCGAGCACCGCGCGCTGGACGTCGAATTCCTCGCGGGTGACGAGGTCGAGCTTCGCCAGGCCCGCCTGCAGCGCGGCCTTGAAGTTCTCCTGCATCTCCTCGCGGCCCTCGCGCAGGGCCGGGGGCACCAGCGTGCCGAGGCGGCGGGCGAGGTCGTCGATCTGGCGGAGGTCGATCATGGGCATGTCCCGTGGATTGTAGCGTGGCCGCCAGCATCCCGTCCGCGTCGCGGCGCCGCCATCGGGATCCGCCGCGCCGAGGGGTCGGAAAAGCCCGACGCCGCGGGTATGCTCGCGGCGGTCCGCCCCATGCCCGCAGGAGCTCCGCCATGAAGATGGTGATGGCCATCATCAAGCCGTTCAAACTCGACGATGTCCGCGAAGCCCTGGCCGACGCCGGCGTCGCCGGCATCACCGCGACCGAGGTCAAGGGCTTCGGCCGCCAGAAGGGCCACACCGAGCTGTACCGCGGCGCCGAGTACGTGGTCGATTTCCTGCCGAAGATCAAGCTGGAGGTCGCGGTCACCGACGATCGCGTCGACGCGGTGGTGGAAGCGATCCTGCAGGCCGCGGGTACCGGCAAGATCGGCGACGGCAAGATCTTCGTCTGGGACCTGGAGCGTGCGGTGCGCATCCGCACCGGCGAGCTGGACGCGGACGCGCTCTGAACGCGCGAAGGCACCCGCGGACGGGTGCCTTCGCTTGCAACGCTTGCGATCGTTCGGACGGCGCGATGGTGGACCGCGCCGCGCCGGATCAGCGGCCGTCGCCGTCGGCGTCGCCCGGCAGCTTGCGCTCGATGTAGTGCCAGCTGTCGCGCACGGCGTCGCGGGCCTCGTCCCACGCCAGGCGCGATTCGGCCTTGGTCTTGTCCCAGCCGCGGGCGAGGTCGTTCTCGACGTCATCGAACTTGCGGCCGGCGTAGGTCGAGTAATTGTCGTAGCCGTACTGGTAGGCCGGCGAGTAATCGTTCCAGGTGCGGCCGCTGCGGTAATACGGCGCGCGCTCGTAGCTGGTGCGGAAATGGTCGGTGTACTCGGTGGGGTTCACGGCCTCGGCGATGCCGCCGCCGGCCTTGGCACCGACCACGGCGCCGACGGCGGCGCCGACCAGCGAACCGGCCGGACCGGCCGCGGACCCGATGGCCGCGCCCGCGATGGCGCCGGTCGCGGCACCGGTGCCGTCGCCGATGCTGTGGTCTTTCTTGATGTCGTCTCTCATGGCGCTGTCCTCGAAGGATGGGGGAATGGGACCCGCGACGGGGGCGGATCGCCCGGTCGCCTGGCATCCGGTGCGGATGAGCTGCGGCGGCGGGGTGCGAGGACTATCGGTGCGGGATCGTCAGCGAAGCGTTATTCGTCGTGCGATCGTCGGTTTTCGATCAACAGGCGTTCACGTCGTGCAATTCCTGCGCGGTTTCGACGGTTTTTCACGCGCAAGGCGCACGATGACGCATGCGGTCGGATGCAGATTGCGGAGCTTCGCGATGATGCGTCGCGACGCTGCGCGGTGGATGCGCGCGCGTCAACCCGCGCTGCGCGACGCACCGCCGCCGGCGAGGCGTTCGCCGAGTTCGCGGAACGTGCGGTGGTTGAGCGGGAACTCCAGCACCACGTGCAGGAAGCTCAGCAACAGCAGCACCGTGAAGCCGAGCAGGTAGTCGCGGAAGTACAGCGCGCTCGCGCCGATCCATGCCGCGCCGATGAGCGTGGCCCGCAGCGGCGACATCCGCGCCCAGCCGATCACCTCGACCTTCGAGAACCAGTTGAGGTAGTGGTAGAGGTAGGCAAGCGCCAGCACGCGGGCGACGAGCACGGCGACGGGATCGGTCAGCAACGCGGTGCCGCCGAGCGCATGCCCGGCGTCGCCGAGGATCAGGCGGCTGATGCTCGACAGAGTGCCGATGAAGGCCTGCCCGGCCCAGCCCGACGCCGGCGCGCTCCACGCCAGTGGCGCCCACCAGCACAGCAGCGGGCACAGCGCGTACGCGGCCAGTGCGGCGCGGCCGTCGCGGCTGGGCCGGCGCAGCGTGCCGGCCAGCATGAACAGACCGGTGAAGACGTAGACGTGGAGGACGGTCGGCAGGTAGCCGGCCAGCGAGGTCGCGAACCCGTCCATCCGCGCCAGCAGCGCGCAGGCCGGCACCAGCATCAGCAGCGCCAGCAGCCGCGTGCGCCAGCGCGGGGTGAGCACCATCACCAGCGCGAAGCCGAACAGCGCGAACAGCGCGCCGTGTTCGATCGCGAGCCGCAGCGGCGTCTTGCGCGAGGCGGCGATCGTCGCGACGGCGAGGATCAGCGCGGTACCACCCAGCAGCAGCGGCCACACGTCGTGCCTGCGCGGCAGGAAGTAGCGGCGATCGTGCAGCCAGGAGATTTCGGTGAGGTAGTGCAGCGGGCCGAGCACGGCGTAGGCCAGCAGCAAAGTCTCGAACGGCCAGCGCACGGCCAGCAGTGCCGACCCGAGGATCAGCGCGAGGTTCAGGCGAGCGAGGTTGAGGCGTCCTGCGGGTGCGGCCACGGCGGCGGCGGAAGGCGGCGTCCGCGCGATGGTACAACGCGGCCCGCGATCAGCGGGACGGCGGTCCGGCCGGGTCGGGCGGCGTCTTCGGGCGCAGCCACAGGTAGACCAGCAGCGCGATGGTCCAGCAGATCGTCGCCGTCCACACGTCGTGCGACAGGAAGTGCGCGCCGCGCAGCTGCTGGGCGATGCCGAAGGTCAGGCCGACGCCCAGCCCGGTCGCCAGCCCGCGCCAGCGCCAGCGCGGACGGATCATCAGGAAGGTGAAGTACAGCGCCACCCAGGCATAGCCGCCGCTGGCGTGGCCGGCCGGGAAGCAGCGCCCGCGCGGCAAGTCGTGCGGGCGGGCGTCGTACAAGGTCAGGTGCGGCCGGTCGCCGCCCAGACCACGCACGTCCCACGGGCAGTCCATGTTGGTCCGCGCCTTGAGCGCCGATACCGTCAGCGTGGACGCCAGCACCGCCAGCAGCAGGTAGCCCAACGGCCGGCGCCACGGGCGCAGCCGCGGACGGCGGAAGCTCAGCCCCCAGGCGATGAGCACGCCGACCCAGGCCGCGACGCTGAGGTCGTGGCCGAGCTTGTGGATCAGGTGCTCGGTGACGAACGCCTTGCGCAGCGCCCACTCGCCGCCTTCCAGCGCGTACAGGTGGGTCGCCAGCCGCCAGTCGATGTCGAGGAAGTGGATGAGGGCCACCGCGACCGCGAACAGCGCCAGCGGGATCGCACCGTGGCGCAGCAGGAAGCCCGGCGGCAGCGGCGCCCGCCCGGCGGCGATCTGCGGGGCGTCGGACGCGGCGTCGGGCATGGCGGAGTCCTGCGGGCGGGTCTGCGGAGCTTACGCGTCCAGCGCGGCGGCGACGAACGGCGGCGTCGACAGCGCGCCGCGGTGGATGCCGGCGTTGTAGTACTTCGTCGCGAAGCCGCGGCCGTCGGCGTCGCCCTCGCGGAAATCGAAGCCGGCGCCCTTGCGCGCCAGCGTGCAGCTCCACCAGCCGGTCGGGTAGCACGGTTGCGGGAACGGCAGCGTGGCGAAGGTGCGGAAGCCGGCCTTGCCCATCTCGCCGCGCATCTCGCGGATCAGGTCCAGCTGCACCAGCGGCGACTCCGACTGCTGCACCAGGATGCCGTCGTCCTTCAGCGCGCGGAAGCAGCTCGCGTAGAAGGCCTTGTTGAACAGGCCCTCGGCCGGGCCGACCGGATCGGTCGAGTCGACGATGATCACGTCGACGCTGCCCGGCGCGCGGTTCGCCATGTAGGCGATGCCGTCGTCGAACAGCAGCGTGGCGCGCGGATCGGCGTTGGCATCGCACAGCTCCGGGAACCACTTCTCGGCCATGCGCGTGACCTGCTCGTCGATGTCGCACTGCACGGCCTCGACCACGCCCGGGTGCTTCAGCACCTCGCGCAGCGTGCCGCAGTCGCCGCCGCCGATGATCACCACGTTCTTCGGCGCCGCGTGGGTGAACAGCGCCGGGTGCGACATCATCTCGTGGTAGAGGAAGTTGTCGCGGGTGGTGAGCATCATCGCGCCGTCGATGAGCATCAGGTGGCCCCAGTCGGTGCTCTCGTAGATCTCGATCTTCTGGAAAGGCGACTGCACCTCGTCCAGCTTGCGCACGATGCGGTAGCCGATGGCCGAGCCGGTGGGCTCGAAGCGCTCGTAGTGCCAGGCAGTCTCGGTCATCGCGGCGGGTCCGGGGTTGTCGACGGGGGCGGCATTGTACCGGAGCGGGTCGACGTGTCCGGGACGGGTTTGCTGAACGCGGCCCCGGCGGGCCGAGGCCCGCCCTACAATGCGCGTCCCCCTGACGTCCCGG
>JBQCJG010000011.1:0-10096 GCA_051952955.1 Lysobacteraceae bacterium | reverse complement strand
GGTCTGGCCGACCACCGCCAGCAGGCCGCCCAGCAGCACCGTCGCCAGCGCCAGCGCGGCCTGCCCGGCCGGTCGCGCGATCCCCAGCCGCCACGCGGCGAAGGTCGCCGCCACCAGCGCGATCTCGATCACGCCGAGTCGCGCGAAACGGCCCATCGCGTCCCAGTTGGCGGCGATGAAGCACACCGCCGCCGCCGCGCACAGCGCGACCCCGAGCCACAGCGTCAGCGTGTCGAGGAACCCGCGCCACTGTCCGGCCTCGGGCACGGTATCGGTCGCGAGGTGCGCCGCGATGCGTCCGTCGCGCCGCCAGCCGCGCAGCACCGCCAGGTCGGCGGCGGTCTCGCGCCAGCGGTGGAATGCGCCGTCGGTCATGGACGTGACTTCATGCCGGCGGGTTGAGGTACTGGTCCTTCAAGCGCACATAGTGCTGCGCGGAGTAGTACAGCGCCTCGATCTCGGCGTCGCTCAGCCTGCGCACGCACTTCGCCGGGCTGCCCAGCCACATCTCGCCTTCGCCGACGACCTTGCCCGGCGGCACCAGCGCGCCGGCGCCGACCAGCGCGTGCTTCCGCACCACCGCGCCATCGAGGATGATCGCGCCCATGCCGATCAGCACCGCGTCCTCGATGGTGCAGGCGTGGATGATCGCCTTGTGGCCGATGGTGACGTCGCTGCCGATGCGGGTGGCGAAGCCGCCGAGCTTGGCGTGCGGGCCGTCGTGGCTGACGTGGACGATGGTGCCGTCCTGGAGGTTGGTGCGGTCGCCGATGCGGACGAAGTTCACGTCGCCGCGGATCGCGACCATCGGCCAGACCGAGGTGTCCTCGCCCAGCACGACGTCGCCGATGACGACCGACGCGGGATCGACATAGACGCGGGCGCCGAGCGTCGGCACGTGGTGGAGGTAAGGGCGGACGGCGGGGTCGGTCATGGCCGCATTTAAGCACTACACTCCGGCGCATGGATACCGCCGCCACCGACCCCGTCCCGACCCTCGCCCCCACCCTCGACCGCCTCCGCGCCGCATGGCGTGCGCAGCGGCCCGACCGCGCGCAGCGCGTGGCCGACCTCGACCGGCTGAAGGCCGCGTTCAAGGCGCGGATGGGCGAGATGACGCAGGCGGTGCAGGCCGATTTCGGCCATCGTTCGGAGCACGAGACGCTGGTCGCCGACGGCATGACCGTGCTCGGCGAGATCGACCACCTGCGCAAGCACCTGCGCGGCTGGATGCGGCCGCGCCGCGCGTCGGTGGGCTGGCAGCTGTGGCCGGCGCGCGCGCAGGTGCGGCGCGAGGCCGTGGGCGTGGTCGGCGTGATGTCGCCGTGGAACTATCCGGTGAACCTCGCGCTGGTGCCGCTGGCGACCGCGATCGCCGCCGGCAACCACGTGTTCCTGAAGCCGTCGGAGCACACGCCGCGCACCAGCGAATGGCTGCGCGCGCTGCTGGCCGACGTGTTCCCGGCCGATCGCGTCGCGGTCGCGATCGGCGGGCCCGAGGTGGGCGCGGCATTCTCCGGCCTGCCGTTCGACCATCTCGTGTTCACCGGATCGACCGCGGTCGGGCGCAAGGTGATGGCCGCGGCCGCGCCGCACCTCACGCCGCTCACGCTGGAACTCGGCGGCAAGTCGCCGGCGATCGTCGCCGCGGATTTCCCGATCGAGCAGGCCGCCGCGCGGCTCGCCAGCGGCAAGTGGTTCAACGGCGGCCAGACCTGCATCGCGCCGGACTACGTGCTGATCGACGCCGCGCGCCGCGATGCGCTGGTCGAGGCGCTGCGCGCGCAGGTGCACGCGCGCTACGGCGCCGACCTCGCGAACGCCGGCGACTACACCCGCGTGGTCAACGACGGCCAGTACCGCCGCCTGCGCGGCCACGTCGACGACGCCCGCAGCCGCGGACTCGACGTGATCGAACTCGCCAGTGTCGACGCCGCGCGCGGAGACGCCGAACGCCTGCTGCCGCCGACGCTGGTCCTGGACCCGGGCGACGATGCGACGGTGATGCAGGAAGAGATCTTCGGGCCGATCCTGCCGATCCGCGGCTACGCGTCGCTGGACGAGGCGCTGGCCTACGTCGAGGCGCACGACCGGCCGCTGGCGCTGTATCCCTTCAGCCGCGACCGCGGCACGGTCGAACGCATCCTCGGCCGGCTGGTCGCCGGCGGCGTCACCGTCAACGACACGCTGCTGCACTTCGCCGCGAGCAACCTGCCGTTCGGCGGCATCGGCCCCAGCGGCATGGGCCAGTACCACGGCCGCGCCGGCTTCGACGCCTTCACCAAGCCGATGCCGGTGCTGTGGCAGGCGCGCTGGAACGCGACCGACCTGATCAGGCCGCCGTACCGCGGCAAGGTCGATCGCATGATCCGCATGCTGGTCGGCTGATCGCGCACCGGGCCGCGTGCGCAGTCGCCCGATGCGATCGCCGCGCGCCCGTCGCAGCGCGAGCGCAACGGCAGTTGCAGGACGCGCAGGCACTTGACGGCCGCGACGGTCGGGCGTTATGAAGTGTCGCCATGCGCAAGCCCCGCACCCATATCCGGCACATCTGCCGGACCTACTACCTCAGCGAGTGGTGGGACGAGTAGCGTCGCCGCGCTGATCCCGGCCCGCGACGGGCCGGTCGGCGTCGGCCGATGACGCACACGCGGTCCCGCACGGGAACTGCGTCCACGCATCCTCCGACGATCCATGAAGGCATCCCGGCCGCATGCGGTCGCGGGCTGCCGCATCGAAGATCCGACGGCGCGCGCCATGCGCGCGCGCATCCATGGAGGTTGCCATGTCGCTGCTTCGTCCCCTGCGCCGCGCATCCGCGCGCGCCGCGTCCGTCGTGCTGTGCCTGTGCCTCGTCGCTCCGTTCCACGCGGCGTTCGCGCAGATCACCACCGAAAGCGAAAACAACAACGCCGAGAGCGCGGCCGACGGCCCGGTGGGCTCCGGCAACCGGGTGACCGGCACGCTCTCGACCTCGTCCGACATCGACTGGTTCTACTTCGACCTCGGCGCCGCGGCGACGATCACCGTGCGCCTCAACCACGGGACGTCCAACGATTTCGACTGGGCGCTCTACAAGACCACCGGCAGCGCGGTCGCCAGCGGCAAGAGCAGCGCGATCCCCGAAACCGGCAGCTACGCCGCGACCACCACCGGCCGCTACCTGCTCAAGATCACCGCCTATCGCGGCAGCGGCAGCTACGACCTCGACGTCACGTTCGCCGGCTCCGGCGGCGGTGGCGGCGGCACCCGCCCGAGCAAGCCCGCCAACCTGCAGAACTGGCTGACCGGCAACGCCGCGGATTCCGGGCGCACGCCGGTGAACGGCCCCGCGCTGCTGCTGATGGGCGGCGGCGTCGAGAACGACGAGGCCTTCTCGCAGCGCGCGTTCCCGGTCGCCAACGGCGGCGACGTGGTGATCCTGCGCACCAGCGGCAGCAACGGCTACAACGATTACCTCTACACCCTCGTGAGCGGCGCGCTGAAGCCGGATTCGGTCGAGACGCTGCTGCTGGACACCGTCGACAAGGCGAATTCCGACTACGCCGACTGGGTGATCCGCAACGCCGAGCTGGTGTTCATCGCCGGCGGCGACCAGTCGAGCTACCTCAACGCGTGGAAGGACACGCGCACCGAGGACGCGATTCGCGCGGCCTACGCGCGCGGCGCGGTGATCGGCGGCACCTCGGCGGGCCTCGCGGTGCAGGGCGAATTCGTCTACGACCCCGATGGCGTGACCGCAGCCACCGGCGCGGAGGCGATCGCGAACCCGTACCGCAGCAGCATGCTGTTCTCGTCGGGCTTCCTCGACCTGCCGCTGATGAACGACATCGTCACCGACACGCACTTCGCCCAGCGCGACCGCATGGGCCGGCTGTTCGCGTTCATGGCGCGGCTGCGCCAGGACAACGCGACCGCGCGGATCATCGGCATCGGCATCGACGAATCCACGTCGCTGTTCCTCGACCGCAACGGGCGCGCCATCGCCGACGGCGCGGGCGCGGCGTACGTGGTCGAGGAGCGCACCGACACCCAGCGCACGCAGGTGCTCTCGGGCATGCCGCTGATCTACCGCAACCTGCAGCGGACCAAGCTCACCGCCGGCCAGACCTACGACTTCGCGTCGGGTGCGACCACCGGCACCGGCATCGTGCTGAGCGTCGACGGCCGCAACGCGACCACGCCGTTCTCGCCGGGCAATCCCTACTGACCCCGCGTCGTGCCTGGCGGCCCGCACCCGCGCCGCCAGGCACGAGCGCCATCGCAAGCCTTCCGCATGAAGATCCGCACCCACATCCGGCACATCTGCCGGACGTTCTACCTCAGCGAATGGTGGGACGAGTAAGCCCGGTCCGCCGACGCCGCGCGCCGCAGCCGCGCGCGGCTTCCCCGCTTTCCGCCGCCACGCACCATCCGTCCGAACCACACGCAGGTCCGCCGCGCCGCATCCCCCCAGGCGCGCCGCGGCCCTGTCCGCACGAGGCTCCTGCCATGATCCGCACCACCCCGCTCGCCATCGCGATTTCGCTGCTGCTCTCCACCCAGGCCGTCGCCCAGGATGCGTCGACGCCCGCGCCCGCCGCGCAGGACGAACTGGACACCATCGTCGTCACCGGTTCCAACCTCACCGGCATCAACCAGCAGCAGGCGCAGCCGGTGGTGGTGCTGCAGGCCGAGGACCTGAAGCAGATCGGCGCCAACAACGTCGGCGACGCGCTGAAGCAGATCTCCGAGACCGGCGGCGGCACCGGCAACTTCAACACCGCCACTTCCGGCGCGCTGCAGGCCGATTCGCCCGCCGGCAGCGCGGCGGCGTCGCTGCGCGGCCTCGGCACTTCGTCGACGTTGACCCTCGTCAACGGCCGCCGGGTCGCGGTGTCGTCGTTCGCGAACGGCTCGGAGAACTTCGTCGACATCAACGCCATCCCGATGGCCGCGGTCGACCGCATCGAGGTGCTGACCACCGGCGCCTCGGCGATCTACGGCGCGGACGCGGTGGCCGGCGTGGTCAACGTGATCCTGCGCAAGGATTTCGACGGCCTGCGGCTGGGCCTGAACTGGGGCGATTCCACCCGCGGCACCGACGAGTCGCGCAGCAACGCGAACCTGGTCTACGGCTTCCAGGGCGATCGCGTCGACGGCCTGCTGGTGGTCGACGCCTACCAGCGCAACGCGCTGTACGACCGCGACCGCCGGATCTCGGCGGTGGAGCCGCGGCCGTCGCAGCAGGGCATCTTCCCGAGCTTCAACGGCCCGACCTTCCCCGGCGACGATCTGGTCGAGGCGGCGTGCCCCGCCAGCCAGTTCGGCGTCGGCGCGTTCGGCGAATACTGCGCGCTCAATCGCAACGCCTACACCGCGACCGATCCGGAAACCCGCCAGCTCGGCCTGTACGGCACGCTGAACGCGAAGCTGGGCGGCGACCTGGAGTACTTCACCGAACTGGCGCTGCAGCACAACCGCTCGCGCGCCGATGCCGCGCCGGCGCCGTGGAGCAACGAGCGCATCGCGCTGGAGCACCCGGGCATGCCCGCGGAACTGCGCGCGCGGCTGATCGCCGGCAACTACCCGCGCGTGCGCGACGGCCGCAACGTGATCGTCGGCTACGGCCGCTTCCCGGATGCGCGCACGATCGAAGTCACCACGAAGAACTGGCGCTGGCTCAACGGCCTGCGCGGGTCGCTGGGCGGCTGGAACTGGGAAAGCGCGCTCACCGCCTCCCGCAGCACGTCCGAGCAGGACGCGGTGGCCGGCATCTACCGCGTGGACCGCATCCGCGCCGGCCTGCTGGGCAACCTGTGTGCCGACGGCCGCACCACCTGTTCGCCGACGACCGGCGGCCTGTGGTACGACCCGTTCAACGGCCAGGCCGGCAACTCGCAGCAGGTGCTGGACCTGGTGCGCGAGAAAGTGCCGCGCGACGGCCGCTCCACGCTGTACGCCTGGGACGCGAAGATCGACGGCGACTGGGGCCACATCGGCGACCGCGCGATCCCGTGGGCGTTCGGCGCGGAAGTGCGGCGCGAGAAGATCGAGGATGCGCCCTCGCCGCTCGCCACCGCCGACGCCAACGGCGACGTGCCGGTCTACGGCTTCGGCTCGACCCAGGTGGACGCGGCGCGCACGCAGTGGGCGCTGTTCGCCGAGACCAGCCTGCCGCTGACCTCGACGCTGGACCTGCGCGTCGCCGGCCGCTACGACCACTACGGCGATTTCGGCGGCGACTTCAATCCGTCGCTGGGCCTGCGCTGGCGCCCGAGCGACGGCGTCCTGCTGCGCGCGGGCTGGAACACCTCCTTCCGCGCGCCGTCGCTGGCGCAGGTCGGCGCCGGCACCACGCTGGGCTCTGGCGCGCTGCCGTGCGCGACGGGCAGCGAATTCTTCAACACCTTCTGCGACGGCTTCGCCGGCGACGACGGCTACCTGTCGGAGATCTACGGCAACGAGGACCTGGATCCGGAGACCTCGACCGCGTGGTACCTCGGCAGCGTGTTCGAGTTCGGCAAGCGCGCGACGCTGAGCGTCGACTACTGGCGCTTCGACCAGAAGGACCTCGTCGACATCGATGATCTGGAGCTGTTCCGCCGCGCGCTGCGCGATCCAACCCTGGTGGTGCCGGTCGGCACGCTCGCCCCGGGCCAGATCGGCATCGAAACCCGCGACGGCACCATCGGCAGTCCGATCGAGGAAGTGCACCTGTCGCTGATCAACGTCGGCCGCCAGCGCACCGACGGCATCGACATGACGTTCGACTACCGGCTGGGCGAGACCGCGCTGGGCCGCTTCAAGCTCTATGCCGACGCGACCTGGACGCGGTCGTTCGAGCGCAGCGAGTCGTGCGATCCCAACGGCGGCGATCGCCGTCGCGGCGCCGGCGCCTGCGGCGCGGACGGCCAGCGGCTGGTCGAGCGCGTGGGCGAGTTCCGCTATCCGGAGTGGCTGGTCAACACCGGCGTGACCTGGTCGCGCGGCGACTGGAGCGCGCGGCTGTGGGCCAACTACATCGACGGCTACCACGACGACGACCAGCGCCAGGACGTGCCCGCGGGGCGTACCGTGGCGTCGTGGACCACGCTGAACTTCAACCTCGACTGGGACATCGACGACCGCCAGTCGATCGGGATCAACATCCGCAACCTCGGCGACCGCGACCCGCCGGTGTCGCTGGGCTCGGCCAGCAACGTCGACCTGTACAACCACAACACGGTCGGCCGGTTCGTGACCTTCCGCTACGTCTACCGCTACTGAGCCTGCGGGGCGTCCGCGGTGCGACGGCGTCCTCCCTCGGCGTCGCGCCGCGGGCGCACCTGCTCCCTGTTCCAGGCGAAGCGCGCGACGCGCGCCCGCCATCCGAGGTGATCGATGTCGACTCCTACGCCCCCGCCCGCGGCTTCCGCGCCCGCCGAGCGCGGGCTCAACACGCTGCTGGTGCTGCTGGCGCTGGCCCTGCTCGCGGCGCTGGCCGTGCCGTTCCTGCCCGCGGGCTATTTCGAACCCGGCGCGCCGGTGGCGCTGGAGCGCTACCGGCCGGCGCTCGACGCCGCCGGCACCACCGTCTTCGGCGCCGGCGGCGATGCCCGCGGCTTCCTGAATTTCCTGTTCGAGGGCTTCGCCTCGGGCGATCGCCACGGCGCCGCGGTCGGGCTGATCGCGCTGATCCTGATCATCGGCGGCAGCTTCGCGCTGGTGAACGAGACCGGCGCGGTCGAACGCGGCCTGCTGCGGCTGGTGGCGCTCAGCGGCGGCCATCCCGGCTGGCTGCTCGGGCTGCTGACGCTGGCGTTCTCGCTGGGCGGCGCGGTGTTCGGCATGGGCGAGGAGACCATCGCGTTCCTCGTGCTGCTGCTGCCGCTGGTCGACCGCCTCGGCCTGCCGCGCGAGAGCGCGGTGATGGCGACGTACATGGCCAGCCAGATCGGGTTCGCCACCTCGTGGATGAACCCCTTCAGCGTGCTGGTGGCGCAGGGCGTGGCCGGCGTGCCGGCGCTGTCGGGCGCGCCGCTGCGGATCGCGGTGTGGGCGACCTTCACTCTCGCCGCGCTGGTCTTCACCCTGCGCTACGCGCTGCGCCACCGGCGCGCGGCGGACGCGGTCGACGGCGCGGCGCTGGCGGCAACGCCGCTGCGCGGCAGCGACCGCGTGGTGCTGGTGGCAATCCTCGCGACCGTGGTCTGGATCGTCTGGGGGATCACCGCGCGCGGCTACTACCTGCCGGAGCTGGCCGGGCAGTTCTTCGCGCTCGGCCTGTTCAGCGCGCTGACGATGGCGATCGCGCGGCGTGCGAGCGGCAACCGGCTGGCGGAGCTGTTCACCGCCGGCGTCGCGCAGATGGTGCCGGTGGCGCTGGTGATCGCCGCGGCCAAGGGCATGCTCTGGCTGCTGGGCGGCACCGACCCGCACAAGGCGTCGGTGCTGAACACGCTGCTGCACGCGATGGGCGGCGCGCTGCAGGACTGGCCGCCGATGCTCGCGGCGCAGGGCATGCTGCTGTTCCAGGCGGTGTTCAACCTGTTCGTGACCTCGGGCTCGGCGCAGGCCTCGATCACCATGCCGCTGATGGCCGGGCTGGGCGACATCGTCGGCGTCACCCGGCAGGTCACGGTGCTGGCGTTCCAGCTGGGCGACGGCGTCACCAACCTGGTCATCCCGACCTCGGCGGTGCTGATGGGCGCGCTGGGCGTGGCCGGCGTGGGCTGGCAACGCTGGCTGCGCGCGATCTGGCGCTTCGAGCTGCTGCTGGTGACGCTGGCCGCGGGCACCGTCGCCATCGCGGTCTGGATCGGCTATGCGTGAGCCCGCGCTGTGCCTGATCCACGACGTCGCGCTGCAGGCGCCTCATCCGCTGGGACGCGGCGACCTGCTGCTCGGCGGCGGCCGCATCCTCGCCATCGGCCATGATCTCGCGCTGTCCGGCGTCGACTGCGCGCGCATCGACTGCATGCGCATCGACTGCATGCGCATCGACGGCCGCGACCTGATCGCGGCGCCGGGGCTGGTCGATTCGCTGGTGCACATCGGCGGCGGCGGCGGCGAGGGCGGTTTCGCCACCCGCACCGCACCGCTGCGCGCGGAGGACGCGCTGGCCGCCGGCGTCACGACGCTGATCGGCGCGCTAGGCACCGACGACGTCACCCGCAGCCATGCCGACCTGCTGGCCTGCGCACGCGCGCTGGGTGCGTCGGGGCTGAGCGCCTACGCGCTCACCGGCTCCTACCGCGTGCCCGTGTGCACGCTCACCGGCTGCGTCCGCGACGACCTGGTGCTGGTGCCCGACGTCATCGGCGTCGGCGAGATCGCGATCGCCGACCATCGCGGCTCGCAGCCATCGGTCGAGGAACTGGCACGGATCGCGGCGGACGCGCGCGTCGGCGGCATGCTCGCGGGCAAGGCCGGCACGGTGCTGGTGCACGTCGGCGACGCCGACGACGGGCTGGCGCCGCTGGAAGCGGTGTCCGCGCGCCATCCGCTGCCGCGGTCGCAGTGGCTGCCCACGCACGTCAACCGCCACGCCGCGCTGCTGGCGCACGGCGAACGCTGGGCGAAGGCCGGCGGCACCGTCGACTTCACGACCAGCACCACGCCGGAGCTGATCGCCGACGGCGAGGTGCCGGCCGCCGAGGCGGTGGCGCGACTGCTCGCCGCCGGCGTGCCGCTCGACCGGATCACGCTCAGCTCCGACGGCCAGGCCAGCCTGCCGCAGTTCGATGCCGACGGTCGCCTGCTGGCGCTGGACGTGGCGCCGATCGCGAGCCTGCTCGACGGCGTGCGCGCGCTGGTGCGCGAACACGGACTTTCGCTCGGCGATGCGCTCACCGCGGCCACCGCGACTCCGGCACGGGTCTGGGGCCTGCCGCGCAAGGGCCGGCTCGCGGTCGGCGCCGACGCCGACGTGCTGCTGCTCGATCGCGACGACCTGCGCCTGCGCGCGACCATCGCGGGCGGGCGGCTCTACCCCTTCGCCTGAGCGCCTGCCGCCGCGCCGGATTCACGCCCGGCGCCCGGCGCGCTGCGCGGCGTGCGGCTCAGTCCGCGGGCCGCGGGATCGCCAGGTACACCGTGCTCCACAGCTGCGCCGCGTTCGATTCGTCGGCGTCGC
>JBQCJG010000010.1:0-2122 GCA_051952955.1 Lysobacteraceae bacterium | reverse complement strand
CGGGCAGCTGGGTCGAGCTGGATTCCGTTCACTTCGAGCCGGTTGCCCGCCGCCGCCGGTCGCGGCTCATACCGCCGGAGAATGGCTCGGATGCGCGCTGCCAGTTCGCGCGGATTGAAGGGTTTCGGAAGGTAATCGTCGGCCCCGAGTTCCAGGCCGAGGATGCGGTCGATGTCGTCGCCGCGCGCGGTGAGCATCAGCACCGGCACGCGGCTGCCCTCGCGCAGGATGCGCAGCACGTCGAGGCCGTTCAGGCCCGGCAGGCCGACGTCCAGCACGACCAGTTCGATGCGGTCGCGGACCGCGTCCCAGGCGTCGCGTTCGAAACGGTGCATCGCTTCGGCGACGAAGCCCTCGCGCTGCAGGAACGCGAGCAGCAATTCGCACAGTTCAACGTCGTCGTCGATGAGCAGGATCGCCATGCGCCGAGTATGCCACCGGCCTTCCGGCGCGATGGGCGGCAGGTTCCCGGCTTTACACGAATTTACCCGCGTTGACGTTCGTCGACGTTGCGCGGACGGCGGGTGACACGGCGGCCGGCACAGTGCACGGCAACCTCCGAACGGGTCGTTCCCATGCTGCGATGGCTGCTGTTCCTGTCGATGCTCGTCCTCACCGCCTGCGCCTCCGGGCCGCCGAAGGACGCGGAAGCCGAGGCGCTGGTGCCGGTCGATCCGGTCGCCTACACCGGGCAGTGGACGCCGGACCCGGTCGCGAACCGCAAACTCGCCAGGGCGCTGCAGAAGCAGCTGCGCCAGCGGATGGCGAAGCTGCACCCCTCCGGCCCGCCGGGTGGCATGGGTGGCGGGCCGGGCGGCGGTGGTCCCATGGGCGGTGGTCCCGGCGGGATGGGTGGTCCCCCGGGCGGCATGGGCGGTGGTCCGCCGGGCGGGATGCCGCCCGGCGGTCCCCCGGGCGGGATGCCGGACATCGACCCGCTGGCGATGATGTCGATGGTCGGCATGATGCGGCCGGAGATGGACTTCGCCCTGCCGCTGCAGGCCGACCTGCGCATCACGCTGGATCCCGGCGGCGGCGTCGAACTGGGTGCCGCGAACGCGAAGCCGGTGACGCTGATGTTCCGCGGCGGCGCCCGCGAACTGGGCGGCGGCAACGGTCCCGGCGACGGCACCCGCGGATTCGCCACGCTGGAGGACGGCCGCCTCGTCATCGAACTTGACACCGGCGACGGCACCCGCGTGACCCACACCTACCTGCTGGAAGCGCAGGGCAAGCGCCTGCGGGTCAGGACGCTGGTGGCGAGCAGTCGCCTGCCGATGCCGGGCGGGCTGCCGCTGGAACGCGTGTACGACCGCGTCGAAGCGCCCGCGGCGGTGACGCCTTGAACGCGCAGCTGCCTTCGCATCGCGCCGCGCGAACCGCCTGCGGCGCCGCGGATCCGTCCGGGCCGATCGCGGCGGTCGCGCGTTTCTTCCACGCCCCGGCCACGTCCGCGCCGGACGAGGCCGCGCTGGCGACGTGGTGGCGCGGCTTCTCGGATCCCGAACTCGATCGCCTCGTCCGCGCGACGCTGGAGCAGGGCCACGCGGTGTCCGCGGCCGCGCTGCGGCTGCGCCAGCAGTGCGGACGCGACGGCGACGGCGCGCATCTCGACGCCGGGCACGGCGAGGACGCGCACGGCGACGACCTGCCGGAACCGGCCGAGCACCGCGAGGCGCTCGCGCTGTACGCGTTCTACGGCGTGCGCCTGCGCCAGATCGCGACCACCGCGACCCAGTACTTCCTCGCGCTGACGCTGCGCGACCGCATCGCCTGCGCCGACGCCGCGATCGCGCTGTCGACCGA
Source organism: Lysobacteraceae bacterium (assembly GCA_051952955.1). Taxonomy (GTDB): domain Bacteria; phylum Pseudomonadota; class Gammaproteobacteria; order Xanthomonadales; family Xanthomonadaceae; genus Lysobacter_I. The sequence continues at coordinate 316 of JBQCJG010000010.1, read as the reverse complement.
TCTCCTACGCGGCGCGAGCGCGACGCGGGAGACGGCGGCGGAGCGCGGCGAGGATCCGCGCCCGGCGATGCTCGCCGACCTGCACGCGCTGCGCATCCGCCTGCGCGCGCAGTGGGACGCCGCGCTGGTCGCGCTGGCCTACCAGACCGCGCTGCCGCTGTCGGTGCTGGTCGCGCGCATGGGCGATCGTCGCCTGCCCGGGGCCTGCGCGGCCATGCCCGTGCTCGGCGGTCCCGACCGCCTGCTGCTGCGTCGCCCCGACGTGCTGGCCGACGTCGCGCGGGAAGCGCGGCTCGACGAAGTGCGCCGCGCGCAT
>JBQCJG010000009.1:0-6820 GCA_051952955.1 Lysobacteraceae bacterium | reverse complement strand
TTCGTTTTACGGGGAGCGCGACTGATCGCGCCTCTCACCCCGTAAATAGACACCGCGCCCATAAAACGCTGGGCACCGTTAATTTCCATTAAATTACCCAAGAGAACGGCAGGAAGAGAAAAACCGCTGCGCACTGCTTCGGCTTCAATCTCCTGAACGGGGACGGGATCAAACAGCACGTGAAGAAACGCATGCGATCCAACATCCGGCAGGGGACAAATAAACGACGCGCCATTCTCACCTTTCAATATCCGCTTGTCTTCAAGACGATCCACAAGCAACTTCGCGAGAATTTCAGTTTTCATTTCTTACCCGGCTTAATAATACGTATGATTCTACTCCCAACACTTCTGACAGTTACAAATCTACCTGTCCTGGCCACCAAGTCACCCTGGGTCCGGTTTCTCCAGTTTCCACCATGTGCCGCCAAGTGTTCGTCAGCATCAAGAAAAGTCACATTGCTTGGATCCGCAGCCATCTCCGGGAAATCATTCACGTTATTGATGTGATGCCCATCATACCCAGGGACGTAACCCTTCTTCAGTAAAGTTTCTATTTCAGCGACTGTCCACGGCCTAGAACCAGCCCCTGTCTTTCTCACCAACTCCCTTTCCTCAGACCATGCTCTAGATATTCCTCTTTTTCGCGCCCTTTCCAATCCCGCGGCATCGGCCCTGAGATCGGCCCTTACTGATTCAATGAAATCATTATCTGGCCCAGGGCCATTCTGCATTATCGATATTGCTGTAGGCCCATCGATCTTGCCTTGTGCATAGCGCCTTCTTGTCAGTTCATTCGAAGAAAACAGTTCCGCAACATAACCAAGGATCTCCATCCCCTGTGATTGCCTGCCATCAGGATCCAAATATCCATACGGATTGTCATCGGCATATCTATATCGATTGAAGTTGACCTTAGCCCCGAAGTAGGCTGCCACCGGGTCCACTGACAAGAATATCCCGATCGACTCGTCATAATACCGTTGCTGCATGTACGTCAGCCCGGTGCCTCCATCCATGACGTGCCCGGTGTAACCGATGCCGCTGTACGTCGGCTTGCCGATGACCGCACCGTAGGGTTCGTAGTCGTTGCGCTCCGTCACCGTGCCGGCAGCATTCGTCACCGCTACCGGGCTGCCAAGGGCATCGGTGTGCTGGTACTTCGTCGCGATCACCGCGTTGCTCGGCCAGTTGTGGTCGATCGTCGCCACGATGCTGCCCGCCAGATACACATTCTCGTGGGTCTTCTGGTTGGCGTAGGTGGCGCCGTCCCAGTCGCTGGAGAACAGCATCTGGCCCGCCTGCGTGTACTGCCACAGCGTCGTCTTGCTGCCATCGGTGGCCGTGGTCTGGACGCGGCGGCCGAGGCCGTCGTAGCGGTACGACTCCTTGCTGGACAGGGTACGCAGGCGATTGCCGTAGTCGAAGTCGTAGCCCTGACCGTTCTTGTTGATGACATTGCCCTGCAGGTCGTAGCCCAGTCCCACGACCGTCGCGTTCGCGGTGTTGCGGATGTTGCTCAGCCGGTTCTGCGCGTCGTACACGTAGTCGGCGTAGTCCTTCACCCCCGCCAGCTTCCAAGACTTGAGGTTGTCCAGCGCGTCGTACGTGAAACGATGCCAGGCATCGCCGCCGAAACTGGCCGATCCGGCCGATGTCAGTCGGTCGAGATTGTCGTACGTCATCCACCGGCTGTAGTTGTCGCCGCGCGCCAGGTCCCAGATATTGGTGATGTTGCCGTTGGCATCGTAGTTGTAGGTGTAGTTGGTGACGCCGCCGCTCGTTACCTGGGACGGCAACTGCCGCAGGTTCTGCGTCATCGAATGCAGGATGCCGTTGCCGTAGGTGAACTGCTTCAGCGCGCCGTTAGGGTAGTACTGCGCACCGGTCGCATAGCTGCCAGCCTTCGTCGCCTGGCCCAGCGGGTTCGGCGCATAGTCCACCGTCAGTCCGGTCGGGTAGGTCTGCGAGGCCAGGTTGCCGTAGGCGTCGTAGGCGTTGCCGATGGTCCAGGTGTAGGCAGGACTTCCGGTCTGGCTGACCGACTCGCCGGTCAGCAGGCGGCGGTGGTTGTAGGTGTAGGCCATCACCACGGGCAGCGTGTTGCCGGGACCGTTGTAGGCGGTCACGCTCGCGGGCTTGCCGTCGGGCGTGTAGGTCCAGATCTGGTTGCCGCGGCCGTCCGGGAAGCTCAGCTGCGACAGGCGGTTGCGCGCGTCGTACGTCCGCGTGGTCGCGCGGCCGCTGGCGTTGGCCGCTGCGTACTGGCAATCGGTCGTGGAGCCGTACGTGGTGGCATCGAGACCCGAAGCGGACCAGACGGGATTGCCCGCGGCGTCGTAGCCGGTGACGGTCGCGCCGGTCTCCGGCTCGATCGTCTTGCACAACTGCGCGTTGCCGTCGTAGACGTAGCGCCGGGTTTGCGACAGCGTGTTGGCCGCATTGCGCTGGGTCATCGACAGCGGCCAGCCGAACTGCGGATGGCGCGCGATCTGGATGACCTTGCCCTCGGGCTGTTCGCTGAGGATCGGCAGGTCGTAGCCCGGCTGGTCCCACGCCAGGAAGCTCGTCGTGGTCTGCTGTCCGCGCGGATTGGTGACGCGGGTCTTGAGGCCGGCGAGGTATTCGGTCGTGGTCGCCAACACGTCAAGCTCACTGTCCTGCTCGACTCGGGTGACGCGATCCAGCGCGTCGTAGAACGTGCGGATGCCGGTGGAACCCGGCACGATCACCGAGGCAGGATAGGACTCGAAGCTCTTGCGGCCGCTGGTGTCGTACTCCGTGCGCACGGCGCGCAGCGTCGATGTGATGTTGTTCTGGTCGTATTCGTTGGTGAGGACCGGACGCCACATCGCGTCGTAATAGGTCACGGCGATGTGGTCGCCTGTTCCCTCGAGCTTGCGCCACTGGCCGGTGGAGACACCGCTCGGCTTCCAGTCGGTGTCCGTCAGGGCGCGGTAGTTCGCCCACGTCGAATGGTAGGCCGTGGCGCCGCCCACGAGCGTGTCACCGGTCGGGTGCACGATGCTGGCCATGCGGCCCATGGCATCGTAGCCGTAGCCGGTGACGTAGCCGTTCTCGTCGGTGACGGAGGTGATCCAGCCGTTGTCGTCGACCGTGGCCGACTGCGTGGTGGCATCGGGGTTGAGGATCGACTGGGGAATTCCTCGCTTCCAGCCGGAATAGGTCGCGGTGTTACCGGCTCCGTCCGCTGCAGTCGCCAGGGTCCCGTCGGCGTTGTAGGTCAGGGTCTGCTGCAACTTGCCGAAGCGATACACCTTCCAAGGCAGCGCCATCGCGTTGTAAGTGACCTCGGACTCCGTTACTCCCGTTTCGGAGTTATAGCCACGCTTGTGCTGGCCTAGCACCCAGAGGGCAAAATCATCCTGATATTCGGTCACATCGGTTTTCAGCGTACCCAACGTGCTGGATTTCCTAACAGTCGTTGGACGGCCAAATGCATCGAAGCACAGCGCTCCGGCTGCGCAAGACGGAATCTCGGTGGCAAAGGCATCGCCTGCCTGGGTGATCGTCGTCTTGACAATCGGCCGAAGCGCAGCTGCAGACAGCGAATCTATCGTTGACAGCAGAGGACTGCCGAACGTAGCGGGGAAGCTCTGCGCCGGAGCTTGGACTTCAGAAACATACTGATACGTTTCTACCTTTTGCGACACGCCTGATTTGAATATCTCGCCTCGCAGCAACTGGCCGTCATTGACACCGTAATCACGGCCGAACACGTTTACATGCTGACTTCCGTCAGGATAAGTGACCGTGACGGTCTTGAAGTTTGGGACAGGTGTGGCATTGAGGATCTGATTGCTCGAGGGGTCGCTCGTTACCGCATAACCTGGATCAATGCCGGCGTATGCGTACTGAAACAGGGATTGGCTCAGCCCCGGCCCCGTGATTCGCTTAGAAATGATGGACAAGACATCGCAGTGAAGCGGATAGAAATTATTCGCCCCCTTTGGAGTGTCCCCGGCATCCATGCAGTTTTCCGGAACGTTCTTGCGTCCGTGGCGTACAGGAGAGAATTGATATTCCGCTCGAGCGCCGGAAGGATGCGTGACCGCATAAACGCCGCCACCGCCATCAAAAACTCGATCGAAATTGCAATAACCAAAGTTCTGAAGCAGATATCCTTCACCGTCCCTGAAAGAATCGTACGCACCTTTCTTGTAAACGATGCGCCGCACGAACGCCGATGCGTCGTAACGCCATCGACTGCCATCGGGAAGATCGACTTGACTTAAATAGTACTGATCGACCTGGGAAATTGGATACGCGGCATAGGCGTACGACCAAGTCCTTCCGTTTGCCGAGGCGCTGGCCAAGCGCCCCTGAGCATCGTAGGCAAGGACGATCTCTCGGCCGTCGTTGGAATAGATCCTTTGAAGGCGGTCGTCCTGCCACTCGTAACGGACCCAGTTCCCGTGCCGGTCCTCGATCTTCGTTGCGTAGATCCGGATAGTGACTCGCGGGATAATGAAGAAGAAATTAGGTTGAACCCCGCGTTTGATGAGCGTGCGCTGGGACTGCTGCACCGCCCAGTCAAACGTGTATTTGACACCATTCGGGGAAATGCCGACAAAGCCCTCGCCATTGCCTCGCTGCAGATTGGGCAAGCAGGCAAAGCGCCATCCATCTTTCGTGACCCATGGTGACGTTGCGCCCAGTGAAGGCGAAGGCATTGGCAGCTTGGGATCGTTTGTCTTGGAAAGAAGCAGTCCGTTACCGGCATCACCCGCCTCCAAGTGATAGCCACTCCAGAACTGCCATGTCTGCACGACCGCATAGTTCGGCGGACTGCTGACTGCGACACCAGGGGGCGCAGTCGCCTGCGTACACCGATCACCGGGCCAGCCCGTACCGGAAAGGAAAACACTGTTGAGGTTGGGAACGTCGATCTCCCAATCGCCCAAAGTAAGCTGCGACTGTTGCTGGTTCTGAAGATCCCACGTCCGCGTCAACTCGACGGGGAGATCACTGTTGCCAGGCAACGAAACATCCGTTGTCTTGAAGATAGTCGCGCCATCGTACAAATTCACATTTTCGCCGAACGCATTGCTCTGCAATGTCGGCAAGCTTTCACGGGCTTTGGCGAGCTGGGCATATTCCTCGCCCCATCCCATGCTCTGCGCATGCGCAACAGCGCCATAAGCAAATGCAACGGCAAGTGCAGAGAAAAGGAAAGCGGACGAGATCTTCATGAGGCAACTCTCTTCCTTCAAAAATGGCCGAAAGAAATAATTAAAACAAAGATGGGGCTTTCGCCCCATCTTCGCGACAGACCGAACAGTACTTATCAGAACCGGTAGTCGGCGCTGACGTACCAGAAGGCGCCCGGCAGGTCGTACGTGCCGGCGTCGTAGCCGTTGAGCGAGCAGGTCACGCAGACCGGCGGTTCCTTGCCGAACACGTTGTTGCCGCCGACCGACAGCTTCAGGCCCTCGAACAGCGCGTGGTTCCACGAGAACTGCACGTCGTGGTAGGTCACGGCGCCGAGCGTGTTCACCGCACGGGCGTTCAGGCAGTTCGGGACGGTGGAGATCGTCGCACCGTTGCAGTCTTCTTCCACCGCATCGATGTAGCGGAGACCGTAGGTCGCGTCGAAGTTGCCCTTGTGCCAGCCGAGCTGGACGTTCGTCTGCCACTCCGGAATCGCGCTGTCGCCGACTTCGATGCCGACCGACCGCGCATTCACGTTGCCATCGCCATCGACCGCCTTGTACTCACGCACCCAGGTCGTCTGCAGCGAGGCACTCAGGCTGCCGAAGGACCAATCCGGGCTCAGCCAGTTGACCTTGAGGTCGGCGCCGCTGGTCTTCACCGTGCCGAAGTTCTGCAGGAAGTTGTTCGGCGGGTTGAGATTGCCGCTGGCCTGGCGCGAGAACGGTGCGCAGGCCGACGAGTCCGCCGGCGTACCACCGGCGCGCAGGCAGGTCGCCAGCAGCGACTGCAGATCCTGGGCCTGGATGGCGCCATCGATCTTGTGGTCGTAGTAGCCCAGTTCGAAATCGAGCTTGCGCGACCACGCCTGGTCTTCGCCCCAGCCGGGGCTGTAGACCACGCCGAGCGTCCAGCTGTCGGACTTCTCGGCATCCAGATCCGGATTGCCGCCGGTGAAGGTGGTGATCTGGGTGTTGGCCTGCTCGAAAGTCGCCGGGGCGCCCTGCGCGGCACAGCCGGCCGCATATTCCGGCTTGGCCGGACCCGGGCTGCCGGTGGAACCGCAGAGGTCGGTCAGGGTGGCGCCGAACTGGGTCAGACCGTACAGCTCGCCCAGGTTCGGGGCGCGGAAGCCCTGCGAGTAGGTACCGCGGACCACGAGGTCCTCGATCGGCTGCCAGCGGAAACCGACCTTGCCGGTCGTGGCGCTGCCGAAGGTCGAATAGTCGGACCAGCGGACCGCGGCGGTCAGGTCGAGGGTGGCGAGGACCGGGAAGTTGAACTCGCCGTAGACTTCCTTCACGTCGTAGCTGGCGGAGATCGGCGAAGCGAAGGAGTCCTGCGATTCGCCGGTCTGGCGCAGCGGATCGGGCGTGAAGTCGCCCTGGTAGCGACGGTGCTCGAAGCCCACCGCGAAGCCCGCGTTGCGATTGCCCATCGACCAGAGATCGCCGGTCAGGTTGGCGGTCACGAGGTCGAGCACCTGCTTGGAGGTGTCGTGCTGGTCGGCCTCGATGTAGTTGAACATCTCCGGCGTGATCGGACGGCCCTCGCCACCGAACAGGTCGAGCGGCACGCACCCCGGCGTCGCGTTGCACAGGTTCACGTCGCCCAGCGCGAGCTTCAGGTGGCCGACGTTGAAGCCGTTG
>JBQCJG010000008.1:0-6262 GCA_051952955.1 Lysobacteraceae bacterium | reverse complement strand
AATTTGTCTAGTACTTTCGGCAGGGGGGAGGGGGCGCTGCCCATCGCGGTGCCTCGTCGCGGGCCCGGGTCGCCGCGCGCCGCGATCGGGTCGCGAGCGGGTTCGCCGCATCCGCGGTCGCATGCCGCTTCGGCGACGATTGCGGTCGCGATCGCGTCGTCGCTGCGCGACGCATCGCGCGGATGCAATCGTCGCGAGGCGTGTCGCCGTGTCGTGCGCATGTATCCGCATGTCGTGCCGGCGCTACGTGCGCGGCGACGCGCGCCGGCGCTTCCGACGCATCGCGCATGCGCGCGTGTTTCCGCGCATTTCCTCGGGATTGCGCGCCTTTTTTGCGGGGCCGATCCGCGCGCCGGTGCGATGCGTGCGCGATGACGATGGCTTCGACGCGATGCTCGTGTATCCGAATGTATCGGTGTGTAGGGAATTGTTTGTGCAACGAAACTGCAGACATCACAGCCATACACTCTGAATCGAGGAACGAAGGCAACGCGGCGCCAACGCCGACGGACAGGGACGGGTCCGGACAACGTGCCTCTCGATCGAACGCAACACGGATTCCGCATCGTCGACGCGACGATGCGGTCGCGCGGCGGTCGCATCGATTCGATGAAGCGTCGGCGCCTCGGGGGGTGCGACGCACGTGATCACACAGACGACGGCGCGCATGCGCCGTGCATGGACGGACGACGCGCCCCGAACGCGCGTCGAAGGAGAGGTGGACGCGCATGGCTGCACATTGGACACCGGATGCCGCGACCGACTGGGTGCGGCTGTTGCAGGAAAGGGCGGAACGCAACGGCGATGCCGTCGCGTACACGTTCCTGGAAAACGGCGAGGACGCGGCGGAGACCTGCACGTACCTCCAGTTCCGCGATCGCGTCCTCGCGCTCGCGGCGCGGCTGCGCCAGCGCTGCGCGCCGCGCGAACGCGTGCTGCTGCTGTATCCGCCGTGCATCGACTACATGGTCGGCTTCTTCGCCTGCCTGTGCGCGGACCTGGTGGCGGTACCGCTGTTCCCGCCGCGCGGCACGAAGCACAACCAGCGCCTGGAAGCGATCGCGCGCGATTGCGCGCCGACCGTCGCGCTGTACTCGAGCCGGCGCGTCGCGCACAAGCACGACGCCATCGCCGACCAGCCGGCGCTGGCCGCGCTGACCTTCGTCTGCAGCGACGACGTGGATCCGGCCGATGCCGGCCTGTGGACGCCACCGGGCTTGGACGCGGGCACGATCGCGTTCCTGCAGTACACCTCGGGATCGACCGGATTGCCGAAGGGCGTGATGGTCAGCCACGGCAATCTCTCGCACAACCAGACGATCCTGCAGACGGCGCTCGGCACGAACAGCGACACGCCGATCGTCAGCTGGCTGCCGATCTACCACGACATGGGCCTGATCGCGAAGATGCTGGCCACGGTGTGGCTCGGCACGCACTGCGCGTTCATGACGCCCGCCGCGTTCCTGCAGCGTCCGCTGCGCTGGCTCAAGGCGGTGGACCGCTATCGCGCGTATCTCTGCGGCGCACCGAATTTCGCCTTCGACCTGTGCGTGGAAAAAGTCACCGAGGCGCAGAAGGCCGAGCTCGACCTGTCGTGCTGGAAGGCGCTGTTCAGCGGCGCCGAGCCCGTGCGTCTGGCGACGCTGGAGCGCTTCGCCGCATCGTTCGCGGGCAGCGGCTTCGATCGCCGCGTGCTGATGCCCGGCTACGGCCTCGCGGAGGCGACGCTGGTGGTCTCGCTGGGGCACCCGCCGTCGGGCGAGACGCTGGTGCACCAGACGGTCGACAAGGACGCGCTGAAGCAGGGCCGGATCGTGCCGCAGGCGGACGCTGCGCTCGCGCAGACGATCGTCGCCTGCGGCCCGATGCACGAGGCGCTGGGGCAATCGGTGCGGATCGTCGATCCCGATTCCCGCATCGCCTGCGCCGCGGACGTCGTCGGCGAGATCTGGGTGTCGGGCCCGAGCATCGGCCAGGGCTACTGGAACCGCCCGGAGCAGAGCGAGGACACGTTCCGCGCGCGCATCGCGGGTCGCCCGGAGGAAGGCCCGTTCCTGCGCACCGGCGACCTCGGCTTCGTGAAGGACGGCCTGCTGTACATCGCCGGCCGGATCAAGGACGTGATCATCGTCCGCGGCAGCAACCACTACCCGCAGGACATCGAGGCCACGGTGGAAGCGGCCGATCCCGCGCTCAATCCCGCCGGCGCCGCGGCCTTCGGCTTCCGTGACGAGGCGACGCAGCAGGAGCGCGTCGTGGTCGTCGCCGAGGTCGCGCGCACCAGCATGCGCCGGATCGATCCCGAGGAACTGGTGCGCAGCATCCGCCGCCAGATCGTCGAGGCGCACGAAATCCTGGTCAGCGACGTCGTGCTGATCCGGCCGGGCGCACTGCCGAAATCCAGCAGCGGCAAGGTCCAGCGCAACCAGTGCCGCGCGCTCTACCTCGCCGGCGAACTCGACACCCTGGCCGGCCACGCCGCCGCCCCGATCGCGGAAATCGCATGACAGACCCCGCCTGACGCACATCGCGCGATCCGCGCCACCCTCCCCCCGCACAGCAGACAAGGAAGCATGCCCATGGTCGCCCAACTCGCTCTGGACAGGATGCCCGCCGCCCGCCCGATGCCGATGCCGCGCGCGCAGATCGAACGCTGGCTCGCCGACTACGTCGCGAAGCTTGCGCAGATGTCGCCGGCCGCGATCGACATCGAACGCCCGTTCTCGCACTTCGAACTGGATTCGATCGCCACCGTCGAAATGACCGCCGACATCGAGGACTGGCTCGGCGTGCGCCTCGAACCGACGCTGATCTGGGACTACCCGACGATCGCCCGCCTGGCGACGCATCTCTCCGACCTGAAGGCGGCAGGCAGATGAGCACGCCTGTCCTGGAGCCCATCGCCATCACCGGCATGGCCTGCCGGTTCCCGGGCGCGCCGTCGCTGGAGGCGTTCTGGACGCTGCTGAGCGAAGGTCGCGACGCGGTCGGGCCGATCCCGCCGGATCGCTGGGACGTCGCGGCCTACCACGACGCCGATCCGAAGGCGCCGGGGCGCACCACCGCGCGCACCGGCGGCTTCCTCGACGACGTCGCCGGTTTCGATGCCGCGTACTTCGGCATCGCGCCGCGCGAGGCGGCGCAGATGGATCCGCAGCAGCGCATCCTGCTGGAGCTGGTCTGCGATGCCTTCGACGACGCGGGCATCGCGCCGGCCGCGCTGGCCGGTTCGGACACCGCGGTTTTCGTCGGCGCGATGACCAACGACTACTTCCGGCTGCAGCTGGGCGACGACTACCGCCGCGTGGACACGCACACCGGCTCCGGCGGCGGCCTCGGCATGCTCGCCAACCGCGTGTCGTACCAGTTCGACCTGGGCGGGCCGAGCATCACCATCGACACCGCCTGCTCGTCGTCGCTGGTGGCGGTGCTGCAGGCGTGCCAGAGCCTGTGGTCGGGACAGTCGACGCTGGCGCTGGCCGCCGGCGTGAACGTCATCCTCGATCCGTCGATCAACGTGTTCTACACCAAGGCCGGGCTCGCCGCCGCGGACGGCCGCTGCAAGACGTTCTCCGCCGCCGCCGACGGCATCGGCCGCGCGGAAGGCGCGGGCGTGATCGTGCTCAAGCCGCTGTCGCGGGCGCAGGCCGACGGCGACCGCATCCATGCCGTCGTCCGCGGCGGTGCGGTCAACCACGACGGCCGCAGCAACGGCATGACCCAGCCCAACCGCTGGGCGCAGGAAGCGTTGCTGCGCGCGGCCTACGCCCACGCCGGCGTCTCCGGCCGAGAGCTGCAGTACATCGAGCTGCACGGCACCGGCACGCTGATCGGCGATCCGATCGAAGCCAATGCGCTGGCGTCGGTGCTGACCCGCGACGGTGAGCGCCCGGTGTGCCTGGTCGGTTCGGTGAAGACGAACTTCGGGCACCTCGAGGCCGCGGCCGGCATCGCCGGCCTGATCAAGCTGGCGCTGGGCGCGGCCCGCGGGCAGATCCCGCCGAGCCTCTGGTTCGACGCGCCCAATCCGCACATCCCGTTCGACCGCATCCCGCTGCGGGTGAACACCCGGCTGTCGCCGTGGGACGCGGTCGACGGTCGCCGCATCGGCGGCGTGAGTTCCTTCGGCCTGGGCGGTGCCAACGCGCACGTCGTGGTCGAATCGGCACCGGCGCAGCCCGCGCCGGCACCGACGCCGGCGCCCGCCGTCCACGCGCTGCTGCTGAGCGCGCGCTCCGAGCCCGCGCTGCGCGAGGTCGCCGCGCGCCATGCCGATGCGTTCGAGGCCGATCCCGGCCTGGCGCTCGCCGACGCCTGCGCCACCGCGATCGCGCGCCGCGGCGTGCACGACCTGCGCGCGGTCGCGCTGGTGCGCGATCGCGCGGACGCGATCGCCGCGCTGCGCGCGATCGCCGCCGGCGACGCGCATCCCGACGTACTCTCCGCGCGCGTGCGCGCCTCGCGCCACGGCCTCGTCGCCGTGCTGCCGGCGCTCGACGCGATCCCGGCGACGGCGGCCACCGCGCTGCGCGCCACCGCCGCGGCCCCCGCGGCGTGGGAGCGCGCCCGGCGCGTCTTCGACGCCGCCGGCGTCGCCCTGCCGGCGCTGGATGCGCTCGACGGCGCCGCGCCGGTCGCGGCCGGCGATCCTGCATTCCCGGCGCGGCATTTCGCGCTGCAGTACGCGCTGCTCGCGCCGATGATCGACGACATCGTGGCCAGCGCCGGCGCGCTGGTCGCCGACGGCATCGGCCAGCTCGCCGCGCTCGCCGCGCTCGACGCCGTGCCGCTCGACCACATCCCCGCCTGGCTCGCGGGCAGGCCTCCCGCGCAGTCCCACGTCCACTACGCGGCCCACGGCCTGTTCGCGGCCGGCGAGGATCCCGACCTCGCCGCGATCGATCCCGCCGCGCGCGGCGATCTCCGCGCCCGCCTCGCGTTGCGCGAAGACCTCGCCGAGGCCGACATCGTCGTGCTGGGCGAGGCGGAGATCGCGATGGCCGGCCTGCAGCCGCTGGCGGACGACGCCGGCTGGGCGCGCACCTTCGCCGCGCTCGCCACCCGGCACACGCTGCGCTGGCCGCGCTGGGCGCCGGCGGGCCGCTTCGTGCGCCTGCCGTCGTACCCGTGGCAGCGCGAGCCGCACTGGCTGCCCGGGCTCGCGCCCGCGGCGGTCGACGCCGCCGCGAACGGTTCCGCCACGGCGGCCGCTGCGCGCGTCGCCGCACCGCGCCGCGACGGCGCGGCCGGCCTGATCGGCGAGGCGCTGGACCAGCCGGAACGTGCCTGGCGCTACGCGCTGGACGGCGACACCGTGCCCTACCTGCCGGATCACCTGGTGCAGGGCGCGGTGCTGCTGCCCGGCGCCGGCTACGTCGAGATCGGTCTCGCGGTGCAGGCCGCGCTGGACGGCGCGCAGCCGGCGGTGCTCGAGGACCTGAGCTTCCGCCAGGCGCTGATGGTCGAGCACGGCGGCTCCGCCGACGTGCACGTCGCCAGCGACGCGCGTCGCCGCGAATTCTCCGTCCACAGCCGCAAGGCCGACGGCGACGACTGGACGCTGCACGCGCTCGGCCGCATCGGCCGCGCCGGCGCGGACGACGGCGATGTCGCCATCGACCTCGCCGCGCTGCAGCAGCGCTGCACGCGCCACACCGCCGGCGACGACCACTACGCGAACATGCGCCTGCGCGGCTTCGGCTACGGCCCCGCGTTCCAGGGCGTGCGCGGGCTTTGGCTGGAAGACAGCGGCGAGCGCGTGCTCGCCCGCATCGAGCGGCCGCAGGCGATCGCCCGCGACCGCGGCAACGAACGGCTGCACCCCGCGCTGTTCGACGCCTCGCTGCAGTCGATCCTGACCACGCTCACCGCGCGCGGCGACAACGACCTCTAAAGCCCCACCGGCATCGACCGGCTGGTGCTGCATCGCCCCACCGGCGATGCGTTCTGGTGCCACGGCGGCCTGCAGCACGCCGGCAACGGCCTGATCCGCGGCGACATCGTGCTGTTCGACGACGCGGGCCGGCTGATCGCCTCGGCGCAGGGCGTGCGCGCGCAGGCGCTGACCCGCAAGCAGCGCGACGACCTGCGCGAGGTCGACGACTGGCTCTACGCCTGGCGCTGGCAGCCGGCGGCGCGCGCGCCGCTCCGCACCGGCGGCCGCTGGCTGCTGGTGCACGACGCGGCGTCGCCGGCCGACGCGCTGGCGCAGGCGCTGCGTGCGGCCGGTGCGGCCGACGTGCAGGCGCTGCCGGCCGAGGCG
>JBQCJG010000007.1:0-9458 GCA_051952955.1 Lysobacteraceae bacterium | reverse complement strand
TGTTCAAAGCATGCGCGGCCGCCTGCCGCGCGCCCCCGGATCAAGTCCGGGGCAAGCGCTTCGGGCCTGATCCGCGAACCCTGTCGCGACCAGGGGCCCCGGCAGATCAAGATCAGACCGGCTTACGGATGTTGCCGTGGCATCGGGACCATCCGAATGCCCAATGCTTCAACCCCGTTCCCGCGCCACCGCCCGCCAGCCGATGTCGCTGCGGTGGAATTCGCCGTCCCAGCCGATCTTCGCCAGCGCGGCGTAGGCCTCGCGCTGGGCGTCGGCGACGGTGTCGCCGCGGGCGCAGACGCACAGCACGCGGCCGCCGGCGGTGACGACGCGGCCGGTATCGTCCAGCGCGGTGCCGGCGTGGAAGACCCTGGCGTGCGCCGGCTGCGGCGCGTCGAGGCCGTGGATGACGTCGCCGGTGCGCGGCGTCTCGGGGTAGGGCGACGCCGCCATCACCACGCCCAGCGACGGCTGCGGATTCCAGCGTGCCTCGACCTCGTGCAGGCGGCCGTCGATCGCGGCCTCGACGAGGTCCAGCAGATCGCTGTCGAGGCGCAGCATCACCGGCTGCGTTTCCGGGTCGCCGAAGCGCACGTTGAATTCGATCACCTTCGGCGCGCCGCTTGCGTCGATCATCAGCCCCGCGTAGAGGAAGCCGGTGAACGGCACGCCGTCGGCGGCCATGCCGCGCACGGTCGGCTCGACGACCTCGCGCATCACGCGCGCATGCACCTCGGGCGTGACCACCGGCGCGGGCGAGTACGCGCCCATGCCGCCGGTGTTGGGGCCGGTGTCGCCGTCGCCGACGCGCTTGTGGTCCTGCGACGTCGCCATCGGCAGCGCGGTAACGCCGTCGACCATCGAGATGAAGCTCGCCTCCTCGCCGTCGAGGAATTCCTCGATCACCACGCGCGCGCCGGCGGCGCCGAAGGCGTTGCCCGACAGCATGTCGCGCACCGCGGCCTCGGCCTCGTCCAGCGTCATCGCCACGATCACGCCCTTGCCCGCGGCCAGGCCGTCGGCCTTCACCACGATCGGTGCGCCCCCGCTTTCAATGGATTTCTCGCGAAGGTAGGCGAGTGCGGCGTCGACGTCGGTGTGCACCGCGTAGTACGCGGTCGGGATGCCGTGGCGCGCGAGGAAATCCTTCGCGAACGCCTTGCTGCCTTCGAGCTGCGCCGCGGCCGCGGTCGGCCCGAACACGCGCAGGCCTTCGGCGCGGAAGCGGTCGACCACGCCCGCCACCAGCGGCGCCTCCGGCCCGACCACCGTCACCGCCACGCCTTCGGCGCGCACCAGCGCGACGAGGCCGTCGAGGTCGGTCGCCTTCACCGCGACGTTGCGGCACTTCGCCTCCGTCGCCGTGCCGGCGTTGCCCGGCGCGACCAGCACTTCGTCCACCCGTGGCGACTGCGCGAGCTTCCAGGCGAGGGCGTGTTCGCGGCCGCCGGAACCGATGACGAGGAGTTTCATGGGGCTGCGGGCTCCGTGGGAGATGCGATCTGCAGAGAGACGAGCTTGCTGCCGCCGGCGACGCGCTGCCGTCCGACTTCGGCGAACCCGAACCGGTCGTGGAACGCCTTCGAGGCGGGATTCGGCGGGTCCAGATTGTATTCGCAGGCGACGACGCCGATGTCCTCCGCCCGCGCGCGCGCGAAAAGATCGTCGTAGAGCCGCCGGCCGATGCCGAGCCCGGACGCCGCGGCGTCGACCACGATGCGGTCGACGTAGACGAACCGGGGATAGCGGCTGGAAAACCAGCCGAAGTTGTCGTTGGCGTACGCCGCGCCATCGCGCATGGCCAGCAGGAAGGCGACGACCGCGCCGTCGACGGTCGCCACCCGATGGTGGAAGGCGAGCGCGTGCAGCCGGCGCAGGTCGTCGAGCGTCATCGCGCTGGTCTCGCGCACCACCGCGGCGTTCAGCGCGACGATCCGGTCGAAGTCGGCGTCCGTCGCGTCGCGGATCGCAGGATGGGCGCTGCGGGTCATGCGTCGATCACCCGTCCTGGTCGCACCCGTCCCGCACCAGCGCGCGGGGGGCGGCGCGATAGCGCGTGCCGTCGAACGTCGTCGGGATGCTGCGCTCGACCTTGCGGCCCGCGCGTTCCCCGGCGACGTCGATGCTCAGTGCATAGAAGCCGCGGTCGGCCTTCGCGGGATCGACGCGCAGGGTGCAGTCGAGCGACACCGAGCGTGCGCGGCAGCCGCGGTCGCCGTCGGGATCGCAGTCGCCGCTGTTGTCGAGATGGGTCGCGAACGTCAGGCGCTCGACGAAGCGGTCGTCGTCGGCCTGGTGCAGCGACACGCTTTCGGTGGTCCAGCCCATGTTGGTGAAGCCGCTGGACAGCGCGAACGCGGTGCGACCGCTGCCGATCTCCACCAGCTTCACGTCGCCGGGCGAGCCCCAGCCGCCGCTCTGCAGGCCGCGTTCGCGCGCGCCGATGCGCGCCTGCATCTGCGCGCCGCGCGGGTCGAGCAGCTGGAACAGGTCGACTTCGCCCGGCTGCGCGTGGCCGGCGTCCTCGAAGCTGGCGCACACGGCGACGAGTCGCGGGCCATATGTCTGCGCGCCCGAATCCGCGCACACCGTGCGCACCGACGGCGGGGGCTCGTCGTTGGCGCGATGCGCGTCTCTGGCCCGCCATTCGCTCTTCAGCGACACCGCTTCGCCGGGATAGGCCGTGCGCAGCAGGCGCAGGACCTCGGCATCGGTGACGGTGCCGGCGGCCGGCGTGGTGAGCGGGCTGGATGGCGGGCGCGGCGTGGGCGACACCGGCGTCGCGGATGCGGCGGCGAACGCGGTTGCCATGCCGACGACGGCGAGGCAGAGGGGCAGTCGCTTCATGCGGGATCTCCGGAGGATCGCGGACCGACGCCGCGGCAGCGAGATGGTCGCGGAACGCGCGACCGCGCGCATGGCCTGTCTCGGCATGCGCGCGGTCGCCGGTCTGCCGGCGTCACTTCGAGGTTCTGCACGCGCTCACCAGCGACTCGAAACCGCGGTCGTCGTCCCTGGCGATCAGCTGCGCCACGGTGGCGTCGTCGGCGTCGCCGATGCGCGCCTGCACGCAGTCGCACACCGGACCGCTCTCGGCGGCGTCCATCCCGGCGGCGCGCACGTGCTCCTGGCACATGCCGGCGACGTGCGGCTTCATGCTGCGGAACGCGCAGCGGGTGACCATCGTCTCGATCTCGGCGGTACGGGCCTTTTCCTTGAACAGCGCATCGACGTCCGCCGGGGACCGCGTGTGCAGTTCATCGAGGAAACAGCCGCAGGTATCGCCGCTGATGCTCTGGACCACGCCGGGGCCCAGATCGGCGAAATCCGGATTCTTCGCGAACTGGTTCTTGAGCATGCGCGGGCACATGCCTTCGAACATGGCGAGGAACTTCTCGTTCTTCTGCTGCGCCTTGTCTTCGGCGCTTGCGCTGTCCCGCGCATGCGCGGCGAAGACGCTGGAGGCCATGAGCAGGGCGAGGACGACGATGCGGAAGCGGGACATGCGGACTCCTGTGGGGGCAAGGGAACTTCCTGGTTTTCATGCTTGCTGCTTGCTGACGCGGCGGCGGCCGGCTCAGTGCCGGAAATGCCGCACGCCGGTGAACACCATGGCGAGGCCGTGTTCGTCGGCGGCATCGATCACTTCCTGGTCGCGCATCGAGCCGCCGGGCTGGATGACGGCGGCGATGCCGGCCTGCGCGGCGGCGTCGATGCCGTCGCGGAACGGGAAGAAGGCGTCGCTGGCCATCACCGAACCGGGCACGACGAGGCCGGCGTCGTCGGCCTTGATGCCGGCGATGCGCGCGGAATACACCCGGCTCATCTGGCCGGCGCCGACGCCGATCGTGTGCAGGTCCTTCGCGTAGACGATGGCGTTCGACTTCACGAACTTCGCCACGCGCCACGCGAACAGCAGGTCGGCGCGCTGCGCCTCGGTCGGCGCGCGATTCGTGACGACTTTCAGTTCGTCCTCGGCGACTTCGCGGATGTCGGCGGTCTGCATCAGCAGGCCGGAGCCGACGCGCTTGACGTCCATGTTGTTGCGGCCGTCGCCGTGCGCGATGCGCAGCACGCGCACGTTGGCCTTCTTCTTCGCGTAGGCCAGCGCCTCGTCGGCGTAACCGGGTGCGATCAGCACCTCGACGAACTGGCGGTCGAGGATGGTCTTCATCGTCGCGCCGTCGACCGGCACGTTGAACGCGAGGATGCCGCCGAAGGCCGAGGTCGGGTCGGTGGCGTAGGCGTGTTCGTACGCCTCGAGCGCGCTGGCCGAGACCGACACCCCGCAGGGGTTGGCATGCTTGACGATCACGCACGCCGGCGTCGTGGTGCCGAACTGGCGCACGCATTCCCACGCGGCGTCGGCATCGGCGAGGTTGTTGTAGCTCAGTTCCTTGCCCTGCAACTGGGAGAACGTCGCCAGCGTGCCGGGCACCGGCCACAGGTCGCGGTAGAACGCGGCCTGCTGGTGCGGATTCTCGCCGTAGCGCAGGTCCATCACCTTCACGAAGTTGCTGTTCTGCTGTGCGGGAAACAGCGCGAGGTCGCCGTCGTCCTGCAGCGCGGACAGGTAATTGCCGATGAACGCGTCGTACTGCGCGACCCGGTTGAACGCGGCGACCGACAGCGCGAAGCGCGTGCGGGCGCCGACGGCGCCGTCGTGCGCGTCGAGTTCGGCGAGCAGCGCGTCGTACTGCGCCGGATCTGTGACGACGGCGACGCGGGCGTAGTTCTTCGCCGCGGAGCGCAGCATCGCCGGGCCGCCGATGTCGATGTTCTCGATGATCTCCTCGATCGTGCTGTCCGCATCGGCGCAGACGCGCTCGAACGGATAGAGGTTCAGCACCAGCAGGTCGATCGCGCCGATGCCGTGTTCGGCCATCACCGCGTCGTCGATGCCGGCGCGGCCGAGCAGGCCGCCGTGCACCATCGGGTGCAGCGTCTTCACGCGGCCGTCCATCATTTCCGGGAAGCCGGTGAGATCGCTGACGTCGCGCACCGGCAGGCCGGCGTCGCGGATCGCCTTCGCCGTGCCGCCGGTGGAGACCAGTTCGATGCCGCGGGCGGCGAGGGCACGGGCGAGGTCGATCAGGCCGGTCTTGTCGGACACGGACAGCAGCGCGCGGCGGAGCGTCACCGGAGCGCCGGGGAGATGGCGGGTCATGGGCGGAGGGGTGCGGCGGGGAGGCCGCGATTATACCGGGGCGCCCGCAGCGGGACGGCCGGGCCATCGGGTCGGGTCGCGGAGGCCGTTCAGGCCAGCCCGTAGTCCTTCAGCTTCTTGCGCAGCGTGCCGCGGTGGATCCCGAGCATCGCCGCGGCGCGGCTCTGGTTGCCGTCGCAGTGGCGCAGCACTTCGGCGAACAGCGGGATCTCGATCTCGCGCAGCGTGACTTCGTAGAGATTCTCGGTGTCGGCACCGTCGAGATCGCCCAGGTAGCGGCGCACGGCCTTCGCGACGTGGTCGCGGAGCGTCGGCTGCGGAGCGGGACGATGGGCGGCGTCGAGACGTTCGGCGTTCAAGCACGGTATCCGGATGAGGAGGTGCGCGGCGGCCCCGTCCCTGGCCGGCCCGCTCGCCCGGGGGCGGAGGGGGCGCAGAGTCTAGCGTGGGCGTCCGGGCGCCGCCATGGTGAACACGTCGGAATCGACCGAATGCGGCGCGACTTCCCGATGAATGGCGCGCGCCGCACGGCAGGTCCGCGCGATGTCCGCGAACTGGACGATTTCGCGTTCCGGGCGGCAATTCCCGCCGTGCCGCCGCAGTGCTTCGGAGACGCGCATCACATCGGCATCGTTGCGGGCGACATGCCGGCGCAGGGTGCCCGGAACATTGTTGCGGATTCGTGCCGGCGATGGCGTGATCGCGCCCGGTGTTTCAGCGGAAGGCGAAATCGTAGCCGACGATGTCGGACGCGGGTTCGAGGATGTCCATCGCCACCGATGCCGATTCGCCGCTGGCCAGCATCGGCTGGTCGGGCGGGCCGCCGAGGTATTCCTCGGCGCGGAAACTGCGCTCGCCGGAGGCGCGGCCGTTGGCGTCGGTCAGCGTCAGCCGCAGTTGCGGCCAGGGCTGTGCCCAGCGCGCGTCGTTGCGGAACGTGGCGGTCACGCGCAGTGCGCCGGAGCGCCGCGGATCCTGGCTGATGTCGCGCTGGACCAGCGTGAAGGCCGACGGTTCGCGCCACGGCGGCAGATCGCAGCGCAGTGCAGCGCACAGCGTGCCCAGCAAGGGCCGCCAGCGCGCGTCGGCGGCGAGGCGCGCGCGATCGGCGAGCAGCAGCTGCAGCACGAGTGTGAGGCACAGCGCGGCGATCGCGAGCGGCAGCCAGCGTTCGCGCGGGCCGGTGCGCGCCGTGGGCGCATGCACGAAGCTGGGCATGCGCCGTGCCCCGCGTACGGGGGCAGGCGGCGCGACGTGTGCGGGTGCGGTCGCGACGCGCGGTGGTGCCTGCGCGACGATCGCTTCGGCCGGCACGTCGTCGCTTCGTTCCGCGTCGGTGGGCGCGATGTCGGCCGTGTCTCCGGCCATGTCGCCTGCGGGCGTCGCCGCGACCGGCGTGCGCAGCAGCGCGGCGACATCGAGCGGCGGCTGCATGTCGTCGTCCTGCGGCGCATCGGGATCGCGTCGCAGCAGGCTCTCGCAGTGCGGGCAGCGCACCGGCGCGAGATCCGTTACCGGATCGGTCGCCACCAGCGCCTTGCAGTAGGGGCAGTTGATGAACATCGCGCCTGTCCGTCCGTGCCTTCGTCCGTCCGTCAGGCCGCGCGGCGCACGCCGTCGATGCGCACCCAGTCGCCGTCCTGCGCCACGCGCAGGTCGTCGAACCACGCGGCGTAGCGCACGACCAGCGCGTCTTCCTGGCCGACGAGGATGCCCGACAGCGCGATCCGTCCGCCCGGCGCGACCCGCGACGCCAGCAGTTCGGCCAGCGCATCCAGTGCGGAGGCGAGGATGTTCGCGACGACGATCGGATACGCCTCCGCCGGCGCGTCCTGCGGCAGGTGCACCGCGAGGCGGTCGTCGACGCCGTTGCGCTCGGCGTTGTCGGTGGTGGCGAGGATCGCCTGCGGGTCGTTGTCGACGCCGATCGCCCGGGCCGCGCCCAGCTTCAGCGCCGCCAGCGCGAGGATGCCGCTGCCGCAGCCGAAATCCAGCACGGTGCGGCCCTGCAGCACGCCGTCGGCCGCCAGCGCGTCCAGCCAGCGCAGGCACAGCGCGGTGGTCGGATGGGTGCCGGAGCCGAACGCGAGGCCCGGGTCCAGCCGCACCACGGCGGCCTCGGGCGCGTCGGCGCCCTCGGGCAGGGCGTGGTTCCACGGCACGATCCAGGTGCGTGCGCCGAAGTGCAGCGGGACGTACTGGTCCATCCACGCCCGCACCCAGTCCTGGTCCTCGACCTTGCGGAACGAGGCGTTGCCCCAGTCCAGCGCGGGATCGAACGACTCCAGCGCGGCCAGCAGCAGCAGCGGGTCGGCGTCGGCGTCGAACAGCGCCGACAGCGACACCGCGTCCCAGATCGGCATCTCGCCGACGCCGGGTTCCAGGATCGCGCGCTCGTTCGGGGTCTCGGCCTCGGCGTCCAGCAGGGTCACCGCCAGCGCACCGACGTCCTCCAGCGCGTGTTCGTAGCGAGGCTGGTCCGCCTCGCGGCAGCGCAGGGTCAGTTCGAGATGGGGCATGGGGGCGGCGGGTCGACCAACGGCGGTTGCGGACAGCTTACCGGACGACGAACGGGACTTCCGTCGCGACCCGGGCCGCCGCCCGGTGCTACGATCCCGCCGACCGTCGACCGCGGAGCCCCGCCATGCCCAGCCTGCGCGCATTTGCCGCGATCTCCCTTGCCCTGCTCGCCTCGACCCAGGCCTCGGCCGGGCCGCGGGGCAGCCTGCTCGATGCGCGCGGGACCCGGGCGCCGGCCGCCGCGGCGGACTCCGGCCCGATGATCGGCCGGCTGGAGCTGGTCTGGGGCGACGCCGCGCCGGTCGCCGGCAAGGTCGGGGTCCCGAAGTTCGCCGCCACGCTGGTCGACGACGCCGGCGTGCGCCATCCGCTGGACGCCGCCCAGGCGCAGCGCGCCGCGGGCGACCTGGCGTCGCTGTTCGGCAAGCGCGTCGCGGTCTCGACCGCGCCGGCCGCGCCCCAGGGCGGCGCGCCCGGGGCGCGGGTGATCGACGCGATCGTGCCGGTCGGCGACCTGTCGGCCGCGAAGGCCGCCGGCGCCTCGCCGAAGGAGTTCCCCGCCAAGATCATCGGCACCACCGTGTGGGTGACGCTGATGTGCAAGTTCAGCGACATCGCCACCGAGCAGAAGACCCGCGACTTCTTCCTCGGCCAGTACGGCACCGCCGCCGGCCAGCTCGGGCACTACTGGCAGGAAGTCTCCTACGGCCAGATCAACCTGACCGGCAGCGGCGCCTACGGCTGGGCCACGCTGCCGCAGCCGCGCAGCTACTACGTCACCAAGGACGCGAACGGCAAGGACAAGGCCAACCTCAACCAGCTGTTCACCGACTGCGTGGCCGCCCACGACGCCAACGTCAACTTCGCGGCGAACGGCGGCGTGCAGGGCATCAACATGATGTTCAACGGCGACCTCGACGGCTATGCCTGGGGCGGTGGCCAGTGCGCCACGCTCGACGGCGTGAACAAGTGCTTCAGCACGACGTGGAATCCGCCGTGGTCGTTCGGCAACCTGGCGCCGCTGTGCCACGAGATGGGCCACGGCTACGGCCTGCCGCACGCCAACAACTCCGACGCCGACAGCGACCCGTACGACAACCCGTGGGACAACATGAGCGACACCTGGTACAACGGGGTCGCCAACGCCACCTACGGCACGCTGCCCAAGCACATCAGCATGTATTCGCGCGATCGGCTCGGCTGGGTGGTCGCCGCGCGCAAGCGCACGCTGGCGGTGGGCAACGCCATCCCGTCGGTGACGATCGACCGCGCCAGCCTGGTCGGCTCGCAGAACGTGCAGATGCTGGTGCTCAACAACCCGGCCGTGCCGTCGCGCTACTACGTCGTCGAAGTGCGCAAGCGCGGCGGCAGCTACGAGGCCGCGCTGGCCGGCGACGCGGTGATCATCCATTCGGTCGACACCTCGCGCGGCGAGCCGGCGTGGAGCCTCGACGCCGATACGCCGCCGGCGAACCGCGCAAACAACGAAGGCAGCATGTTCAAGGTCGGCGAGACCTGGACCGCCCCGGACTATTCGTTCCGGGTGACGGTGAACGCGGCCACTGCGGAAGGGTTCGACGTCACCGTGCGCCGGCTGCCGCGCAAGGCCCCGGGCCAATTGCTGCCGGCGGCGGACGCGCCCTCGGTGCGGCAGGCCCCGCGACTGCGCGACGCGGACACCTCGGATCCCATGGACCCCCGCGACCGGCGCTGAGCCCGCGCCGGTCGCTCGGGCGGCCCCGCGGCGGTCCCTCGCGGCCCGCGGCCTGCT
>JBQCJG010000006.1:0-5662 GCA_051952955.1 Lysobacteraceae bacterium | reverse complement strand
GGGGGCTCGGGGGGGGGCGCGTCGAGCGGCGGCCGGGTCGCGGCCGGCACGCGGGGGGCGTGCCTGTCCGGCGGGGGCGGAAACCGCGTGACGCGCCATCGCGCGGGCCTGCCGGCGACCGCGGTCGCCGCGGCGACCTTGAGTTGCGCTGCATTGATGACCGCACCGTTCGCGATCGCGCAGTGGCCGGCGCATGCGGTGTCGGCGAAGGCGTGGGCGGCGGTGGCCGCGCTGGGCATCGTCTGCACCGGCATCGCGTTCGTCACGTACTACCGGCTGATCGCGCGGGTCGGCGCGCCGCGTGCGGCGACCACGACCTACCTCGTGCCGCTGTTCGGCGTCGGCTGGGCCTGGCTGCTGCTGGACGAACCGCTGACGCCGGCGATGGCGATCGCCGGCGCGCTGATCCTCGGCAGCGTGGTCCTCAGCCAGCGGTCGCCACGATGATGCGTGCGGACGACGGCGGCGCGACGCCGCAGCGCCGCGTCGTGTTCGATTTCGAGATCGACTTCAGCAACGGCGGTGGCCTGCAGGGCCAGGAGTTCCGGCTGGACTGGCACGACGATGCGCGCAGCGCCGAAGACGTGGCCGACGCCGTGCTGGCCGCGGCGATCGTGCGCGACCTGCGCCTGCTGATGGTCGGCGAGGTGCGGATCCTGCGCAAACGATTGATCGAGGAAGCGCACAAGCGGCCGGCCGCGGAGCGCGGCGAGGCCTGACGGGCCGATCAGTAGGCCGAGACCGGCGGCGTGCTGGCGGTCGCGCGGCGCGGGATGCCTTCCCCGTCGAGCAGGCGCTCGATGCGGGCGAAGACCTCGGCGCGCGAGAACGGCTTTTTCATGAAGTCGTCGGCGCCGATGCGCTGCACGTAGAACTGCTCGGTCGCCTGCTGGTTGCCGCTGATCATGATCACCGGCACCTGCTTGGTCGCCGGCTCGCGGCGCAGCGTGCGCAGTGCGGCGAAGCCGTCCATGCCCGGCAGCACGATGTCGAGGAAGATCAGGTCGGGGATCATCGTCCGCGCGAATTCCAGCGCGTCTTCGGCGGTGTACGCCTCGTAGGTCTCGTAGCCGTTCTGCTGCAGCATCTTGCGCAGCACGGCGACGATGGTCGTCGAGTCGTCGACGATGAGGACCGTGGTGCCGGGGCGGGGAAGGGTGCGCGGACGTTCGCGGCGCTCGGGGCCTTCGTAGCCGTCGTCGATGGCGGGCGGCGCGACCGCGGCCTCGGCGATCTCCTCCGGGGTGACGGACTCGGCCAGCGCGTCCAGTTCTTCGGGCGTGGGCGTCGGCGGGCGGGGCGGAAGCGGAGTCGGCAGCGGCGCTGCGGCAGGTGGCGCGCCCGCCGTCTCGCGCGGGCGCATGGCGTCACGCCAGCGTTTGACCGAATCGAAAATGCTCACGCCCGATGCTCTCCTGGAATGACTGCCTGCCCGCGACCTCCCTCCGTGAACGACATTCCGGCCCATGGCCGGACGCCAGCAGCATAGCGGCCCGGCCCGCGGGGGCCAAGCCCGCGGATCGGAGACGGGGACTCGAGCGGCCGGGAGGCGCCCGGCCGCGGCTTCAGCGGATCGGTTCGTCCAGCATCATCTCGCGGACGAAGCGCACCGGCGGGGCGCCGTAGGACAGCACCTGGTCGTGGTAGGCCTTGAGCCGGAACTGGTCGCCGAGCTTCTTCTCCCTCGCGCGGCGCAGGTCGAAGTGCTCCTGCACGCCGACGAAGTACGTCGGCAGCTGCGCGCTGGTGAGCTGGGCGCGGACCCATTTGCCCGCGGCCTCGCGCTCCTGCTGGAACGTGCGGCGGGTCATCAGGTCCATCGCCTGCTCGCGGGTCCAGCCGTCGACGTGGACGCCCTGGTCGAGGATCGCGTTGGCCACGGCGCGCAGGTAGAACTTGTAGCGCACCAGGTGGAACAGCGGGTCGTTGTCGAGGTAGCCCTGGTCCATCATCAGCGATTCGGTGTAGACCGCCCAGCCCTCGGCGAACATGCCCGAGCGCAGCACGCCGCGCACCACCGACGGATGCCGCGCCGAATGCGCGCCTTCCAGGTAGTGGCCCGGCATCGCTTCGTGGATCGACAGCAGGTGGATCATGCGGCTGTTGTATTCGCGCAGGAACGAGTCGGTCTGCGCGTCGGTCCAGTCGTCCGGGATCGGCGAGATCGCGTAGTAGGTCTTCAGGCCCTTGTCGAGCGGGCCGGGCGAGTCGCAGTAGGCGACGGCGACGCCGCGCTGGAACTCCGGCATCAGGATCACGTCCACCGGGTCGTCCGGCACCGTCACCAGGTCCTTCGCGCGGGTGAAGGCGGTGGCCTGCGCCAGCGCGGCCTTCGCCGACTCCACGACCTTGTCGCGCGCCGGGCGGTCGGCGTAGGCGAGTTCGAGCGCGGCCTCGATCGCCTTCTGCTGCTGCGCCTCGGTCGGCTTGGCCGGCAGCTCGGGCGCGTTCGGCTTGTCCTTCAGCACCTCGCGGGCGATGTCGTACATCGTCGCGCGGACGCGGACGATCTCGGCCTCGGCGCGGCGCTTGATCTCGGCACGCGACAGCGACGACATCAGCGCGAAGCGCAGCTTCTGATCGTAGAGCTTCGCGCCGACGCGGAAGTCGCCCTTCGCGTTCGGCACCAGCGTCTGGTCGAGCCACGTCTGCTGCTCGGCCACGGCCTTGCGCAGGGTCGCGACCGCGGCGTCGAGGCGCGTACGGTCCGCGCCCTGCAGCTGGCCGGCGTTGGGCAGGATGAATTCCTCGACCAGCGACATCACGCCGCCGTTCTGCTTGGCCACGGTCTCGGCGTGGATCTTCGGTACGCGCGCCGGGTCGAGGTTCTTCCGCATCTGCGCGAACAGCGCCGGCAGCTTCTCCATGCGCGCGGTCGCGGCCTTCAGCCGGTCCGGCATCGGTGCGAAGTCGCGCGCCATCAGGCTGTAGATCGCGCCGCCGGCGAGGCCGCCGTACACCTGCGGATCCCACGCCCAGCCCTGCGCGGTCTCGATCGACCACAGGTCGTACTCGATGGCATTGCGCACGATCGCCGCGTCGATCTGGTTCTCGCGCGACAGCGACGCGACTTTGATGCCGTCGAGCTCGGCCAGCATCCTGCGGTCGAACGCGGTCGCCTTCGCCAGGCCTTCGGCGCTGAGGTCGTCGAGTTCGGTATCGAAGCGATGGTCGCCCTGCTGGGTGGCGTTGACCGGACTCAGCGCCAGCGAACCGTCGAGCCAGCGCTTGCTGAAGTCGGCGAAGCGGGCGTCGGCGGCGGCATCCGGCGTGGTCGAGGCGGTCATCGGCGCGGTCCTGGCGGCGGGTTCACGGGCGGAGGCGCCGGCTGCGACGGTGAGCGCGGCGGCGAGCAGGGCAGTGGCGAGCGGAGCGAGGCGCATGGGGACGTTCCGGGTGGACGAAAGCGCCGAGGATAGGCCGCCGCCTGCGGTCGCGCATGTGCCGAAGGGCCGCTAGAGTGTGACCTTCTCTGGCGTATCGAAAGGAGTGGGCCATGTTGCATCGCGGCAGCTGTCATTGCGGCGGGATCGCGTTCGAACTGGAGGCCGACATCGCCGAAGGCACGGCCTGCAACTGTTCCCTGTGCCGGCGTCGCGGCTGGCTGCTGGCGTTCGTGCCGCGCGACGCGCTGCGCCTGATCACGACCGACGGCGCCTGGACGACCTACCATTTCAACAAGCACCACATCGACCACCACTTCTGCCCGACCTGCGGCGTCGCGCCCTTCAGCGACGGCATCGATCCGCGCAGCGGCGCGAAAATCGCCGCGGTCAACCTGCGCTGCCTCGACGACCTCGACCTCGACGCGCTGAAGGTCCGCCATTTCGACGGCGCCAGCCTGTAGCGCGGTGCACGCCGCTCGGCGGGCTCACGCGATGCGCTCGCCGCCCGTGTAGACGTTCATGCGCCCGTCGCGGGCGAAGGCGATCAGGGTGAGGCGCGCGGCCTCGGCCTGCCGGATCGCGAGGTCGGTCGGTGCCGACAGCGCCGCGACCACCGCGATGCCCGCGCGTGCGGCCTTGGCGACGATCTCGTACGACGCCCGCGAGGTGACGGCCAGGAAGCCGCCGCCGGCATCGAGGCGCGGCGTCGCGCGCTGCAGCGCGCCGACCACCTTGTCGACCGCGTTGTGGCGGCCGACGTCCTCGCGCACGAGGATCGCGTCGCCGTGCACGAAGCCCGCCGCGTGCGCGCCGCCGCACCGTGCGTTCAGCGGCTGCCGCCGGGCGAGCGCGTCGAGTCCCGCGTGGATGCGCGCCGCGTCGAGCCGCGGCCCGGCGCCAAGCCGCGGCAGCGGGCGCACCGCCGCGTCCAGCGATCCGACGCCGCACAGGCCGCAGCCGCTGCGGCCCTCGAGGTTGCGGCCGCGGCTTTCCAGCGCGTCGAAGCGGCGCTGCGGGATCGCGGCGTGCAGGGCCACGCCGCGTTCGCCGCGGACGACGTCGACGAGCGCGAATTCGTCCGCGGCCTCGACGATGCCTTCGCCCAGCGCGAAACCCAGCGCGAAGTCGTCGAGGTCGGTCGGCGTGGCCATCATCACCGCGAACGGCAGCCCGTTGTAGAGCAGCGCGACCGGCGTTTCCTCGATCACCGCCTCGTCGCGCGGCGTCGCCGTGCCGTCGGCGACGTGCAGCGCCGCGTGCGTGCGCAGGCCCGTGGTCATGCCGCATCTCCGCGCGATTCGCCCGCCTGCGCGGCCTGCGCGCCTGCTCCGGCGCACAGCGCCTGCCCGCGCGGCGTCAGCCGCAGCAGCGTGCGTCCGCCGGTGCGATGCGCTTCGGTGCGGGTGGCGACCAGGTCGAGCCCGTCGAAGCGCGGATCGTCGCCGAGCGCGACCAGCAGCCGCTGCAGCTCGCTGGCGCCGAGGCCGAGCCTTCGCGCCGCGCGCGGTTGCGACACCTCGCCTTCCTGCGCGAGCAACTGCAGCAGCGCGAGCGCGGCGTCCTCGCTCATCGTGCCGCGGCGGAAGCGGTCGAAGCCGTCGCGCGCCGCAGCCGCACCGGGATCGACTTCGACGCCGGCGTGCGCGCGCGCTCGGCGTGATGATCCAGCGGCACCAGCGCGTTGGTCTCGGGGAAATACGCGGCGAGGCAGCCCGGCGGCAGGTCGTACGCCACCAGCCGGAAATCCGGGGCCACGCGCTCGCCGTCGTGCCAGACCGAGACCAGATCGACGTGATCGCCGTCGGCGAAGCCCTGCGCGTCGAGATCGGCCTGCGAGATGAAGCAGACGCGGCGCAGGCCGTGCACGCCGCGGTAGCGGTCGTCGAGGCCGTACACCGTGGTGTTGTACTGGTCGTGCGAGCGCACCGTCATCAGCTGCAGCAGCGGCGCGTCGGTCGCTGCGTCATGCGTCCTGTCGTCGAGCGGATGCGCGAAGAACCGCGCGCGGCCCGACGGCGTCGGGAACCTGCGGTCGCGGTTCGGGTGGTGCAGGTGGAAGCCGCCCGGCACGCGGACGCGGGCGTTGAAGTCCGCGAACCCGGGCACGACCCGCGCGATGCGCTCGCGGATGCGATCGTAGTCGTCGGCCAGCTCGCGCCACGGGATGCCGCTGCCGGGCAGCGTCGCCTCGGCGAGGCGGGCGACGATCGCCGGTTCCGACAGCAGCTGCGGCGAGGCCGGCGCGTTCATGCCGGACGACAGGTGCACCATGCTCA
>JBQCJG010000005.1:0-3374 GCA_051952955.1 Lysobacteraceae bacterium | reverse complement strand
TGCCGTCGAGGATGCGTGCGGTCATGCGGAGGCTGCGTCGGGAACGAGGCGCGTATTATCCCTGATCTTCATCCCCGATCTTCCGCCCTACATCGCCGATCACGTGCCCATGGACCCGCAGACCGTCACCGAACTCGAAGCCGCCGCCTTCCGCCGCCTGCGCGACCACCTGATGCAGGCCCGCCCCGACGTGCAGAACATCGACCTGATGATCCTCGCCGGCTTCTGCCGCAACTGCCTCTCCGACTGGTATCGCGAGGCCGCCGCCGAGCGCGGCATCGAGCTGACGAAGGACGCCGCCCGCGAGACCGTCTACGGCATGCCGTTCGCCGACTGGAAGGCGCGGCACCAGCGGGAGGCCACGCCGGAGCAGCTGGCGGCGTTCGAGGCGGCATCGAAACGGCACGGGTGATCGTGCCTTGCGCGTGTTGCTGATCGTCGCCGTCGTCGCGCTGCTCGGCTATGCCGGCGCCTGCGCGTTCCTGTACGCGAAGCAGCGCGAGCTGATGTATTACGGCTGGACGACGACCGTCGACGCGGCCGGCACCGACTACGCGCTGCGACGTCCCGACGCGACGCTGCGCGGCTGGGTGGTGGATGGCGAGGCCGGCGCACCGATCCTCTACTTCGGCGGCAACGCCGAGCGCGTCGAGCAGAACCGCGAGGAGTTTGCGCGCTGGTTCCCGGGCCGCAGCCTGTATTTCCTTGCCTATCGCGGCTACGGCGCGAGCGACGGCGTGCCGTCGCAGGATGCGCTGGTCGCGGACGCGGTCGCGTTCTTCGACGACGTGCAGGCACGGGATCCCGGGCAGCCGATCGACGTCGTCGCGCGCAGCCTCGGCACCGGCATCGCCAGCCAGCTCGCGGCGCGGCGCCCGCTGGCGCGGCTGGTGCTGGTCACGCCGTTCGACAGCCTGCGCGCCACCGCGCAGGCGCACTACCCGATCTTCCCGATCCGCTGGCTGCTGAAGGACACGTACGATTCGGCGATGGCGCTGCACGGCTTCCGCGGGCCGCTGCTGATCGTGCACGCCGGTCGCGACGATGTGGTGCCGGAAGCGAACACGCAGGCGCTGATCGCATCGCTGCCGGCGCGGCCGACCGTCGTGCGCATCGCGACCGCGGACCACGGCGACATCGCCGGGCATCCGGACTTCGGGCCGGCGCTGGCGTCGTTCCTGCGCTGGCCGTGACGCCGGCCGAAGGCGTGCTCAGTCGCGCAGTTTGAGCAGCGCGATCCACGGTTTCGCGTTGAGGCTGCAAGCGCGTTCGTTGTTCATGGCGCAGGTCGCGTCGTCGGGCGCGGCGCGCGGCGGCACGAACCGGCCTGCGGCGTTGAGCGGCAGCTTGCGCAGCATCACCGTCTGCAGCACGTTGCCGCCGATCGTGTAGAGCTTCCGGTCGCCGTTGAGATCGACGCCGACGACGATGTCGCAATGCGTCTTCAGGCCGACGCCGCCCGCGTCGAGGAACGCGACGAGATCGGCGTGGTTCGCCACCCGCGCCTCGCGCGAGTAGCACAGCAGGTCGCCGACCTCGGGCCGCTCGCGATCGGGTGCGACGAGGCGATAGCGCGGCCGATCGGCCGTCGCGGCATGCGCGGCGCGCAGGTAGGTGATGTGTTCGGCCGAGAACGCGAAATCGTCGACGCCGGCGCGTTTCATCACGTACGACACGAACGCCGCGGACCACGGATGGTCCAGGATGAAGGCGCGGCAGGCCGCGTCGTCCTGCCAGTCGCCCGTCGGCGCCGCGCACTCCTTCGCGCCCTTCGCGCCGCGGAGGTTGTCGAGCGCAGGCGTCGATCGCCAGTACTCGGCGACGCGCCGCCACGGTGCGCCGCCGCTGGCGAGCTTCTCGACGCCGCCTTCGGCCTCCATCGGGATGTGGCCGTCCTGCCAGCCGACGCGGCCTGCGGCGTTGATGAAGGGCGCGTACCAGTCCGCGTGCTCGCGGCAGGCCGTCTGCGCGATGCGCAGGCGCAATCCCATGGGCGCAGGTGCGGCTTCGGGGAATTCGCAGGGCCGCACGGCGGCGGCGGCGCGTGCGGACAAGGCCAGCGCGACGCAGGCAAGCAGCGACCGCCACCGCGAGGCGACGCGCATGCGCGTCAGCCCTGCCCCGCGCAGAACGCGGCGTAGTCGATGTAGCCCGGGAAATCGCGGCCGGGCGCGCACACCGGGCAGGCGGGATCGGGCGAGAGACGCAGTTCGCGGAAGCGCATCGCCAGCGCGTCGAACTGCAGCAGCCGGCCGGCCAGCGGCGTGCCGATGCCGAGCAGCAGCTTCAGCGCCTCGGTCGCCTGCACCAGGCCGATCACGCCCGGCAGCACGCCGAGCACGCCGGCCTCGGCGCAGTTGGGCGCGTCCTCGGCGGACGGCGGCTCGGGGAACAGGCAGCGGTAGCACGGCGCCTCGCCGCGATGGCGACCGGCATCGAACACGCTCGCCTGCCCCTCGAAGCGGTGCACCGCGCCGTAGACCAGCGGCTTGCCCAGCTTCACGCAGGCATCGTTGAGCAGGTAGCGCGCGGCGAAGTTGTCGGCGCCGTCGATCACTACGTCGACGCCGTCGAGCAGGCGTTCGACGTTGCCGGAGGTCACGCGCTCGCGCACGGCCTCGATGAGCGCCCGCGGATTCAGCGCCGACAGCGCGGCCGCGGCGGAATCGACCTTCGGCGTGCCGATCGCGGCCTCGACGTGCAGGATCTGGCGCTGCAGGTTGCTGCGATCGACCGCGTCGTCGTCGGCGATGCGCAGATGGCCGACGCCGGCGGCGGCGAGATAGAACGCCGCCGGCGAGCCCAGCCCGCCCGCGCCGACCAGCAGCACGCGCGCGGCTTCGAGGCGCTTCTGTCCGTCGACGCCGACCTGCGGCAGCCGCAGGTGGCGCGAATAGCGCTCGGCGAAGTCGGCGTCGATGCCGGCGTCGGGCAGCACCGTCGGCAGGCCTTCGGCGATCCAGCGCGCGGTGCCGCCGGCGACCGAGGCGATGTCCGCATAGCCCTGCGCCGCGAGCGCGGTCGCCGCGAGCATCGAACGCCGGCCGCTCTGGCAGATCAGCAGGATCGCGGCGTCGCGGTCCGGCAGGTGCGCGGCCGGATCGGCGAGCAGCGCGCCCATCGGCAGCGCCAGCGCGCCTTCGGCCATGCCGGTGGCGTGCTCGTGCGGTTCGCGCACGTCGACGAGGAAAGCGCCTTGCCGCTGGCGGTCGCGGGCGTCCTGCGGTGCGGGTTCGGGAATCGCGGTCATGGCGGGGATTGTCCCATGGTCGTCGCGACGACGCGCCACCGCTCCGCTGTCGGGGGGGCGGGCCCGGCCGGGGGGGCGCGCGCGGCGGCGCCCCCCCCCCCCCCCCCCCCGGCCGCCGCCGGGG
>JBQCJG010000004.1:0-18258 GCA_051952955.1 Lysobacteraceae bacterium | reverse complement strand
GTGGCGTCGTGCGTCCCGTCGCTGCCGCCGGGGACGGGAGGGGTCTCCCGGGCGGCAGCGGCGGACGCGAGCACCGTCAGGGCGGCGGCCAGCGCCGTCGCCGCGGCCCTTTGCCGCAGCGGCCGGAATCCCGGCGGAAAGCGGGCCGGGATCGGCCCTCGGGCAAGGTCCTGCGCGGGGCGAAGCAGGGGCACGGGCGGCCTCGTCGGTCATGAGGGGAAGGGCGGCCGGCCGACGGCGCGGTCCGGAGTGGCGCCAGTTCTAACCCTCGTTGACAGCGTTGTCAAACGACGACGGCCGCGATCCGGCGATGCCGCGCAAGGCTCGGACCGGAAGTCAGGGGGTGGGCTCGAGTTCCGCGCGCGGCGGCAGCGACCAGTCGATCGGCGCCTGCCCGTTGTGGGCGAGGTACTGGTTCGTCGCCGAGAAATGCCCGCAGCCGAGGAAGCCGCGATGCGCCGACAGCGGCGAGGGATGCGGCGCCTTCAGCACGCGATGCCGGCCGGTGTCGATCACCTTGCCCTTGGCCTGCGCGTAGCTGCCCCAGAGCAGGAACACCAGGCCTTCCTTCTCGCGGTTGAGCACGTCCACGACGTGGTCGGTGAAGCCTTCCCAGCCCTTGCCCTGGTGCGCGCCGGCGCGGCCGTCCTCGACGGTCAGCACCGAATTCAGCAGCAGCACGCCGCGCCGTGCCCACGGCGTCAGGCAGCCGTGGTCCGGCCGCGCGATGCCGAGGTCGCGCTGGATCTCCTTGAAGATGTTGTCCAGCGACGGCGGCACCGGCACGCCCGGCAGCACCGAGAAGCACAGCCCGTGCGCCTGGCCCGGGCCGTGGTACGGATCCTGGCCGAGGATGACGACCTTCACCGCGTCGAACGGCGTCGCGTCGAACGCCGCGAAGATCCGCGACGCCGGCGGATAGATGCGCGCACCCGACGCCCGCCGCTCGCGCAGGAACGCCGACAGCGCCTGCATCGGTTCGCTGCGCAGGTAATCGCCGACATGCGCCTTCCAGGACGGTTCGAGCTTGATGCGGTCGTCGTCGGTCATGGGCTCGGCATGTGCTGTGGAGCCCGGAGTATGCCGCAAGCGATGCGGCCGCCCGGGCATCGTGCAGCGTGCGTCATCGGTCGTGCGGCGGTCGCGCGCCGAACAGGCGCCGGTGGCAGGACAGGCACCAGCCGGGGAAGGGCACCGGCAGCACGAAAAACTTTCCGATCACGCCCACGCGTCTGCCGCAGAGCGGACACGGCCAGTACGCGGCGGCGGCGCCCAGTGCGCCCCAGAACGCCGCCAGTGCGAAGCGCAGTTCGATGCTCGCATCGAAGAGGAGGCTGGCGACGAGCGCCGCCGTGAGTGCCCACCACGCCCACAGCATGCGGCGATAGGCGACCCAGGCGTGGCCGCCGCCGCGCGCACGCATGCGCGATCAGCCCGCCGCAGGACGATCCCGCAGCTGCGACAGGCGCAGCTGGAACAGGGTCTTGGTGATCAGCATGCGTTCCTCGATCGGCTTGAGCACCAGATCGTTGGCGCCTTCGCGCAGCAGGTTGGACTGCTTCTCGCGATTGCCGTCGCCGGTCATCACCAGTACCGGCAGGCGGCGCTTGCCGTAGCCGAATTCGTTGCGCACGGTGCGCAGCAGGTCGAGGCCGCTGACCGCACCGTCCAGGGTGACGTCGGTCAGCACCAGGTCGGCGCCGGCATCGTCCTGGCCCACGTGTTCGCGCAGGTAGGCCAGCGCATCGTCGCCCCGGCTCATGTGCATCACGGTGATGTCGTGGGCCTGCAGCATGCGCCGCGTGGCGACGGCCACGGTGATGCTGTCCTCGACGTACAGCACCCGGGCGTCGGGCATGGGTTCGGGGTTGACGTAGCCGCGGATGAAGGTCGCCAGCGCGGCGTAGCCCTCGGCCTTGTCGAAATAGTCGGTGACGTCCTCGGTGAAGCGGCGGGCCTCGAGGTGGGCCTGGGCGTCGCCCGAGACCACGATCACCGGCACGTAGCGCTGGCCGGCGGCGCCGCGCACTTCGCGCGCGACCTGCAGGCCGTCGCCGTCCATCAGCACGAGCGAGGTGGTGACCAGGTCGACCGTGCCCTCGGCCAGCGCGGCGCGGGCTTCGCCCAGGCCGCCGCAGCCGATCACGTCGACGCCCGGGAGATCGCGCTGGAGCATGTCGCCGATCAGCCTGCGGACCATCTTCGAGCCGTCCACCACCATCACGCGGGGGTTGTCGGTGGTCAGATGGCGGACATCGTGGGCTGGCATGCGCGGCGTTCGCTCGGGCTTCGTGGCGGAGGGCGGTGCTGGCGCGACCCTGCGCCGGAACGGTCCGGCGGCCGCATCGGCGTCCGGAGGCGGCCGACACGCGCCCCGGCGATCGCGTCAGACCCTAGTTTGACGCAGAAAATGGCCGGTGACCACGCCGGCTCCGAGCCAGCCGAGCGCGGATGCGACGACCAGCACACCCAGACCGCGCAGCGGGTCGATGCCGGCCAGCGCGAAGCGGCTGCCGTAGCTTTCGGCCAGCGCGCGCAGCGGCGCGTGCAGCGCCAGCTCGGCCGCGGTCAGCAGGCCCAGCGCGGTCGCGCCGGCGGCCAGGCCGTAGCAGGCGCCGAGATAGAGGAACGGCCGGCGGATGAAGCCGTCTGTGGCGCCCAGCGATTGCAGGATCGCGATTTCCTCGCGCCGCACCTGGATGTCGAGGCGCACGGTGTTGCCGACCACCAGCAGCGCGCCCAGCCCCAGCAGCAGCGACAGCACCCACACCGCGCGGTCGCCGAACGCCAGCCAGCGGTCGAGGCGGTCGCGCCACACCGCGTCGTGCTGCACGAAGTCGGTTTCCGGCAGCGCTTCCAGCAGCGTCGCCAGCGCGCGCTCGTCGCCGCGCGGCCGCACGATCAGCACGCTCGGCAGCGGGTTGTCGCCGACGGTGGCGACGGCTTCGGCATAGAGGTCCGCGGCGCCGCCGGTGCGCAGGCTGGCCAGCCCGTCGTCGGGCGTGCGCAGCGTCACGTCGGCGACCTGCGGTCGGCCGCGCAGGGACTGCGCCAGCGCGCGGGCGCGGTCGACCGCGATCTCCTGCTTCAGGAACACCGTGACCTCGCGCGCACGTTCCACCTGACCGCCGAGCCGCGCCACGTTGTCGAGCACCAGCCACAGGCCCAGCGGCAGCGCCAGCGCGACCGCCATCACGCCGATCGTCAGTACCGTGGCCCACGGCCGGCGGGCCATGCGGCCGAGGCTCGCGCCCAGGCTGTGCAGGTGGTGGTCGATCCACGCCGCGACCCGCGAGCGCGGCTTCGTCGTCACCGCGGCGCGCTCAGCCATCGGCGAGTTCCTCCGGGCTGATGTCGTCGACCAGCGCGCCCTGGTTCAGGACGAGGACTCGCTTGCGCATGCGCTTGACCAGCGCCAGGTCGTGGCTGGCGACGAGCACGCTGGTGCCGCGCTCGGGCAACCCGGCGAACAGCGCCATGATCTCGGCCGACAGCGTGGGATCGAGGTTGCCGGTCGGCTCGTCCGCGACCAGCAGCGACGGTTCGCCGACCAGCGCCCGCGCGATGCCCACGCGCTGCTGCTCGCCGGCGGACAGCTGGGTCGGCAGCGCCTCGCTGCGCGTGCCCAGGCTGACCCGGTCCAGCACGCTGCGCACGCGCTTGCGGATCTCGTCGCGACGCAGCCCGCGCAGCTGCAGCGGCAGCGCCACGTTCTCGGCGACGGTGCGATCGGTCAGCAGGCGATGGTCCTGATAGACCACGCCGACCTCGCGCCGGTGCATCGCCACGCCGCGCCCGGACACGTTGCGCAGGTTGCGCTCGCCGAACAGCACCGCGCCGCGGGTCGGGCGCTCGGACAGGTGGATCAGCCGCAGCAGCGTGCTCTTGCCCGCGCCGGAGTGCCCGGTGACGAACAGCATCTCGCCGCGGTCCACCGCGAAGCTGAGGTCGCGCAGCGCGACATGCCCGCCCGGGTACTGCTTGCTGACGTTGTCGAAGCGGAGGACGGTCATGCGGCGGATTATGCGGAAACGCCGGTGGCGTTGACAGTCCGCCGCCTCGCGCAGGCCGGGGCGCGGCCGGCGGCTAATGCATCGATGATTCGATCAGGCGCCGTTTCAGATCGACCACGCCGCAGCCGGCCATGATCGATGCGAGCGAGCCATCACGCCGGTTTTCGAGCACGCCGGACTCGCGATACTTTTCCGCGTTCTCTTCGGCACGTTGCATGGAGGCGTCCAGCCCGTCCGGTCGCAACTGGTGGAGTCCGGCGCGTGTGCAGTCGCAGAATCGCGAAATTTCACGGGAGAACGCGCCTTTCAGCACATCTTCGCCATAGAAATGCGTGAACAGCGCGTCGCAGAAAGGCTGGAAATTGTCGATCAACCCGTCGAGGGCGCATGCGTTGAAGATCACGCCCGATTCCCGGTCGAGCGCATCCCGATCCGCCGGATCGATCCTGCCCGTCGCCAGCGCCTGTCGCATGCGCTTCGTGGCGCAACCGCAATAGGCGTCGGCGTCCAGCGCCTGGCGGGTCATGTCGGCGACCGGTGCGGGACTCGCCGGATCGCCTTCCCGGGATTCGGTGACGACCCGTCGGCAAGTGCGCTCGATCGCGCCGACGATGCGGTCCTGCCTAAGGGACTCGTCGGGGTCGTCCTGTCGCGCACTGGCGGAGGCCCAACCCGACAGCCACGTCGCGCAGAGCAGTGCCAGCACGACGAGATGACGCCGGTTGCGCAACGTCCCGCGGATGCGGACTCGCAAGCCGGCGTCCGTCTTCAATGCCGCGAGCTCGGCGCCCGCGTCACCAGCGACTTCAGCTTGTTGCCGATCCGCGACAGCAGCGACGACGACTGCGCCGCGGCCGGTGCGGACGCGGGCACCGGTGCGGGCTTGCCGCCGACGGCGACCGGGGCGGGCGTCTCCATCGCGCGAACGGCCTGGCCGACGGCCTGGGCGCCTTCGGCGCCTTCGATGCGCTTGCCGCCGCGACGGCGACGACGCTTGCGCGCGGGGCGCTCGCCATCGGCGTGCGGCACTTCGGGCGCGGCGTCGGGTGCGGTCGCGGCGTTGGCGACCGGCGCCTGCGCGGCCGGATCGCGCGGCGGGCGCGGCGCGCGGGGCGGACGATCGCCGCGGGGTTCGCCGGAGCCGCTTTCGCTGCGGTTGCCTTCGCTGCGACCGCCTTCGCGGCGCGGGCCGCCCGAACGTTCGCCGCGGCCGCCGCTGCGGCCACCCGGCCCACCGCGACCGCCACCCTCGCGACGGCCACCGCCGCGCTTGGCCTCGTCGGCGGCGCGCGCTTCGCGGGCCTCGCGGAAGATGGTGCTGATGCTGTCGTCGCTGTCCTCGTCGCCCGCGACCTCGCCCTCGGCGGGCGCCTGCGGACGGACGCGTTCCGGCCGCGGCAGCGCGGTCAGCAGCTCGCGGGTCACCGGCTCGGACGGGATCTTCTGGTCGATGTAGCGCTCGATGTCCGGCAGGCTCATCGCATAGCGTTCGCAGGCGAAGCTGATCGCGTCGCCTTCCGCGCCCAGGCGGGCGGTGCGGCCGATGCGGTGGACGTAGTCCTCCGCGTCGAACGGCAGGTCGTAGTTGTAGACGTGGCTGACGCCGTCGATGTGCAGGCCGCGGGCGGCCACGTCGGTGGCGACCAGCAGTTCGAGCTGGCCGGCCTGGAACTTCTTCAGCAGCGATTCGCGCTTCTTCTGCGGCACGTCGCCGCTGAGCACGCCCACGCGGTAGCCGGCGCGTTCCAGCGCCCGGGCCACGCGCTCGACGAACGCCTTGGTGTTCACGAACACCATCGTCCGCGCGCCCTCGCTGCGCGAGAGCAGGCCCAGCAGCAGCGGGATCTTCTCGTCGTCGGCGGGGTAGTAGATCTTCTGCCGCACCTTCGCGGCGGTGATGAACTCGGCCTCGACGACGAGCTTCTCGGGCTCGTTCATGTGCTCGTAGGCCAGCTCCAGCACGCGATGGCTGAGGGTGGCGCTGAACAGCAGGGTCTGGCGGATGGTGCGCTCCGGCATGCGGCGCAGCAGGAAGCGGATGTCCTTGATGAAGCCGAGGTCGAACATGCGGTCGGCTTCGTCCAGCACGCACATCTCGCAGGCGTGCAGGCTGACCACCTTGTGCTGCTTCACATAGTCGATCAGCCGGCCCGGGGTAGCGATGATCACGTCGGCGCCGGCCTGCAGCAGGGCGCGCTGCTTGTCGTAGTCGACGCCGCCGTAGACGAGGGCGAACTTCAGGCCGAGGTCGGCGCCGAACTTCATCGCGTCCTTGTGGATCTGGATCGCCAGCTCGCGGGTCGGCGCCAGGATCAGGGCGCGGGGGTCTTCGGGCTTGCGCTCGGCCAGCGCCGGGCGGGTCAGCAGGCGGTTGATCACCGCCACCAGGAAGGCCAGCGTCTTGCCGGTGCCGGTCTGGGCCTGGCCGGCCACGTCGCGGCCGGCGAGGGCCACCGGCAGGGTCAGGGCCTGGATGGGGGTGCAGCGGGTGAACCCGGCGGCTTCGAGCCCGGCGAGCAGCGCCGGATGCAGGTCGAAGGAGGGAAATACGATGTCGGTTAGGGGCTTGTCGCTCATGTCCTGGCGTCTTGGGCGGGTCTGCGCGGCGGCGGGAGGCCGGGTGCGCGCTTGCGCGTGAGGGGCGTCGGCAGCAGACTGCCGCTCTTCGCGCACGACCGGGAAGTGGCGCTCGGCCCCCGGGATGCGACCCTTGAAGCCGGCGATGCAAACCCGCAGTGTAGCAGCCTGCCCCCCGACCGACCCCACCGGCGCGCCCTGGCGCCCCGCACGCCTTTCCGGAGATCCGAAGTGAGCGACAAGATTGCCCATGCCACCGACGCCGATTTCGACGCGCTCGTCCTGCAGTCCGACGTGCCCGTCCTGGTCGACTTCTGGGCCCCGTGGTGCGCGCCCTGCAAGATGATCGCGCCGCTGCTCGACCAACTGGCCGACGAATACGCCGGCAAGGCGAAGATCGTGAAGGTCGATGTCGAGGCCCACCCCAACCTGGGCCGCCGCTTCAACGCCCGCAGCATCCCGATGCTGCTGACCTTCAAGGGCGGCCAGATCCACGGCACCCAGATCGGCGCCGTGGGCAAGCAGCACCTCGCCCAGCTGATCGACAAGGCGCTCTGACGCCTTCCCGCCGCCGCGCCTCCGGGCAGCGGCGGCTCCGGCGGCCCCGGCAGGTTTTGCGTGCCGCCCGTCGCGGCGCCTGAATCGCGGCACCCCCGGACGCTTGCCGCCGCGCCGCGCCGGTGCTAGCTTCTGCCGGCAGACGCGCCCCCGGCGCCGCATTTCTCCGTCGTTCCGACCACCCACTCCCCACCGCATCCACGTCCGCGCACCGCGGACGCTCGCAGACGCGAGGACTTCCGCTTGTCCGACAAGACCCCCGAATCCGGCGATAGCGCCGTGAAGCGCGTGCGCAAGCCGCGCGTGGCCAAGACCGCTGTCCAGGCCGACATCCCGCTTCCCGAAGCCCCGCAGCCGGTCGCTGCGCCGCCGGCGCCGGCGCCGGCCCCCGCCTTCACCGCGCCGCCCGCGGCCCCGCCTGCACCGCAGGCCGAGTCCTCCGCCGCCAGCTTCGCGCTCTCCCACATCGAGACCGGCGGCGACGAGCCCGCGTCCCAGGGCCATGCGCAGGGCGGCGGCGCGAACGCCGGCCAGCAGGGCGGCCAGAACGGCGGTCAACACCAGGGCGGCGACCGCTTCAACAACAACAACCGCCGCGACCGCTTCCGCAACCGCCGCGACCGCTTCCGCAACCGCGACCAGAACGACGGCGAAGGCGGCGAGGGCCACAACGGCAACGGTGGCCACAACGCCAACCCGTTCCAGCAGGGCGGTGGTGGCGGCGGCCAGCCCCAGCCGCAGTTCCAGGCACGCCAGCCGGCGGTGCCGGAAGGCTTCCCGCAGTATTCGCTCAGCGACCTCAAGCGGATGCCCACGCCGAAGCTGCTGGACGTCGCCGAGCAGCTGAACATCCAGGAAGGCGTGGCCCGCGCCCGCAAGCAGGACGTGATCTTCGCCGTCCTCAAGGTGCTGACCCGCCATGGCGAAGGCGTCGCCGCCGACGGCGTGCTGGAGATCCTGCCCGACGGCTACGGCTTCCTGCGCGCGGCCGAGGCCAGCTACCTCGCCGGCCCGGACGACGTCTACATCTCGCCCAGCCAGATCCGCCGCTTCAACCTGCGCACCGGCGACTACATCGCCGGCAAGATCCGCTGGCCGAAGGACGGCGAACGCTACTTCGCGCTGGCCGTGGTCGACACGATCAACGCCGAGCCGCCGGAAGCGTCGAAGAACAAGATCCTGTTCGAGAACCTCACCCCGCTGTTCCCGCGCAAGCGCTTCCGTCTGGAACGCGGCGACGGTTCGACCGAAGACATCACCGGCCGC
This sequence comes from Lysobacteraceae bacterium, assembly GCA_051952955.1. Lineage (GTDB taxonomy): Bacteria > Pseudomonadota > Gammaproteobacteria > Xanthomonadales > Xanthomonadaceae > Lysobacter_I. The sequence continues at coordinate 9,844 of JBQCJG010000004.1, read as the reverse complement.
ATCCTCGACCTCATGGCGCCACAGGGCAAGGGCCAGCGCGCGCTGATCGTCTCGCCGCCCAAGGCCGGCAAGACGATGATGATGCAGCAGATCGCCAGCGCCATCACCTACAACCATCCCGACGTGCACATGATCGTGCTGCTCGTCGACGAGCGTCCGGAAGAAGTCACCGAAATGCAGCGCACCGTGCGCGGCGAAGTGGTGTCCTCGACCTTCGACGAACCCGCCGCCCGCCACGTGCAGGTCGCGGAAATGGTGATCGAACGCGCCAAGCGCCTGGTCGAGCACAAGAAGGACGTCGTGATCCTGCTCGACTCGATCACCCGCCTCGCCCGCGCCTACAACAACGTCGTGCCCAGCTCCGGCAAGGTGCTGACCGGCGGCGTCGACGCCAACGCGCTGCATCGCCCGAAGCGCTTCTTCGGCGCCGCGCGCAACGTCGAGGAAGGCGGCAGCCTCACCATCATCGCCACCGCGCTGGTCGACACCGGCAGCGCGATGGACAAGGTGATCTACGAGGAATTCAAGGGCACCGGCAACAGCGAAATCCACCTCGACCGCCGCATCACCGAGAAGCGCGTGTACCCGGCGATCGCGGTCCACCTCAGCGGCACCCGCCGCGAGGACCTGCTGATCGAACCCGACCTGCTGCAGAAGATCTGGATCCTGCGCAAGCTGCTGCACGGCATGGACGAGATCGCGGCGATGGAGTTCCTGCTCGACAAGATGAAGAACACCAAGTCCAACGACGAGTTCTTCGCCTCGATGCGGCGCTGACCTCGCGCTCGCACCGCATGCGCTGCCCCTGACGCCCCGCCTCGTGCGGGGCGTCCGCGTTTCCGGGTCGCGTTCGGCTGGACGCTGCGCGCGGCCGGGGTCCACAATCCGCGCAGCGCCCAGACACGTCCCCGCCATGCACCTCCTGCTCGTCATCGCCGCGGTCGCCCTGCTGTACTGGATCGTCAGCCAGCGCGGACGCCGCGCGACGCCCGTGGACGGCTGGGCGACATCGGCCGCGGACGCCGGCGCCGAGGCCGCCAGCACCCGGCGGCTCGCCTACATCGCGCACGGCAAGATGTTCTTCGCCGAACCCGGCCAGGCGCCGCGCGAGATCCACAGCCCGCACGTCCAGGCCGCGATGGACCGCCTGGAGCGCTCGCGCGAACGCCACGCATGGAAGGAGGGCACCACGTTCTCGGTGCGCGCCGGCGGCGAATGGCGCGGCGGTCCCGGGCGCGAGCTGCCGCTGTACGCCTGTTCGGTGCGGTTCGCGCCCGGCGGGCGCCTGATCTATTTCCTGCGCGACAAGTCGATGGGCGGCCTGTTCGAACTGGACCTCGCCAGCGGAGACGAGCGCCGGCTGGTCCACCGCCAGAACTTCCTGCTCGACGATCTCCAGCTCAGCGCCGATGGCCAGCAACTCCTCTGCAGCCAGCAGTCCGGCAACGGCACCGCGAACATCGTCGGCATGCACGTGGAAGGCGGCGATTACCGGGAACTCACCGGCGGCGACACCATCGACAGCGCGCCGTGCTGGGTGCCCGGCAAGCCCGGCCAACTGGTCTTCCAGTCGTCCGGCCTCGCGCGCGGGCCCGAAGGCCACGTGGTCGCGATCGGCCCGGCGTCGATCCAGCTGCTCGACACGCAGACCGGCGCGCTGCATCCGGTGTTCGAGGATGCGCGCTTCGACTACCTGCAGCCGCGTGTCACCGCCAACGGCGACCTGCTCTTCATCCGCCGTCCCTACGAAGGCCAGCGCTACCGCGGCGGCGACATCCTGCTGGACACGCTGCTGTTCCCGTTCCGGCTGCTGCGCACGCTGTTCCACTTCCTCAATTTCCAGTCGCTCGTCTACACGCGCAAGCCGCTGACCTCCGCGAGCGGGCCGCAGCAGGACGCCGATCTGAAGGCGTTGCTGCTGAAAGGACGCCACATCGACGCCGAAGCGGCGATGCGCAGCGGCAAGCGCGTCGACGGCGCGCCGGTGCTGGTGCCGGCCAGCTGGGAGCTGGTGCTGCGCACCGAACGCGGCGAAGAGCGCGTCCTCGCCCGCCACGTTGCATCGTTCGATCTCACCGCCGACGGCGGCGTGATCTATTCGAACGGCTTCGCGGTCTATGCGCTGCATCCCGGCGGACAACCGAGCCTGGTGCTGCGCGGCAAACTGATGACCGACATCGCGGCGGGGTGAGGCAGGCATGCCGCGCGGCATGCGATGCGGTCGCTTCGCCGCACCCGGACGCAGCGTCCCATCCGTGCCGCGTTGACGCCGTCACGACCCCGCGCGCAGAATGCGCGCCTTCTTCCATCCGACCGGCCACGATCATGACGCGGAATCCGCTCCTGATTTTGTTGAACCGCCAGCGCGTGAGCGCGGGCCGGGTGCGCCTGCCTTCCGCCATCGACGGCGCCGGATCACGCTGATCCGCCGCCCCGGTCGCGACGCAGACAAGCACCCGCAAGGGTGCTTTTTTGTTGCCCGCGATCTTTCTGGAAATCCCGATCCACCGCATCGAAGACGCCAGGAGAACGTGCCATGCACCAGACCGACGACACCGAACGCTAGCCGCCCGTCCCGTCGCCAACCGGGGCGTGCGGCCCCGACTGTTGGCGATCGATCGGATCCACCTCATGAACACCCGCACACCGCTTTCCCGCTGGCGCAACCTCGGCATCATCGCCCACATCGACGCCGGCAAGACCACGCTCACCGAACGCCTGCTCTACGCTTCCGGCGCGATCCATCGCATCGGCGAAGTGCACGACGGCGCCGCCACCACCGACTTCTCCGAGATCGAACGCCGCCGCGGCATCACCGTCGGCGCCGCGGCCGTGCGCCTGGAGTGGGCGCCGCAAGGCGACGCCACGCACCGGCTCACGCTCATCGACACGCCCGGCCACATCGACTTCGCGATCGAGGTCGAACGCTCGCTGCGCGTGCTCGACGGCGCGGTCGCCGTGTTCTCCGCGGTCGACGGCGTGCAGCCGCAGTCCGAGACCGTGTGGCGCCAGGCCGAACGCCACGGCGTGCCGCGCATCGCGTTCGTCAACAAGATGGACCGGCCGGGCGCGGACTTCGCGCGCGTGCTCGCGCAGCTGCGCGACAAGCTCGGCGCCGAGGCCTGGGCGCTGGGCGTGCCGCTCGGCGAAGCCGGCATGTTCGACGGCTGGGTCGACCTGGTCGAACGCAGCGTCGTGTCGTGGACCGACGACGGCGAGACCGTGCGTGCGTGGACCGACGACGAGGCGCGACAGTATCGCGACGCACGACAGCGGCTGATCGAAGCCGTCGCCGCGCACGACGATCCGCTGGCCGACGCGTGGCTGCACGAACGTCCGATCGACGACGCGATGCTGCGCGACGCGCTGCGGCGTGCGACGCTCGCGAGGGCCGGCGTGCCGGTGCTCGCGGGTTCGGCGATCCGCAACCGCGGCATCGAAGCGCTGCTCGACGCGATCGTGGGCTACCTGCCGTCGCCGCTGGATCGACCGCCGGTGCGTGCCGAACGCGACGGCGTCGAGACGCCTCTCGCTGCCGATCCCGCGGGTCCGCTCGCGGCGCTGGTCTTCAAGGTCGCGCACCAGGCGCACGGGCCGGTGACGTACGTGCGCGTCTACGCGGGCACGCTGCGCGTGGGCGATGCGGTGTGGTGCTCGCACCAGGCGCGCACGCGCCGCATCGGCCGCCTCGCGGTGGTGCAGGCGGCGCGCACGCAGGATGTGCGCGAGGCGCAGGCGGGCGAGATCGTCGCCATTCTCGGCTGGAAGGACGCGATCGGCGGCGAGACGCTGTCGGGCGCGGACGACCGGTTGCTGCTGGAAGCGATCCGCACGCAGCCGCCGGTGCTGTCGCTGCGGCTGTCCGCGGCGCACGGCGACGACCTGATCCGGCTCGGCCAGGGACTGGCCGCGCTGGCGCAGGAAGATCCGTCGTTCCGCGTCGGCTCCGATCCCGACACCGGCGAGACGCTGGTGTGGGGCATGGGCGAGCTGCATCTCGAGACCAAGGTCGAGCGCCTGCGCGACGACTGGAAGGTCGAGGTGCGCACCGGCACGCCGCGCGTGGCCTACCAGGAAACCCCGCGCGCTGCGATCCGCGGCGTCGAGGGCAAGGTGGTCAAGCGCAACGGTGGCGTCGGCCAGTTCGCGCGCGTGGTCATCGATGTCGCCCCGCGCGACGACGGCCTGGTCACGTTCGAGGACCGCAGCGTCGGCGGCGCGGTGCCGAAGGCGTTCGTGGCGGCGACCGAGCACGGCGTGCGCGCGGCGCTGGCGGACGGCCCGCGCGGCCATCCCGTCGTCGGCATCGCGGTGACGCTGGTCGACGGCGAGACGCATGCGGTCGATTCGTCCGACCTCGCGTTCCGGCGTGCGGCAGGCGACGCGGTCCGCACGGCGCTCGCGCAGGTCGGCACCACGCTGCTGGAACCGGTGATGGACGTCGCCATCGACACGCCGTCCACGCACCTGGGCGACGTGATCGGCGACCTGCAGCGCCGCCACGGCCGCGTGGCGACGATCGCGGACAAGGGCGCGCGCGCCGACGTCCTCGGCCTGGCACCGCTCGCGGCGCTCGCCGGCTACGCCACCGCGCTGCGTTCGCTCACGCAGGGCCGCGCGGAGGCCACCCTGTCGTTCCACGGCTACGAGGACGCCAGGGTGCAATGAGGTTCCGTGGCAGGAAGGCGCCGGGCGACCGGCGCCTTTCCTTTTGCCCGCGTCTTGCCGCGAAGGCGGTCAATCGGCGGGTTGCAGCGTGTCACCGCGCGATGCCGGGTCAAGCGGCGCTCCGCTCGCTTCGCGCGGCGGCGCGTCCCGCCACCAGTCGCCGGTCGGCGCCGGCGCGGTGAGGTCGACGCGTTCGCCGATGCGCGGCGTCAGCACCGGCACGCCGCGCGCTTCGGCGAGGACGGCGACACGCTCGAAGGGCTCGTCCCACGCATGCAGCGCGAGGTCGAAGGTGCCGTTGTGGATCGGCAGCAGCCAGCGCCCGCGCAGGTCGAGGTGGGCCTGCACGGTTTCCTCCGGATGCATGTGCACGAAGCGCCAGCGCGCGTTGTACGCGCCGTTCTCGACCAGGGTCACGTCGAACGGTCCGAAGCGGCGGCCGATCTCGCGGAAGCCGTCGAAATAGCCGCTGTCGCCGCTGAAGAACAGCCGGAACCCGGCGTCGTCGCGGCCGGCGGGCGGATCGATCAGCACCCACGACGACCACAGCGTCGTGTCGCCGTCGAACAGGCCGCGCCCCGAGAAATGCTGCGACGGCGTGTTGACGAAGCGCAGGCCGTCGACCTCGGTCTCCTCCCACCAGTCGAGCTGGCGGATGCGGTCGGCGGGCACGCCCCAGGCGATCAGCCGATCGCCGACGCCGAGCGGCGTGAGGAACACCTCGGCCTTGTCGGTCAGCGCGAGGATCGCGGCGTGGTCGAGGTGGTCGTAGTGGTCGTGCGACAGGATCACGCCCTTCAGCGGCGGCAGGTCGGCCAGCGCGATCGGCGGCGCATGGAAGCGCTTCGGCCCCATCCACTGCACCGGCGACGCGCGTTCGGAGAACACCGGATCGGTGATCCAGAAGCCGCCGCGCAGCTTCAGCAGCACCGTGGAATGGCCCAGCCGGAACAGGCTGCGATCGGGCGCGGCCAGCAGGTCCTCGCGGGTCAGCGGCACCACCGCCGGGGCGACCGGCGGCACCGCCGTGGGCGACTTGCGGAACAGGAAGTCGCGGAGGATGCCGAAGAACGTCGCCGGGCCGGTCGCCGGTCGCGGCAGCGGATTGCGGAAACGCCTTCCGCGCGACTGCGGCGAACCGGCATGGCGGCGGGCGTGATCGGACTGGGCGTGGGAGAGCAGGCAGGCGCTCATGCGGGGGATCCGGGAAAGGGGCGGCGGGGGCGGTGGTCCGGACCGGGCGCAGGTCGATGGGAGGAACCCCGCGTGCCGGGAGACTACACCGTGCAGTGTAGTTATCGGTTGGCAGGAAGTAAACCCGTCAGTGTAAAATTCGGCCATGTCCGAATCCGCCGTCCCCAGCCGCCTGACCGACCGCAAGCGCGCGGCGATCCTCGACGCCGCCGTCGCCGAATTCCGGGCGGACGGCTACGAGGCGACCAGCATGGACCGCATCGCGGCCCGGGCCGGCGTTTCCAAGCGCACGGTCTACAACCACTTCCCGAGCAAGGAAACGCTGTTCACCAGCATCCTCGAGGCGTGGATGGCGCGCGGCGACCGCGAGATGGAACAGCCCTACCGCGCCGACCTGCCGCTGCGCGCGCAGCTCGAGGACCTCGTCCGGCGGAAGCTGCGCCTGCTGCACGATCCCGATTTCGCGGACCTCGCGCGGGTCGCGATCGCGGCCGGCGTGCACTCGCCGGAGCTGGCGCGACAGATGGTGGAACGACTCGGCGCGCGCGAGGCCGGCCTCGCCGTGTGGGTGCGCGAAGCCGCGGCCGACGGGCGCCTCGACCTCGTGGACCCCGCCTTCGCCGCGATGCAGCTCGAATGCCTGGTCAAGGGCTTCGCGTTCTGGCCGCAGATCGCGATGGGCCAGCCGCCGCTCGACGATGCCGCCCGCGAGGCCGTCTCGCGCGAGGCGGTCGAGATGTTCCTCGCCCGCTACGGCCGCGGGTCGTCCGCATCGGGCTGACGTGCGCACGGCATGGCGACCCTCGCCGTGTCCGACGGTCGCCGGAAAACACGTACTGACGGTCCGAGGCGCCTGCGATGCCGGCGCGCCGACAGGGGGAACACGCGGTCGCGTCAGGGAGGGCCGCCGGTGCGCGCCCCCGCCCATGCCCGATCGCCCGCCGCACGCGTCCCGCGCGTCGCGGCCGCCTGCCTGCGCCCGCCGCATGACCCGTCGCGATCGGCACGGTCGCGATGCACAAGCGCCACGCTTCCTTTCCCCGGACGCAGGAGCAGCGCATGGCGAAGTACCGGATGGCCGCGAACGGCAACGACGGCAGTCTCTGGGCGGTGGACACGGCGCAGCAGTCGCTGCGCTTCCTCGGCAACGGCGCGATCCAGCCGGAACCCTCGCAGGCCATCACCTGCGTCGCGGTGGCCAACGTCGAGACGATCTACGGGCTCGGGCCCGCGGGCGATCTGTACCGCCTCGTCGACACGCCGCTCACGCCGACGCCGTGGGCGCCGATCTGGCACGCCGCGGTCGCGCCCGACGGCGGCGTGTGGGGCGTGGACGACCACGGCAACATCTTCCAGTGGGCGAACAACGACGGCTGGCAGCCGCGCCCGAACGGCGGCGCGAACGCGCTGTTCATCGCGGTCGGCAACGGCGGCGATGCGTGGACCATCGACAACACCAGCGGCTGGTGGGGCGGCCCGGGCGCACCGTACCGCTGGAACGGCACCGCGTTCGCGCGCGTCGACGGCGCCCCCGACGCGCAGTGGATCTCGATCGCGCCCGACGGCACGGTGTGGCTGCAGTCCAGCGACAACCGCACGCTGCGGCTCGACGGCACCGCGTGGCGCGTGGTCGCGACCAACACGCCGCGGCTGTACGGCATCACCGCCGGCAACGACGGCCTGGTCTACGGTTGGGACAACGGCCTGCTGTACGTGCTCGGCGGCGGCGTGTGGCAGATGCTCGACACGCCCGGTACGTGCAGCTGCGTCGGCATCGCCGCGGACGGCACGCTGCTGGTCGACGGCCAGCCGCCGGTGCGCCTCGCCGGCTTCTCTGTGTACGAACGCCTGCCGCAGTTCCCGCAGGTGCTCGACGTCTTCGCGATCGACGCCCACAGGATGTACCTGCTCGACGTGCAGCGGAACCGCTACCTCGAATGGGGCGGCAGCACGTGGCAGCGCATCGCCGGCGGCAACCTCGCCTCGATCTCCGTCGGCACCGACGGCACGCTGTGGGGTGTCGACGCGAACCACGCGATCTTCGGCTTCAACGGCAGCGACTGGCTGCCCGTGCCCGGCACGATGCAGAAGGTGTCCGTCGGCTCGGCGCAGTACATCGCCGGCCTTGATCCCGCCGGCAGGCTGTTCTATTACGACGGCACCTGGCAGCCAATCGCTTCGCCCACCACCGGGCCGATGCTCGACGTCGCCATCGGCAGCGACGCCTCGCTGTTCGCGCTCGACAGCGGACACAGACTCTGGTCGCGCATCGCACCGGGCGACTGGGCGCAGATCGGCGCCGTCCCGCTGCAGCAGATCGACGCCGCCGACCGCTACCACGTCTGCGGCATCACCGTCGGCACCAGCAGCCAGAACAACGTCTGGACCGGCGCCGGCGTGATGGTCGGCGCGGACCATCATCTGCGGCGGTATTTCAGGGCAGCCGGCGCGGGGAACGCGTGCGGGTGACGGGGCCGTCGCGGGTTGCGGGGTAGAGTTCGTACCAGGCGGGATCGAAGGCAATGACCGCCCGGAAGCCCGGACGGACATCGGTGTCCCGCCGGACATCCGGCGCCCGCCGTGACGGATTCGACATCCCGACCGGGTCGCGGGACTTGCCTGTATTCCCGTGATCCGTCCCGTCGTGTCGACCGTTCGTCGGCCGGCGGCGCGGCGCGGTCGATCGGGCACGGCGCCGCGCATCTCCCCTGTGACCGGCAACCGCCGGGAAACGGGGACACTGCATCCGACAAGGTTCCGCATGACCAGCCTGTGCCGGGTGTCCGGCGTGCAGCGCTGCGGCCTTGCGCATGGGCGCGCCGGCCGCACGGCCAGCGACATCGCGACGAAGCGTGAAGGGTGGCGGGCGCAGGCCGGCCATGGGCGGCGTCCCGTGCGGCAGGGCGACCCGCTCCGCTCGACGTCTCCGGGAAAAAAAGAAACGGGGCGTGTCGAAATGCCGGTCGCTCGCGCATCTCTCCCATGACGGCAGCTGGCCGCGCGACCCGAGAGGGGGCACCTCGGCAAGATCCGAAGGAGATCCCCGCCCGTCGGGGGACGTCGAATGCCTGCGTCTTCGCTCAACACAACCCGGAGTTCACCATGAAACTGTATTACGCCCCCGGCGCCTGCTCCCTGGCGGTCCACATCGCGCTGCGGGAGACCGCCGCCGAGTTCGAACCCGTGGCGGTCGACCTGCCCACGCACACCATGGCGGGCGGCGCGGATTATTACGCCGTGTCCCCGCGCGGCTACGTGCCGCTGCTGGAAATGGACGATGGCAGCCGGCACACGGAAGTCGCGGCGCTGCTGGAACACGTGGCCGACCGCGACCCCGGGCAGGCGCTCATCGGCGCCGTCGGCAGCGACCGCCGGCTGCAGGTCACGCAGTGGCTCGCGTTCGTCGCCAGCGAATTGCACAAGACCTTCAGCCCGTGGCTGTTCAGCAAGGAAACGGCGGAGACGACACGAGCCGCCGTGATCGACAAGCTCCACGCGCGATTCGGCGAACTGGACCGGGTGCTGTCGACCCGGGACCATCTGGCGGGCGAGTACAGCGTGGCCGATGCCTATGCGTTCACGATCCTCAACTGGACCAATTTCGTGTCGCTCCCCCTGACGTCCTACCCGCACCTGTCCGCCTACTTGGCGCGCGTGGCGGAACGTCCCAAAGTGCAGGACGCATTGCGCGCCGAGGGACTGCTCCAGTAAATCCGAAAACCCGCCCGGGTCTTCCGCTTGTCCCTGCGGACGGCGGGCCGCGATCGGCAGCCGCCTGCGCGAGCAGCGCAGCGCCCTCACCGACGAAGTCACCGCCGCCCTCGCCTCCGAGGGCGTGTACGTCACGTCCGTCGAGCGGCTGCTGGGCCCCGCCGCCCCGGCCTGCCTCGAGGCCATCGCCGCGGCCCGCGCGCTGGTGTCCGATCGCAGCGCCGGCCAGCGCGCGCGCTGGCGCCGCTCGACCGCCTCCATCGATCTCGCG
>JBQCJG010000003.1:0-9232 GCA_051952955.1 Lysobacteraceae bacterium | reverse complement strand
ATGCGCCGCGGGCGCCGCAGGTGCTGCTGAGCCCGCGCCGCGACCTGCTCGCGCTGCAGCAGGTGCCGCCGCTGCCGTCGATCGCGCTGGTCGCGCAGCCCGAGCTGCGCCTGGCCGGCCTGCGCATCAACCCGCGGACCTATGCGCCCAGCCGGTTCTCCTTCGCCAGCGACCTGTGGCTGATGGACGTCGCCAGCGGCCGCGAGATCCGCATCGACGGCCTGCCGAAGCCGCTGTCGCTGGCGGCGGTGTCGTGGTCGCCGGACCAGAAATACCTCGCGCTGAACCAGCAGGACCCGTATTCCGGCGCGAACACGCTGTGGCTGGTCGACGTGGCCGCGCACACCGCTCGCAAGCTGCTGGATCGCCCGCTCAACACCGTGCGCGGCGACGTGACCTGGATGCCCGACAGCCGGCACCTGCTGGTCACCCTGCGCACGGGGCATGGCGGTCCGCCGCCGGAGACCGTGGTGCCGGCCGGCCCCAACACGCAGGAAACCCGCGGCAAGGGCGCGGTGCGCCAGATCCGCACTTACCAGGACATGCTGCACGACGAGCACGACGCGCAGGTGCTGGAGCACTACCTGCGCGTGCAGCCGGCGCTGGTCGGCGTGGACGGCGACGTGCGCGAGATCGGCGCGCCCGGCCTGTATGTCGGGCTGTCGCCGTCGCCGGATGGCCGCCACCTGCTGGCGGAGACGATGGAGCGGCCGTTCTCGTACGTCGTGCCGTGGCAGTACTTCCCGCGCCGCATCGCGGTGCTCGACCTCGACGGCAAGCCGCTGCACACCGTCGCCACGCTGCCGCTGTTCGAGGGCCTGCCCAGCGGCAACGACGCGGTGCCCACCGGCGTGCGCGACATCGACTGGCGCAGCGACGCGCCGGCCACGCTGGTGTGGACCGAGGCCCGCGACGGCGGCGACCCGGCCAAGCCGGCCGAGGTGCGCGACGAAGTGCTGATGCAGCCCGCGCCGTTCGACGCGCCGCCGGTGTCGCTGGCGAAGGTCGGCAGCCGCGTCGCCAGCATCGCCTGGGGCCGCGGCGACGTCGCGCTGCTCAGCGAGTTCTGGTGGAAGACGCGCAGGGTGAAGACCTGGCGGCTGGCGCCCGATGCGCCGGCGACCGCGCCGGTGCTGCTGTTCGAAGGCTCCAGCGAGGACCGCTACGCGAATCCCGGCACGCCGGTGGCCGAGCGCGACGACAACGGGTTCCCGCGCCTGCGCTTCTCGTCCGACGGCAAGAGCCTCTACCTGATCGGCGACGGCGCCTCGCCCGAGGGCGACCGCCCGTTCCTCGACCGCTGGAACCTCGACGCGAACACCAAGCAGCGGCTGTTCCGCTCCGCCGCGCCGACCTACAGCAGCGTGGTCGCGCTGCTCGACGACGACGCGAAGCAGGTGCTGATGACCCGCGAGTCGCCGACCGAGCCGGTGAACTTCTATCGCCTGGACCTTGGGCTCGCCCCCGGCGGCAAGGCCAGGCCGGTGGCGCTGACGCATTTCCCGCATCCCACGCCGCAGCTGCGCGACGTGAAGAAGGAGCAGATCCGCTACAAGCGCAGGGATGGCGTCGAACTCACCGCCAACCTCTACCTGCCGCCGGGCTTCAGGCCGGGCCGCGACAAGCCGCTGCCGACGCTGCTGTGGGCCTATCCGGCCGAGTTCAAATCGGCCGAGGCCGCGTCGCAGGTCACCGGTTCGCCGTACCGCTTCAACGCGATCAGCTTCTGGGGGCCGCTGCCGTTCCTGGCGCGCGGCTACGCGGTGCTCGACAACCCGTCGATGCCGATCGTCGGCGAAGGCAGCAAGGAACCGAACGACACCTACGTGCCGCAGCTCGTCGCCGACGCCGAGGCCGCTGTCGACGAAGTGGTGCGCCGCGGCGTGGCCGACCGCGACCGCATCGCGGTCGGCGGGCACTCCTACGGCGCGTTCATGACCGCGAACCTGCTCGCGCACACCCGCCTGTTCAAGGCCGGCATCGCGCGCAGCGGCGCCTACAACCGCACGCTGACGCCGTTCGGCTTCCAGTCGGAGGAACGCAACTTCTGGGACGCGCCCGACACGTACCAGACGATGTCGCCGTTCAACCACGCGAACGACATCAAGGACGCGCTGCTGATGATCCACGGCGAGGACGACAACAACAGCGGCACGTTCCCGATCCAGAGCGAGCGCATGTTCGCCGCGGTGAAGGGCCTGGGCGGCACCGCGCGGCTGGTGATGCTGCCGAAGGAAGCGCATGCCTACCGCGCCCGCGAATCGATCCTGCACATGCTGGCCGAAAGCGATGCCTGGCTCGACGAGTTCGTGAAGAACGCGAAGCCGGCGGTGCCTGCCGCGGTGCCCGCGAAGGACGCCGCCGCGCCCTGAGCCTCCCGCTCAGTCGTCGTCCGGCGGGCCGGCCGGCGACTGCGCCGGCCCTGCGCCGCCGCGGGCCGCGGTCTGCTGCGCGTCGCGGAATCTCCGCGCGCGCCGGTGCAGCGCCTGCAGATGCGCGGCGACCTCGTCGGCATTGCGGCGCCGGTAGATGCCGGCCAGGCCGTAGTGGCCGCTGCGGATGTCGATCCCTTCGACCTCGGCTCGATCCAGCAGCAGGCGCATGAATTCCGCGCCCAGGCCGAGCCGCCGCACGTGGTCCTGCACCCGCAGCAGCCGCAGCGTGGTCCCGGACAGCGCGGCGACGCCCAGCGCGGTGTCGGGGATGCGCAGGCCGGTGCGCGGCAGCACCGTGCGCCAGCGCAGGCGCAGCACGAACAGCCGCGTCGGCCGCGTCCGCGGATCGGACAGCATCGCCTCCGAGAGCAGGATCGCCTGCTCGACGTGGTTGATCACGCCGGCGTCGGCCAGCCGTTCGCACTGCCGCTCCCACGTCTCGCCGGGCTGCGGCGTTTCCTCGTCCACCCACAGCGCACGGTGGTCGCGGTCATCGTTGTGCAGCCGCGGCAGGTCCAGCCGCCGTTCGCAGAACGCGACGAAGCGCCGGCCGAAACTGGGCGAGCCCATCGCCCACGCGATCCGGAACATCGGCGCGCCGCTCCAGTGCCGGAACGCGTTCATCCAGCCGTGGTGGTCGGGATGGTCCCAGTTCCGCTCGAAGTCGAGGTCGTGGTACACCGCCTCCATGAGCTGCGCGAGTTCCTGGCAGAAGTAGAAGCAGTCGCGGAAATGCGCCGGCGCCGGCAGGCGCGTTCGGCGGCCGACCGGCCGCCCGGCGTCGGTGTGGCGGGCGTCGTCGTCGGGCGCCACCAGGTCGATCCACGCCGGATAGAACTGCGCGTCCAGCACCGCCAGGGCCGGGTTGTCGCGCAGCTTGCCGAACAGCCGCGAGAGGTTGGCCGCGTGCACCGCGAAGCGCGCGCCGCCGCCCGGCAGCGACGCCGCCCACTGCTGGCGCAGCGCCAGCAGCACCTTGTCCTTCTGCGCCGAATCGTGGACGCCGAGCTGCGCGTGCCCGGGCGTGCCGACGCTCGCGAGCGCGCGCTCCAGCGCCGGCGCGATCGCGCGCGACGCCACGTCCTCGCCGAGCCGGCGGTAGCTCTCGAACTGCGCCTCGTCGAAGAACTGGTCGGCGGTGGATTCGTGGGGGAAGTCCGGATGCGCGCTGGCGTAGTGCTGGATGTCGGTCGGCTCTTCGCCGGTGAGCGTCGGCTTGAGGTACAGCAGCGTGCCGGTGCTGCCGTCGGGATAGACGATGTCGCCCACCGCGCAGCTGCGCGCGGCGCGCCCGTCGACGCCGGGACGCAGCGCGGACACGTCGATCCGGATCTCGACGCCGAAGTCGACGCGGCACTTGTGCACGGCGTTGCCGAGATCGCCGAACGCGCGGCCCGGATCGGCGGCGGCGTCGACGCACAGGATGAACCGGCAGCGGCGGCGCACCAGTTCGTACAGGGCGAGGTTCTCGAAATGGCCACCGTCGGAGAGCTGCACGAACTTGCCGCCCTCGTGGGTGCGGCCGAGCAGTTCGGCCAGCAGCCAGCCGCCGAAGAACGGCGAACTGTCGGTGCGCGGATGCCGGGGATGCCCCGGGTTCGGCAGCCACCAGCCCAGCCGCGCGTCGAACAGGGTCAGCAGGAAGGTCACCGCCGGCGAGCTGTGGTAGCCCATGTTCGGATTGACCGCGGCGCCGGAGATCGCGATCGCGCTGCCCAGGCTGAGCGTGGACGCCAGCGCGTCGCCGGGTCGGCCGGCGGTCGCGGTGCCGGCGATCGCCGCGCGCACGTCGCCGACCACCGGTGCGCCCGGGCGCGTGTCCGGCGGCAGGTGGCCGCAGAAGCCCGGGGTGAGGCAGAACGACGCCGCCTTGCGGTCCTGCCAGTCGAGCTGCTTGGCCGCGACCAGGTTCATCGCCGTGCCCACCAGCGGGAACAGCGGGCGCCGGCCGTGCAGCCGTTCCTGCTCGACCAGTTCGGCCAGCACCAGATCGTCCTGCTCGTCGAAGTTGGTCGTCGGCTCGGGCGTGCGCGCGGCATTGCTGGCGCCGAGGTAACAGCGCACCAGCCGGTTGCGGTAGAAGGCGTTGAGGCTGAACTCGTTGACGTCGACGGCCCAGCCGAACAGCATCCACGTCGCCAGCGCGAGCGCCATCACCTGCAGCAGCGTGTCGGTATGCGCGCCGACGCCGCGGTCCAGCGCCTGCAGGTAGGCGCCCAGCGACTTGCGCCACGACAGCGCAGGGTCGACATGGAACCCCGCATCCGCAGCGCCCACGAGGTGCACCACCAGCGCCTGCCCGGCGAGGCTGAGCGCGACGATCAGGCCGAGCACGAACACCCCCGGTGCGCAGCGCACAACGACGTCGAACAGCCGGCCGCGCTTCGATCGCGCCGCGTCGCCGTTCGCGGCGGTGCCGCGCGCGGCCAGCACGCCGGTCGCGGTGGTCGCCAGCCAGGTCACGACGCCGGCCCAGCCGAGGCCTTGCCACTTCGCTTCGCCCAGCGCGAACGACTGCATCAGCAGCCACGGGCCGTAGACGGTCAACGCCATCGTCAGGGTGACGCCGACGATCACGAGGCCTGCGGTCTTGCCGCCCACCCGCGCCCAGCTCTCGCGCTGCAGGTCGCTCAGCGCGGGGCCGGCCAGGCCGACGTGCAGGATGCCGGTCAGGGTCACGCCCAGCATCGTCAGCGACGGACCGAGGATCGCCACGTGCCACGTGCCGAAGCCGTGGGCATGGATGCGCGCGAGCAGCCCGCGCACCACGACCAGCGCCACCGCCGCGAACAGCGCGCTGGCCGCGGTCGCGAACACGAAGCGGAGGACGTGGCGCTGCAGCGCCGACGGCGGCGCATCCGAGGGCGCGAACCGCGCCAGCGCCCAGTCGAAGACCATCCACGCCAGCCACATCGTCGCGTAGGCGAGTCCGCCGACCATCCCGAGTCGCCATGCGGGATCGCCCGACAGCGGGACCAGCAGGGCGTCGATGCCCGCAGGCAGGCCGCCGCCGTGCGCGAACCCCAGCGCGCTGACGAGCGCCGCCAGCGCGAGCAGCCAGATCGTGGCCGTCGACGCGACCGCGACCCACAGCGGCGGCGGCGCGCCCTGCGCGGGCGTGCGCCGGCTGGCGTAGGTGGTGACGAACGCCAGCAGTCCGACCGCGATCATGCCGAGGACGCCGGCCAGGGTCGGCGCCAGCGCGGGCGCATGCTCCGCCATCCCGACCAGGCCGTCGTGCAGCAGCAGCGGCACCAGCGTCAGCGCGAGGATCAGCGCGCACAGCTGCAACTGCACCAGCACGTCGTTTCGCACGTAGGTGCCGACGATGCCGAGCGTGTCGCCGGAGAACGGCGTCTTCCGCGGACTGAGGTAGTTGCTGTATTCGCGCAGGTGCTGGATCGGCCGCGCCAGGCGCGTCGCGTCGGCGTCCTGCGGCTGCGGGCCGCCGGTGCGCGCGCTGAGCACCGCAAATGCGGTCGCGAAGCCGTGGCGGCGGATCAGGCCCTGCAGGAAGGCGCCGATGTAGCCGCCGCCGGACACCGTGGACTGGTAGTGGAAGCAGCCGAGCAGACCGTTGCGCGCCAGCGCCTGCAGTACGCCCAGGCCGAACGTCGCGCTGCGGATGCCGCCCCCCGACAGCGCCAGCCCCCACGGCTCGACGGCGTCGGGGGCGGTGTGCGTGTCCGTGCCGAGGATGACGGCCAGTTCCGCGGCCTTGACCGATTCCGCGTCCGGCGGCGCCTCCGTCGGCGTGTGCCGCAGCTTCGCCCGCCACGACGACACCATGGCCCGGATCTGCATCTCCGCCTCCTGCGCCTGCGATGGTCTCCCTGCACTGTAAACGCATTCCGCGGGGCGACCCGGCATCGCGTCGGGCGCAGGGATGGATCATGGCCGTCGGCCGCGATCCCCGCGATCCGCGGCGCAGGCCGACTGCGTTCCCGGCGCGCCTGCGCTGCCGGTCGCGCGATCGAAGCGTCGCACCTGCACCACCTGCGGATCGTGCGGATCGTGCGGATCGATCGGCGGCATCGATCCGCCTCGGCATCCTGCACGAAGACGACATGCGGAATCGATCGTGACGGCGTTCGTCATTGACGGCATCTTTCCCGCTCGATGCCGGCGCAATCGAAGTCGAATCACAGGCCGGACACGCCTTGACGCGGTTTGCGCCGGCGCGTTATCTCTCGCGCACGGAAGTCGGAAGCCGCGCGACCATCGCGGACAGCGGGGTGCAGGAGATGGCGAAGGAGTCTTCACCCAAGAATGGGGGCCCGTCCGTTGCGGGCGGCGCGGGCGACATGCCCCTGCCCGGCAGGGAGGCGAGCCTCTACGCGCGGATCATCGCGGCGCAGAACGAGATCGTGCTGCTCGCGCACGATCCGAACCAGGTCGTCAACGCCGTCATCCGCCGCGCCTGCGAACTCACCCGTTCCGCCGGTGCGGTCGTCGAGCTCCTCGACGGCGACAGCTTCGTCTACTGGGTCGCGAGCGGCTCGGCCGCCGCACAGCTCGGCCTGCGCGTGCCGGCGGCGAGCAGCCTGTCCGGGCTGTGCGTCGCGCGCAACGAGGTGCTGCGCTGCGACGACGCCGAGACCGATCCCCGCGTGAGCCGCGAGGCCTGCCGCCGCGTCGGCCTGCGCTCGATGCTGGTCACGCCGCTGGTCTACGAAGACAAGCCCTTCGGCGTGCTCAAGGTGCTGTCGCCGTATCCGCGGGCGTATCGCGCGCCGGACGTGCGCACCATGCGCATGATGGCGGCGCTGGTCGGTGCCGCGCTGGGCCACGCGCTGGGGTATTCCGACCTGCTCAGCGAATACCGCGACCACCTCGCGGCCGAGCACCAGGCCGAACGCGCGAAATCCGACCTCGCCGGGCGCATCCGGACGCTGATCCGCGACCGCACGCTCGCCATCGTCTACCAGCCCATCGTGTCGCTGAGCGACGGCCACGTGTTCGCGTACGAAGCGCTGTCGCGCTTCCCCGCGGGCTCGCCGACGCCCGACGTCTGGTTCGTGCAGGCGGCGGAGGTCGGCCTGGGGCTGGCGCTGGAGCTGGAAGCGGTGCGTGCGGCGCTGAGCCGGCTGGACGAGATCCCGCAGCCGTGCCGGCTGTCGATCAACGCTTCCCCCGACACCATCGTCTCCGACGAATTCCGCGCGCGGGTCGCGCGGCACGACATGGCGCGGGTGATCGTCGAGATCACCGAGCACTCGACGGTGGCCGACTACGAGCGCCTGTGCGCCTGCCTGCAAGGCCTGCAGGCGCACGGCGTGATGGTCGCCATCGACGATGCGGGTGCCGGCTTCGCGTCGCTGCGCCACATCCTCCACGTGTCGCCGGACATC
This sequence comes from Lysobacteraceae bacterium, assembly GCA_051952955.1. Taxonomy (GTDB): domain Bacteria; phylum Pseudomonadota; class Gammaproteobacteria; order Xanthomonadales; family Xanthomonadaceae; genus Lysobacter_I. The sequence goes on along the minus strand of JBQCJG010000003.1, from coordinate 1,446 downwards.
ATCAAGCTCGACATCTCGCTCACCCGCGGCATCGACAGCGACCAGCGCCGGCAGACGCTGGTGTCGGCGATCCAGACCTTCGCCAGCGGCACCAACGCGACCATCGTCGTCGAGGGCGTGGAGACCGAACGCGAGCTGCGGGCGCTGGCCGGACTCGGCGTCGAATACGGCCAGGGCTACCACCTCGGCCGGCCGGCGCCGCTGGAGGCCGCGCTGCCGTCGACCGCCTGAGCGCGGCCGGCGCGCCGCTCAGATCTCCACCGGCGTGCCCAGTTCCACCAGCCGCGAGGCCGGGATGCGGAAGAACTCGTTGGCCGGCGCCGCGTTGCGGTGCAGGAACGCGAACAGCCGGTCGCGCCACTGCGGCATGCCGCGGCGCGGCGGCGCGAGCACGCTCTCGCGGCTGGCGAAGAACGTGGTGTCCATCGGATCGAACGCCGGCCCGCCGCGGTCGCAGGACCGCATCAGCGCCAGCGGCACGTCCGGCGACTCCATGAAGCCCACGCGCACGGTCGCACGCAGGAAATCGTCGTCGATCCGCGCGAACGACAGCCGCCCGGCGACGGGCACGACCGGGATCGGCAGCGTCTCGACCGTCAGCAGCACGTTGCGGTCGTGCAGCACCTTGTTGTGCTTGAGGTTGTGCAGCAGCGCCTTGGGCACGATGCCCGGCGTGCCGGTGAGGAACACTGCGGTGCCCGGCACCCGCGCCGGCGGCGAGAGCCGCAGGCCGGGCAGGAAATCGGCGAGCGGCACGCCGTCCTTGCGCAGCTCGGCGTGCAGCATCGCGCGGCCGCGCGCCCAGGTGCGCATGACCGCGAACATCGCCACGCCCATCGCGATCGGGAACCACGCGCCGTCCCTGAACTTCGCAAGGTTGGCGGCGAGGAAGGCGAGGTCGACCAGCAGGAAGAGCGCGGCCGCAGGCCAGAACGCCCAGGCCGGCACGCGCCCGCGCATGCGCACCAGCGCGATCAGCAGCAGGCTGGTGATCAGCATCGTGCCGGTCACGGACACGCCGTAGGCGGTGGCCAGCGACGTCGAGTCGCCGAAGCCCAGCACGGTGACGATCACCGCGCACATCAGCAGCCAGTTCACCGCGGGCACGTAGATCTGCCCCGGCGTCTTGCGCGAGGTGTGGCGCACGCCCATGCGCGGCAGGTAGCCCAGCAGCATCGCCTGGCGCGCGGCCGAGTAGGCGCCGCTGATCACCGCCTGCGACGCGATCACCGTCGCCGCGGTGGCAAGACCGATCATCGGATGCAGCGCCCACGCCGGCACGCCGAGGTAGAAGGGATTCGCGACCGCGGACGGATCGCGCAGCAGCAGCGCGCCCTGGCCGAAGTAGCTGAGCGTCAGCGCCGGCAGCACGATCGCGTTCCAGGCGACGGTGATCGGGCGCCGGCCGAAATGGCCCATGTCCGCGTACAGCGTCTCGCCGCCGGT
>JBQCJG010000002.1:0-9385 GCA_051952955.1 Lysobacteraceae bacterium | reverse complement strand
GCGTCGCCGGGGCCATGGCGGGGGCGACCTGGCCGCCCGACACCCCCGCCCCCCGCGCGGCGGGGGCGGGGGGCGCCGACGGCGCCGCCGAGGCGCACATCACGGGGAACCCCCGCCGCGGCGCCGCGCCCGGCCCGCCGGGCACCTCCCGGGTGCTGATCACCGGCATCGACAGCGCCGACGACTACGTCCGCCTGATGGCCCACCTGCAGGAGCTGTCGGTCGTGCGCAAGGCGCGCCCGGTGCGCGCCACCGCCGAAGGCCTGCTGCTGGACCTGGACCTGATCAGCGGCCTGCCGGGCTTCCGCCGGATGGTCGCCGACCGCGGCGTCCTGGTGGCGCCGGCGACCGACGACCAGGACGCGCCGCCGCCCGAGGGCGGCGAGTCGGTGATCCCGACCTTCGACCTGCGCTGACGGACCATGGCCGCCGACATCCCTGCCGACACCCCGCCGCCCGATCCGCATCGGGCGCTGGAGGACATCGCCACCTTCTTCCGCCGGCTGCAGTGGGGCCTGTTGCTGCTCGCCGTGGGCGCGCTGCTGTGGGCGCTGGCGCCGGTGCTCACCCCGTTCGCGGCCGCGCTGCTGCTGGCCTGGATGGGCGATCCCGTCGTGCTGCGGCTGCAGGCGCGCGGGCTGTCGCGCAACACCGCGGTCACGCTGGTCTTCAGCGCCATGGTCCTGCTGCTGGTGGTGCTGATCGTGGTGCTGGTGCCGGTGATCCAGGACCAGGTGCAGGTGCTGGCCGACAGCGTGCCGACCTACCTCGACTGGTTCGTGCACACCGGCCTGCCGTGGGTGCAGGCGAAGACCGGGTTGAACGTGACGACGTGGCTCGATCCGGACTACCTGGTCGAGATGCTCAAGCGCAACTGGCAGGGCGCCAGCGGCATCGCCGCGCAGGTGCTGGGCGTGTTGACGCATTCGGGGTTCACGGTCCTGGGCTGGGTCGCGAACGTGGTGCTGATCCCGTTCCTGAGCTTCTTCTTCCTGCGCGACTGGTCGGCGCTGGTGCAGCGCGCCGCCGGGCTGGTGCCGCGCAGTCGCATCGCGACGGTCTCGATGCTCGCGCGCGAGTCCGACGCCGTCCTCGGCAGCTTCCTGCGCGGCCAGTTCCTGGTGATGCTGTCGATGGGCCTGTTCTACGCCATCGGCCTGTGGATGGTCGGCCTGGACGTCGGCGTGATCATCGGCCTGCTCGCCGGCCTGCTGACCTTCATTCCGTACATCGGGCCGCTGACCGTACTGCTGGGCGGCAGCATCGCCGCGCTGGTGCAGTTCGGCGACTGGCCGCACCTCGCCGGCGTGCTGGCGGTGTGGGGCATCGGCCAGCTGCTGGAAAGCTACGTGCTCACGCCGAAGCTGGTCGGCGACCGCGTCGGCCTCGGCCCGGTGACGGTGGTGTTCGCGGTGATGGCCGGCGGCACGCTGTTCGGCTTCCTCGGCATGCTGCTGGCGCTGCCGGTGGCGTCGGTGGCGAACGTGCTGATCCGCCACCTGCACGGCTCGTACACCGCCAGCCGCTTCTATCTCGGCGATGCGCCGGCCAGGCCGGAGATCGAGATCGTCGAGGCCTCCCACCACGTCCGCGACCGCAGCGGCGAGCCGCCGGCAGGACCGACGGATCCGGCGTGAACGCGCAGTCGCCCGCCGGCGCCGCGCAGCTGCCGCTGGCGCTGCGCTGTCCGCCGGACCAGCGTTTCGACACCTTCGTCGGTGCGCCCGAGGGCACGCTGCCGCAACTGCGTGCTTTCGCGCGCGGCGAGGCCGCGGCGGCGGCGGACAGTCTCTACCTCGTCGGGCAGACCGGCACCGGCAAGACCCATCTGCTGCTCGCCGCCTGCGCCGAAGCCGAGACCGCCGGCCGTCGCACCGCCTACCTGCCGCTGGCCGCGGCCGCCGGGCGGCTGGGCGATGCGCTGGAGGCGTTCGAGCGCGCCGACCTGCTCGCGCTGGACGGACTCGACGCCGTCGCCGGCGCGCGCGAGGACGAAGTCGCGCTCTTCCATGCCCACAACCGCGCCCGCGACGCTGGCCGCCAGCTGCTCTACGCCGCGCGGCTCGGGCCCGATGCGCTGCCGCTCACGCTGCCGGACCTGCGCTCGCGCCTGTCGCAGTGCGCGCGCCTCGTGCTGGAACCGCTGGACGATGCCGGCCGCGCCGACGTGCTGCGCCTGCGCGCGCAGCGCCGCGGGCTGCACCTGGACGATGCGGCGATCGACTGGCTGCTGCGTCGCGTCGATCGCGACCTCGCCAGCCTCACGGTGCTGTTCGATCGCCTCGATCGCGAATCGCTGGCCGCACAGCGCCGGCTGACGGTGCCGTTCCTGCGCAGCGTGCTCGGCGGCTGAAGTCGCTCGCCCGCGTCGCGATGCCGCGTGCGGGTCAGGCGACCGCGTCGCCGATCAGGTCCCGATCCAGTTCTGCCAGCCGCTCCGGCGTGCCAACGTCGGTCCAGCGGCCGCGGTGGTGTTCGCCGGTCACCGATTCCCGGCCCATCGCCGCTCGCAGCAGCGGGGCCAGCTTGAAGCGCGGCGGCTTCTCGCGCGCGCCCGGGTCGTCGCCGATCACGCGGCGCCAGTCGTCGAACAGGCTCGGGCTGTAGAGGCCGATGCCGGAGAAGGTCAGCCGCGTGCCGGGCGCTTCGGCAGTGGGCGGTCCGCTGAAGACGCGGCCGTCGCCGCACAGCGTGAAATCGCCGCGCGGGTTGTGCGACGGGTTGTCGACCAGCACCAGGTGCGCGTCGCCCGCGGGCGAGGGCGGCAGCCGGGCGAAGTCGTAGTCGGTCCAGATGTCGCCGTTGATCGCGAGGAACGGCTCCTCGCTGATGCGTTCGGTGCCCAGCAGCGGCAGGGCGTGCCACATGCCGCCGCCGGTCTCCAGCGGGGTCGGGCCTTCGTGGGTGTACTGGATGCGGACGCCGAACCGCTCGCCGTCGCCCAGCGTGTCCGGGAAGCTGCGCGCCAGCCAGCTGGTGTTGACCACGAGGTCGCGGATGCCCGCCGCCGCCAGCCGTTCGATGTGCCAGACGATCAGCGGCTTGCCGCCGGCCGGCAGCAGCGGCTTCGGCACGGTGTCGGTGAGCGGACGCATCCGTTCGCCCAGACCCGCGGCGAAGATCAACGCTTTCATGGTGGCGGTTCCCCCTGCTGCGACTGCGCGGCCACTTTGCCACGCAGATCGAAGCAAGGACTGTGCCGTTCGGCACGTCATCGCGCCCGATCGCGACGAGTACCGCGCCGGCGCCGGACCGGCGATCCGTCGAGGACGTCAGCCGGCGAGCGCGGGCCGCACGTGGCGATCCAGCAACGCCGCCAGCGGCGCGAGTTCCGGGTATTTCGGCAGCACGCCGTCGAGATAGGCGAGGAAGCGCGGCGCGTCGGCGAGGTATTTCGGCTTGCCGTCGCGATGGTGCAGCCGCGCGAAGATCCCCATGACCTTGAGGTGACGCTGCACGCCGATCCAGTCCGCATCGCGGCGGAAACGCGCCAGCGGCGGCACCGGCAGCCCGGCGGCCGCGGCGCGGGCGTGGTAGCGGTCCAGCCAGCCGTCCACGCGCGCTTCCGGCCAGCTCAGGAACGCGTCCTTGAACAGGCTCAGCGCGTCGTAGGCGATCGGCCCGCGCACCGCGTCCTGGAAATCCAGCACCGCCGGGCCGTCGGCTGCGGGCATCAGGTTGCGCGGCATGAAGTCGCGGTGCACCAGCACCTGCGGCTGCGCCAGCGCCGCGTCGATCAGCCGGCGATACACCAGGTCGAGCGCTTCGAGGTCGCCGCAGTCCGGCGTCACGCCGAGGTGGCGGCCCAGGAACCATTCGTCGAACAGCCGCAGCTCGCGTGACAGCAGCGCCTCGTCGTAGGCCGGCAGGTCGGCCGGCGGCGGCACCGCCTGCAGCTTCAGCAACTGGTCGACCGCGGCGTCGAACAGCGCGTCGGCGTTCGCTGCGTCGATCACGTGCAGGTAGGTGTCGCGACCGAGATCCTCCAGCAGCAGGAAGCCCGCGTCCGTGTCTTCGGCCAGCACCTGCGGCACGCGCACGCCGCCGGCCTGCAGCAGTGCACGGATGCGCAGCCACGGCCGCACATCTTCCTTGTCGGGTGGCGAATCCATCACGATCCGCGTGCTGCCGCCGGTCTCGCCGCGCCAGTAGCTGCGGAAACCCGCGTCCATCGAGGCGCGTTCGAGCGTCAGTGCGGCATCGCCGGTCGCGATGCGGGCCCAGACCGTGCGCGCATCGGCGCGTGCGTCGGCGTGCGGATCGGCGGGAAACGTGGACGGCGTCGAGGTCTGCGGCATGCGGGGCCCGGAGTGGCGTGCGCAGGGCACGCGGATGGCATGGAATCCGCAAAGGGTAAACTGTCCGCCGAACCAGAGGGAGCCGTCATGGCCCAGCCTTCCGCCCCGCACGAAGCGACCGCGCTGCAGCCCGTCCTGTTGTCCGGCGGTTCCGGCACGCGCCTGTGGCCGCTCTCGCGCGAAGCGCATCCCAAGCAGTTCCTGCCGCTGGTCGGCGACGACACGCTGCTGCAGGCGACCTGGCGCCGCGTCGCGCCGCTGTCGTCCGCGGCACCGCTCGTGGTCGCGAACGAGGACCACCGCTTCCTCGTCGCCGAGCAGCTGCGCGTGATCGGCGCGCCGCGCGCGCGCATCGTGCTGGAGCCGGGCGGCCGCCAAACCCCCCCCGCGAGCGCCGCGGCCCCGCGGCTCGCGTCCGCCGACGGCGGCGATCCGCTGCTGCTGGTGCTGCCGTCCGACCACGTGGTGCGCGATGCCGACGCCTTCCGCGCCGCCGTCCGCGCCGCATCGCCCGCGGCCGAGGCCGGCGCGCTGGTGACGTTCGGCATCGTGCCGCAGGCGCCGGAGACCGGCTTCGGTTACATCCACGCAGAAGCGAGCCACGCACAAGCCGGCCAGGCGGAAGCAGGCGAGGGCGTGCGCAAGGTGCTGCGCTTCGTCGAGAAGCCCGACGCCGCGACCGCGCAGGGCTATCTTGACGCCGGCGGCTATTACTGGAACAGCGGCATGTTCCTGTTCCGCGCCTCGCGTTTCCTCGAGGAACTCGGCCGCCATCGTCCCGACATCCTCGCCGCCGCGCGCGCGGCCTGCGGGCACGTCGATCCCGACGGTGAATTCCTCCGTCTGGATCGCGACGCCTTCGCCGCCTCGCCGTCGGAGTCGATCGACTACGCGGTGATGGAGAAGACCGACGCGGCGATGGTGCTGCCGGTCGACATCGGCTGGAACGACGTCGGCTCGTGGTCGGCGCTGTGGGACGTCAGCGAACAGGACGCCGACGGCAACGCGCGCCACGGCGACGTGATCGCCGTCGACAGCCGCAACAGCTACGCCTATGCGCGCCGCCTCGTCGCACTGGTGGGCGTGGAGAACCTCGTCGTGGTCGAGACCGACGACGCCGTCCTGGTCGCCGCCAAGGATCGCGTGCAGGACGTGAAGCAGGTGGTCGCGCGGCTGAAGGCGGAGCATCGCTCGCAGGCCGTGCTGCATCGCGAAGTGCAGCGGCCGTGGGGCAGCTACGATTCCATCGACGTCGGCGACGGCTTCCAGGTCAAGCGCATCAAGGTGAAGCCCGGCGCCTCTCTGTCGCTGCAGTCGCACGACCGCCGCGCCGAACACTGGGTCGTCGTCCGCGGCACCGCGCGCGTCACCCGCAACCTCGACCTGTTCGAACTGCACGCCAACCAGTCGACCTACATCCCGATCGGCGCCAGGCACCGCCTCGAGAACCCCGGCACCGAGATGCTGGAACTGATCGAAGTGCAGTCCGGCGACTACCTCGGCGAAGACGACATCGTGCGTTACGAGGACGTGTACGGGCGGGGGTGAGGTCCCCTGCTCGCCGTCGGTCGACGAACGATCGGCAATGCGACGCCTGTCACGAATGCGATATGCTCCCCCGACCTTCAGGGAGAGGACGCGCGCATGAACAGGATCGATGCATTTCGCAAGCGGCGGGTCGACGGATCGACAGGCAAGGATGTGCCGACGCGGACCGGCCGCATGTTCGATTCCGGCGTCGCGCTTGCTCTCCTGCTGTCCGCCTGCCTCGCATGCGCCGGAACGGCAGGTGCGCAGGACCGCGTCGCGAACGTCGACGCGTCATCGACATCGACCGCTGACGCCGCGCTGGAAGCCGCGCCCCGAGACCCGAACCTCCAGCAGGTCTTCTTCGCGTCGAAGCTGCAAAGCGCGAAGCCGGTGCTGCGGGTCGACTACGACGCGTCGGGCGTGCCGACCGCGGTGACGCTCGACCACGCTTCCGGCGATGCCGCGCTGGATGCGGCGATCCTCGCCTGGGGACGCCAGTTGCGCCTTCCCGCGGGACGGGCGGGTCACGGCTTCGTCCCGTTCGACTTCGGCAGGGAAACGGAACCGCCGCCGCCGTCGCCCTACGCGCAGAACGTCATGCGGCTCGATTTCCAGGGCAAGGTGCTGAAGGCGCCTTCGCTGGATCCCGTGATGCACGTGTTCGGTCGCACCAATCTCACGCGCGTCTCGACGGACTTGGTGATCGATTACAACGCGGCTGGCGATGTCGTCGATGCCCGTCTGATCGACCCCACGCTGGACGGCAGGCTCAACAAGCGCCTCGTGGCGTGGGCGAAGCGCGTGCAGTTCAAGCCCGGCGAGGGCGGAACACTGCGGCTGCCGCTCCGTTTCGAGCGCCGCTGAGTCTTCGCATGCCTCGCCACCGGCCTGCGGCGGGGCGTCGGGGATGTGGCACCCTGTGCGCCACCCGTTCCGGAGGGTCCGCATGACGTCGTCCGTTGCGCTGTCGCCGCGCCTCGTCTCCGCTGCGCCGAGGGCGCGATCGGCGCGGGTGCCGCGACCTGCCGTTCGCGCCCAGGGCGCGGTGCGCGCGCCATGAGCCGCACCGCGAAGATCGTGCTCGTCGTCCTGCTGGCCGGTGTGGTGTGCATCGCCTGCGCGGCGATCCTGGCGTGGCGCTACATCGACAGCCACAAGGCCGGCTGGCTGGATGCCGGGCAGACGGCGATGCAGGAGGGCGCGCGCGCGGGCGCCGCAATGGATGATGCCGCCTGCGTGGACGCCGGCTTCGCCGAATTGCGCAAGGACGATTCACTGGCGGGGCTGAAGTCCCGGCTGTGGCTCAAGGGTTGCCTCGGCGCCAGCCGGCACGATCGCAATGCCTGCAAGGACGTGCCGCGCGTCGAGGAAGTCCTCGACGCGGTCCGGTGGATGAGTGCCCACTGCGCGGCCCGCGGTCTGAACAACGACCGCGGTTGCCAGGGGCATGCCCAGGAATTCCAGGAACATTGCATGGACTACAACGGGGGATGGGGCGCCCCTCGTGCGCCGGGCGGTTGATCAGCCCAGCGACGCCAGCCACTCGTCGTCGGACCCTTCGCTGACGCCTTCGAACAGGATCGTCGACAGGTAGCGTTCGCCGGTGTCGGGCAGCATCGCCAGCAGCACCGAGCCTTCCGGCGCGGTTTCCGCGGCCTGCAGCGCGGCGGCGACGGTCGCGCCGCAGGACAGGCCGACGAAGAGGCCTTCTTCCGCGGCGAGGCGACGCGCGGTGTCGCGTGCGACGAGGTCCTCGACCGGGATGATCTCGTCCGCGATCGTGCGGCTGAGCACGGCCGGGATGAAGTCCGGCGTCCAGCCCTGGATCTTGTGCGGCTGCCACTCCTTGCCCGACAGCAGCGCGGCGCCGGCCGGTTCGCTGGCGATGATCCTGATGTCCGGGCGCGCGAGCTTCAGCACTTCGCCGGCGCCGGTGATCGTGCCGCCGGTGCCCCAGCCGCTGACGAAGTAGTCGAGGCGCTTGCCCGCGAAATCGCGAAGGATTTCCGGGCCGGTCGTGCTGCGGTGGTAGGCCGGGTTGGCTTCGTTCTCGAACTGGCGCGCGAGGAACCAGCCGTGCTTGTCGGCCAGTTCCTTCGCCTTGCGCACCATGCCGGTGCCGCGCTCGGCGGCCGGGGTGAGGATCACCTTCGCACCGTAGGCGCGCATGAGCTTGCGGCGCTCGATTGAGAACGTTTCGGTCATCACCGCGACGAACTTGTAGCCGCGCGCGGCGGCGACCATCGCCAGCGCCACGCCGGTGTTGCCGGAAGTGGCCTCGACGATCGTGTCGCCGGGCTTGAGCAGGCCCTTCTTCTCGGCGTCGAGCACGATCGCGATCGCGAGGCGGTCCTTCACCGAGCCGCCGGGGTTGAACGACTCGACCTTCGCGTAGAGCGTCACGTGCTTCGGCGCGATGCGGTGGAGGCGCACGATCGGGGTGCCGCCGATGGTGTCGAGGATGCTGTCGTGGATCGCCATGGAAATCTGCCTCGGGGAAAGTGCGTGGAATGCGCGGTGTGTGGGGTCAGTGACGCAGGAAGGCGCGGCGGGCGGCCGGGCTGCGATCATGCGGCTTCCGCGAGCGGATCGGCCGTCGCGGCGACGGGGTCGATGACGGCGGGCTCGACGGCTGCAGGTTCGGCGACCGCGGCATCGTCGCCCAGCGGCGGGGCGCCGTACCAGTGCAGGGTGGACGCGAGCGCGGCGACCTCGCCGACGAACAGCAGCGCCGGCGAACGCACGGCATGCAGGCGCGCGCGCTCGGGCAGGGTCTCGATCGTGCCGAGCACGACGCGCTGCTCGGGACGGCCGCCGTTCTCGACCAGCGCGCAGGGGGTCGACGCGGCGCGGCCGTGCGCGATCAGGCGGTCGCGCACGCGCTCCAGCCCGGACACGCCCATGTAGAACGCCAGCGTCTGCCGCTCGCGCGCGAAGCCGGCCCAGTCGAGGCCGTCGTCGTCGCTCTTGCCGTGCGCGGTGACGAAGCGCACCGACTGCGCGTGATTGCGGTGGGTCAGCGGGATGCCCGCGTGCGCGGCGCAGGCCAGCGCCGCGGTGATGCCGGGCACGACCTCGTAGTCGATGCCGTGCGCGCGCAGACATTCGAGCTCCTCGCCGCCGCGGCCGAACACGAAACCGTCGCCGCCCTTCAGGCGCACGACGCGGCGCCCGGCGCGGGCGTGTTCCAGCATCAGCGCGTGGATGCCGTCCTGCGAGACGTGGTGGTGGCCGGCTTCCTTGCCCACTTCGATGCGCTCGGCATCGCGGCGGGCGAGGTCCAGCACGTCCGGCGAGACCAGGCGGTCGTGCAGGATCACGTCGGCCTCGTTGAGCAGGCGCAGCCCGCGCAGCGTGAGCAGGCCCGCGTCGCCCGGGCCGGCGCCGACCAGCGCCACGCGCCCGGCCACGCGCGTCGGGCTGCCGTCGAGGCGGGCGAGCAGCGCGCGTTCGGCTTCGGCGGCATCGCCGCGACGCAGCAGCGCCGGCACGTCGCCCTGCAGCACGGCGTCGAAGAAACGACGGCGCGCGTCGAGGTCGGGCAGCCGCGCGCGGAT
>JBQCJG010000001.1:0-14835 GCA_051952955.1 Lysobacteraceae bacterium | reverse complement strand
GTGTGGGGCGCCCCCCGCCCACGCGGCACCTGATCTTCGCCCCCCCCCCAACCGCGCCCCCCCCCCCCCCCCACTACCAAGGGCGGGCCGGGTGTTCCTGCCTCAACGCTCCAGCGAAAACGCGATCGGCGCCTCGACGGTGCCCGGCACGGGCTGGCCGTTGCGCTGGGCGGGGCGGAACTTCCAGCGGCGGGCGGCGGCGAGGGCGGCGCGGTCGAGGCTGCGCGAGCCGGTGCGGGTGACGAGGCTGACTTCGACCGGTTCGCCGTCGGCGCCCACTTCGATGCGGACCACCGCGGTGCCGGTTTCGCCGTTGCGGATGGCGTCCGGGGGGTAGGTCGGTGCGGGACGCGAGATCGGGACCGGCGTGTCGCCCGGGGCCAGCGCCTGCTGGGGACCCGCGGTATCGGGAGCGTACACGGTCGACGGCGGCGGGGCAGCGGCCGCGGCCGGCGGTGGCGCGGGGGCGGGCGCCGGGCGCGGGTTGCGCAGCGCGGCCTCGGCGGCTTCGGTCAGGCCGCTGGCGCTCTGGCTGCCGTTGGCCTGCGGGGCGGGCAGGGGCTCGAACACCTGGCCGTCGCCGCCCGCGGGATGATCCGGCGCACGATAGAAGTCGCCGTTATCGCGCATGTCCAGCCACAGCAGGAAGAACAGCAGCAGGCCGACGGCGAAGCCGGCCCCGGCGATCCACCAGGCGCGACGCGAGAGAGCGAAACGGCGGCCCGGCGACGGGCGCTGCGGCGGAACGGAACCGGCAGTCGACATGCGGGGAAGGACGTTCGCGGGGGAGCCCGATTGTGGCACAGGCCCGCGGTGCGTCATGGCGCAATGGCTGAACCGACGGATCGCGGCGCCGATTCGGGCGATAATCCCGGTTCCCTCACGCCGCCACACGCCTCCCCATGCTCGATCCTGCCCTGCTGCGCCAACAGCCCGCCGACCTGGCCGCCCGCCTCAAGGAGACCCGCGGCCACGACCTCGACGTCGCCGGCCTGATGCTGCTCGAATCCGAGCGCAAGCAGTTGCAGGTGCGCACGCAGGAGCTGCAGAACCTGCGCAACACGCGCAGCAAGCAGATCGGCATGCTCAAGGCCAAGGGCGAGGATGTGTCGGCGGTGATGGCCGAAGTCGCCGGCTTCGGCGACGAGCTGAAGGCCAGCGAGGCGCGCCTCGACGAGATCAGGGGCGCGATCGACGCCATCGCCGCGACCCTGCCGAACCTGCCGCACGAGTCGGTGCCGCCCGGTGCCGACGAACACGCCAACGTCGAGCAGCACCGCTGGGGCACACCGCGCACGTTCGACTTCGCGGTGAAGGACCACGTCGAACTCGGCGCCTGCCACGGCTGGCTGGACGCCGAGACCGCCGCCAAACTCAGCGGCGCCCGCTTCACCGTGCTGCGCGGCCATCTGGCCCGCCTGCACCGCTCGCTCGCCCAGTTCATGCTCGACCTGCACACGAACGAGCACGGCTACGAGGAAACCAACGTCCCGCTGCTGGTGAACGCGGACTCGATGCGCGGCACCGGGCAGTTGCCGAAATTCGAGGAGGATCTGTTCTCGACTGCGGTCGGCGAGGGCGAAGGCGCCAGCAAGCGCTACCTCATCCCCACCAGCGAAGTCCCGCTCACCAACATCGTCCGCGACGAGATCGTCGACGCCGAGCGCCTGCCGCTGCGGATGACCGCGCACTCGATGTGCTTCCGCGCCGAGGCCGGCAGCGCCGGGCGCGATACCCGCGGCATGATCCGCCAGCACCAGTTCGAAAAGGTCGAACTGGTCTCCATCGCGAAGCCCGACGAGAGCGATGCCGAGCACGAGCGCATGACCCGCTGCGCCGAGGTCGTGCTGGAAAGGCTCGGCCTGCCGTATCGCAAGGTGCTGCTGTGCACCGGCGACATGGGCTTCTCGGCGCGCAAGACCTACGACCTCGAAGTCTGGCTGCCGTCGCAGCAGACCTATCGCGAGATCTCGTCGTGCTCGAACTGCGGCGATTTCCAGGCGCGGCGCATGCAGGCGCGCTGGCGCAATCCCGCGACCGGCAAGCCGGAGCTGGTGCACACCCTCAACGGCTCGGGCGTGGCCGTCGGCCGCGCGCTGATCGCGGTGATGGAGAACTACCAGAACGCCGACGGCTCGATCACCGTGCCCGAAGCGCTGCGCGGTTACATGGGCGGGCTCGAACGCATCGCCTGATCCATTGCGGTTCCATCGAAGCGGCTCGTCATGACGCTTGCGGACTTCGCGTGATCGAGGTTCGCGCGGTTGCGTGAAGCGCCGGCGTCTTCGTTCGTCCTGTCGACTTCAGATGCCGCCATCCCCGATTGTCCGGTCGACCTGAAACGCCGTCGTCCTCGTTCGCGCGAGGATGACGGTGTGCTGTTGCTCTTATGCTTCTGCCACGACAAGCCCGATCGATCCGGACGGTTGGGTCCTCGCTTGCGCGAGGATGACGGTGCTTTTGCTCTGATGCCTCTGCCACGACGAGGCTTCGATCTGCGTCCAGACGACGCTTCGGTCATGCGCCCGTGGACTGCACCGATCCTGCGCCCGGAATAACACGGGCCGCTTTCGCGGCCCGTGTCGCATGCAGCAGGTCATTCTGCCTCGGGCATGACGCTCAGAACCTCGATCGAAACGGCCGGATCGCAAGCATTCGATCCGCACGCGCCGATCAGAACAGATCGACGCTCGGCCAGGCCGCCACGCTCGCGTCGACGTCCTGCAGCATCGCGTCCATGTCGTCCGGCTTGGCGTCGTCGCCGTTGCCCGCGCCCGCCAGGCCATTGCCACCGGCGCCCACCCGGAACACCGACGAGGTGCCGCTCATCTCGCCGTAGTGCACGTAGCCGCTGCCCAGTGCGGTCTGGAAGCGCATGAAGCGCAGCAGGTCCATCGGGCGCGCGATCCAGCCGCCGTGCGAGTCGAAACGCTTCGGCTTGACGCTGGAATACGCGCCGCCGCCGTAGTACACGACTTCGTCGGCCTTGCGGTCGGCCAGGGTATCGCCGCCGATCACCACGTCCGGCGCGCCGGCGGGCTTGAGCTGCGTGTCGCGCACGTACTGTTCGTAGGTCTTGCCGGTCTTCTTCTCGATCACCCGGCCCAGCAGGCAGTAGCCGAAGTTGGAGTACATGTCGGAGCCGTCGAGATCCGCCGGCGTGGTGCCGGGGGTGTAGCCGAGCGGGTAGTTCTCCAGCGCCCAGGTGATCAGGCCGGCGTGGTCGGTGCCGGTGTAGTCGAACATCGGGTCGCTGGCGTTGCCGTTCTTGTCGATGCGGCGGAAGCCGGCGCGGTGGCGGATCAGGTGGTCGATGGTGATGTCGTTCAGCATCGGGTTGCCGGACGGCGTGGGCCAGGTGCTGCCGAGGATGGTCTTCGGCCCGAACACCTTCGACGACGCATCGAGGTCGGTGTCGGCGAGCAGCTTGAGGATCGCGACGTGCGTGATCGGCTTGGACACGCTGGCGACGCGCAGCCGATGGCGCGGCGACATCGGTAGACCCGTGCCCTTGTCGGCGACGCCGAACCCGGCGGCGTAGACCAGATGGCGGTTGCGCATCACCGCGATCGACACGCCCGGCATGCCGGTGTCGCGCAGGTAGCGGTCGGCGCGGCGGGCGATCGATTCCAGGTCGCTGCCCTTGAACACCGTGTTCGTCCACAGCCCGTTGAAGCGCACGCCGCCAACGCCGTTGAAGGCCTGCAACTGCTCGGGTTCGTAGCTCTGGTAGAGGTAGTTGTCGAACACCGCCTGGTAGTGCGCGGCCGGGATCCCGTGGCGCGCCGACGCATACGGGCCGGCCTGCTTCGTCCACAGCGCCGCGTAACGATCGGTGCCGCCGTCGCGGTAGCCGTTGACCATCTTCAGCCGCCAACCCTGCCGGCCGAAGGTGTCGAACGCGGTCTGGTACTCGCTGGCGCTCAGGCCGTGCCGCGCCAGCCACGCGCCCGGGACCTTCTCGAAGATCGCGGCGAACCGCGGCGAGCCGCCGACGCTGAAGGCGCTGAGGTGGGTCAGGGCGTAGCCGTCGTGATCGGCCTGGGTGACCGCGGCCTGGTATTGCTGCGCGGTCAGCCCGTGCCGGGCGAGGTAGGCCGGACCGCCGCGCTTCTCCCAGATGGCCGCGTACCGGGCCTGCCCGCCGATCGCGTAGCCGTTGATGTAGACGATGCGATAGCCCTGGTGGCCCAACGCGTCGAAGGCGGCCTGGTACTGCTCGGCGGTCAGGCTGTGGCGCGCTTCCCACGCCGGTCCCGGCTGCTTCTTCCACACCGCCGCGTAGCGGGCGCCGTTGGCCTCGTAGCCGCTGACGGCGGTGAGGCGGTAGCCGCGGTCGCGCAGGTCGTTGAACGTCGACTGGTATTCCGCCGGCGTGAGGCCATGGCGGGCCGCCCATTCGGCGGCGTGGGCCGCCAGCGAGGCCATCAGCGCAACGACGGCCAGAAGGCAGGCGCCGACGCGCTGCCGGGTGCGACGTGCGAGGGGATGGGTGTCCATGGATCACTCCTTCGATCGATTCGGCCGCGAGTCGGCCTGCCAGGGATCACGGTCAAGGCGGTGGGGGGCGGCCATGCCGTCGGCCACCGGACCTGACGCGACCGGTCTCGGACCGGCCCGGAACGCCCGTCGCTGCAGGATTTTCGGGCCGCGGGCGCCCGATTTTCTGTTGCCTGAACGCAATGAAGGTGGTTCAATGCGCGCCAGTGTTCCGAATATGGAAAACTCGCCGTGAACGACCTGAATGACCTCTATTACTTCGCGATGGTGGTCGAACACTCGGGGTTCGCCGCCGCCGAGCGCGCGCTGGGCATCCCGAAGTCGCGCCTCAGCCGCCGCATCAGCCAGCTCGAAACCGACCTCGGCGCCCGCCTGCTGCAGCGCTCGACTCGCCGCTTCGCCGTCACCGACGTGGGCCAGAGCGTGTATCGCCACGCGCAGGCGATGCTGGCCGAGGCCGGCGCCGCCCGCGAGGTGGTCGACCGCCTCAGCGCCGAGCCGCGCGGCCTGGTTCGCGTCAGCGTGCCGGTCGGCATCGCCCAGCAGCTCATCCCGCAGCTGTTGCCGGATTTCCTGGCCCGCTATCCGAAGGTGCGCGTGCAACTGCACGTCAGCAACCGCCGGGTCGACGTCATCAACGAAGGCTTCGACGTCGCGATCCGCGTCCGCGCCAAGCTCGACGACGACGGCAGCCTGGTGATGCGCAGCTTCGGCCAGATCCAGGAACTGCTGGTTGCCAGCCCGGGTTACCTCGACCGCGCCGGCCGCCCGCGCGAGCCGGAGGACCTCGCCGCCCACACCACGCTGAGCATGAGCGAGGACGAGGCCCGCCAGCGCTGGGAACTGCAGGGCGAAGGCGGCGAGATCCGCCGCGTCGAACTCAAGCCCCGCATCGCCGGCTTCGACTTCCCGATGCTGATGGCGCTGGCCAAGCAGGGCCTCGGCATCACCCTGCTGCCCGAGACCATCTGCGCCGACGCCGTGCGCAACCGCGAACTGGAAGTGGTGCTGCCGTCGTGGCGCCTGCCGATGGGCATCTGCCACGCCGTCTTCGCCTCCCGCCGCGGCCTGCTGCCCGCGGTGCGCATGTTCATCGACCACCTCGCCGAACACCTGCCGCCGCTGCTGGAATCCTCCCGCCTGCAGTGCCGCAATTGCCCCGGCGGCATGCCGCCCAAGGACCAGGAGTGCGAGCAGGCGAAGGCCAAGGCGAAAGACAAGGACAAGAGCGCTAGAATTCCCGAGCCGGCGTGAGGCAGGGGGGCGGCCCGCATTCGTGCAACGCCCGCGTCGTTCCGTCGTCCTCGCTGCCGCTTCCGATGTCGTCACGAGCGCATGCGAGGGATCTGCTTTTCACTGCGGCTCGAACCGCGAAAAGCAGATCCCTCACCCGATGAAGCCGGGTTCGGGATGACAGGATTGGGGCTTCAGACAACGGAGAGATGGCCGAGCGGTTTAAGGCACCGGTCTTGACAACCGGCGAAGGGTCAAACCTTCCGTGGGTTCGAATCCCACTCTCTCCGCCAGACACGGAAAGGCCCCCGAAAGGGGGCTTTTGCGTGTCTGGCGGAGAGAGTGCGTGGACGCACCCACCGGGTTCGACGCATCGGCAGGACAGCCGAGGCGCACGGCGCAGCCGCCCGCAGGGCGAGGGCCATGGAGGGCCCGAGTGAATCCCACTCTCTCCGCCAATAGTTCGGTAAAAGCAATAGTTATGGGGTGTGTGTGATTTTCTTCATCCCTGCCAAGATCGCGGGGCGGGTCCTTTGGGATCGGCGAAATCCAGTCTGCAACACCAAACGTACGGAGTAGACTTGGCCTACCACCAGCCTTAGGAGTCAGAGCATGGACTTGAGAGATGCTAAGACGATCATCACTGTCAACACCACCGTGGAAACTGGCTGCCCTTTTTGCGGGGAATGGACCGGAGGCGAGCTTAAGTTCGATGAATCCGTTCAGCACCTGATTCAAAAACACGGTTGCACGTTGCTGCATGTGGGTAGCCAAACTACACGCGATGGCAACGGCGGGCCATGGCATTCCACTGTGGCAGTCCTGGGCAGCGAGGAGGTGGCGGCAAAGCGGACACCGGTCGGCAGCGTGAAGTTCCAGCCTAAGGAGCCGCCCAAGTCTTTCGCGGAACTTGGAAAAGATCTCGGCTAACCAGGGGGGACATCACATGGCACTAAGGCCTACATATTTGGCTTTCTCCAATAATCCAAATGAATTTTCGGTGTTCGTGAGAGCGCATGGTGAGGAGTTGGCGCCCGGAGTTTTTCTAGTGCAAGGGCATGACACGCTTGCTGTCGTTCGAAACTTTGCGAAAGTCGGTGGTTTCACCGTCTTCACAATCGAAGTAAGCGTTGCGGACATAGCAACTCACAAGTAAAAGAAAAAAGGCTCCTAATGCTTTGTGCCGGAGCCTTTGCAGTTTCGCAACTGCTATATGACTTCAGTGTCGTAGCCCGGGTAAGTACGGCGCCCCGGGATGACGCGACGACGAGCTCAGGGTATGCGCCGCGCTCGAAAAGCAAAAATGGAAGCAGGTCCCTCGCCTGCGGCTCGGGATGACGGGATTTGAGGCTGGGGGCCTGGGCCATCAGCCGTCCGGGCCCCCCAGCGCCGCCCACCCACCCCGACCGGCTAAAATGCCGGATGCCTTCGACCCCAGCCGCATCCCTACCGCCGCCGGCGCTCCTGCGCGACGCCCATGTCTTCGCGCCCGAGGACCTGGGGCTGCGGCAGGTGCTGGTCGCCGCCGGGCGGGTGCTGTGGATCGGGGCGCCGGAGGATCCCGCTCAGTCGCTGCCGGGTCTCGAAATCATCGATCTCGATGGAAAACGCCTGATTCCCGGGCTGATCGACGCCCACGCTCACGTCACCGGCGGGGGCGGG
The DNA here is from genome assembly GCA_051952955.1 of Lysobacteraceae bacterium. Lineage (GTDB taxonomy): Bacteria > Pseudomonadota > Gammaproteobacteria > Xanthomonadales > Xanthomonadaceae > Lysobacter_I. Next base: position 7,440 of record JBQCJG010000001.1, on the reverse strand, counting down.
GAAGGCGGGTTCGCGACGCGGGTGCCGCCGGTGCCGCTGTCGGCGTTCACCGCGGCCGGGGTGACGACCGTGGTCGGGGTGCTGGGTACCGACGACCTCGCGCGCAGTCCGGGCGAGCTGCTGGCCTCGGTGCATGCGCTGCGCGAGCAGGGCCTCGGCGCGCATGCCTGGTGCGGCGGCTACCACGTGCCGCCGGTGACGCTGACCGGCAGCGTGCGCGGCGACATCGTGTATCTCGATCCCGTGCTGGGCGTCGGCGAACTGGCGATCAGCGACCATCGCTCCAGCCAGCCGACGTTCGACGAATTCGTGCGCATCGCGTCCGAATGCCACGTCGCCGGGCTGATGACCGGGAAGGCCGGCGTGCTGCACCTGCACCTCGGCAACGGCGTGCGCGGGCTCGATCTGGTCCGCCGCGCGCTGGACGAGACCGAACTGCCGCCGCGCGTGTTCCATCCGACCCACGTGAACCGGCGCAGGGCGCTGTTCGAGGAAGCGCTGGCGCTGGCGCGGCGCGGCTGCACGGTCGACATCACCGCGTTCCCGGTCGAGGACGGCGAGGACGCGTGGACGGCCGAGGACGCGTGGGAGCGCTACCGCGCCGCGGGCGCGCCGCCGGAGCGGATCACGATCAGTTCCGATGCCGGTGGCTGCCTGCCGACCTTCGACCACGACGGCCAGCTGTGCCGGATGGACGTCGGTGCCTCGCGCGCGCTCCCGCAGGCGCTGCGCACGCTGCTCGCGCGCGGGCATGCGCTCGACGCCGTGCTGCCGGCCTTCACCTCGAACGTGGCACGCCTGCTGCGGCTGCAAGGCCGGGGCACGATCGCGGCCGGCGGTGTCGCCGATCTCGTCGTGCTCGATGCCGACGGCGGCATCGCCGACGTGATGGCGCAGGGCACGTGGCACGTCCGCGACGGCGCGATCGTGCGGCGCGGACTGTTCGAGTGAGCCGCGGTCAGGTCTGCAGTCCCCCATGACGATGTCATCCCGAGCGCAGCGAGGGATGAGTTTTTCGGTTTTTTCCTTTTGCTTGAGCAATCCCAGGAATTTCGATGTGCCCCAGTAAAGTCCCCGACGGGGAAGAACGCGGCTGGATCGTCCCGATCGGCGGCGCGGAAGAGAAAGAGAACGATCGCGCGATCCTCGCCCGCTTCGTCGAGCTGTGCGGCGGCGGAGACGCCGACATCGTGGTGATCCCGACCGCGAGCAAGCTGCTGTCCACCGGCCCGCGCTACGTCGAGATCTTCACCGACCTCGGCGTGCGCAGCGTCGAGTCGATGGACTTCGACACCCGCCGCGACGCCGAGGAGCCGAGCCGCGTCGAGCGCATCGAGCGCGCGAGCGGCGTGTTCTTCACCGGCGGCAACCAGCTGCGCCTGGCGACCTACCTCGGCGGCACCGCAGTGGCGAAGGCGATCCGCATCGCCAACGCGCGCGGCATGCACGTCGCCGGCACCAGCGCCGGCGCCTCATTCCTCAGCGAGCACATGATCGCGTTCGGCGAGGAAGGGTCGATGCCGATCGCCGGCATGGTGCGGCTGGCGCCGGGCCTGGGCCTGACCAACCGCTTCATCATCGACCAGCATTTCCGCCAGCGCGACCGCCTCGGCCGGCTGGCGACGGCGCTGGCCTACAACCCGTTCGCGGTGGGCATCGGCCTGGACGAGGACACCGCGGCGTTCATCTCGCCCGACAACACCGTCGAGGTCCTCGGCAGCGGCGGCGTGACCGTCGTCGATGCCGCCGGGCTGCAGTTCTCGTCGATGGCGCAGGTCGACGAAGGCCAGCCGGTGTGCCTGCTGGGCCTGAGCTTCCACATCCTCGTCGCCGGTGCTACGTTCAACCTGCACACGCGCAAGGCCTCCGCAGGCGCCCTGCTGGCGCCGAAGGAATAACCGCCTAACGATCCGCCGGCCGTCGGGGACGGTCGCGCGTGTGGCCCGGTCCGTGCAGAAGCGCGGATCGATCCATCGACCGCACAGGAGTCAGTCCAGGTATGCGCATTCTCGATCGTTCGGTGTTCGTCGGCCCGTCGCTGTACGCGCATTTCCCGGTGATCCGGCTGGAACTGGACCTCGAACGGCTCGAAGAGTGGCCTACCGGGCGGCTCGGTCCGGCGTTCGTCGACGCATTGGTCGAGGCGGTGCCGGGGCTGGCCGAACACGGCTGTTCGTATCGCACGCCGGGTGGGCTGATCCGGCGCATGCAGGAAGGCGAGGGCACGTGGCTGGGCCACGTGCTGGAGCACGTCGCGATCGAGCTGCAGAACATGGCCGGCGAGGACGTGACCTTCGGGAAGACGCGCAGCATCGACGGCCGCCCGGGCGTGTACTCGGTGATCTACGAATATGCGCAGCGCGAGGAAGGCATCGAGGCCGGCGAACTCGCGCTGAAGCTGCTGCGTTCTCTCGTGCCGGCCGAACTGCGTTCCGCCGACGCCGTGCCCGACGACTGGAACTGGCCGGAGGCGCGCGACGCGTTCATCCGCTACGCGCAACGCCGCGCGCTCGGGCCGTCGACGATGTCGCTGGTGAAGGCCGCCGAAGAGCGCAACATCCCGTGGCTGCGCCTCAACGAACAGTCGCTGGTGCAGCTCGGCCACGGCCGCTACCAGCAGCGCATCCAGGCGACGGTCACCGGCAGGACCTCGCACATCGCGGTGGAACTCGCCAGCGACAAGGAAGAGACGAACAAGATCCTCGTCTCGCTGGGCCTGCCCGCGCCGCGCCAGGAACTGGTGCAGAGCGAGGGCGCCGCGAAGCGCGCGGCGGCGCGCATCGGCTATCCGGTCGTCACCAAGCCGTACAACGGCAACCACGGCCGCGGCATCTCCATCCGCCTCACCAACGAGGCGGAAGTGGTCGAGGGGTTCCTGAAGGCGCAGGCGATCTCGCGCTCGGTCATCGTCGAGACGTATCTGGAAGGCGACGACCACCGCCTGCTGGTCGTCAACGGCGAACTGGTCGCGGCGACCAAGCGCACGCCGGGCCACGTGGTCGGCGACGGCACGCACAGCATCCGCGAACTGGTCGAGATCGTGAACCGCGATCCGCGCCGCGGCGTCGGCCACGAGAAGGTGCTCACGCGCATCGAACTCGACGCGCAGGCCGAGATGATGATGACCCGCGCCGGCGTCGACGCCGACACCGTGCCCGAGGCCGGCAGGATCATCTACCTGCGTTCCACGGCGAACCTGTCCACCGGCGGCACCGCGACCGACGTGACCGACATCATCCATCCCGACAACCGCGAGATGGCGGTGCGCGCGATCAAGGCGATCGGCCTCGACGTCGGCGGCGTGGACTTCCTCAGCACGAACATCGCCGAGAGCTACAAGACCATCGGCGGCGGCATCTGCGAAGTGAACGCTGCGCCGGGCTTCCGCATGCACGTGGCGCCGAGCGAAGGCAAGCCGCGCGACGTCGCGGGCCCGGTGATCGACATGCTGTTCCCGCCGGGCGCGCCGTCGCGCGTGCCGATCGCCGCGATCACCGGCACCAACGGCAAGACCACGACCTCGCGCATGCTCGCGCACATCGCGAAGATGACCGGCTACACCCCGGGCCTGACCTCCACCGACGGCGTCTACATCGATGGCCAGCGCACGGTCGAGGGCGACATGACCGGGCCGGTGTCCGCGCGCATGGTGCTGGCCGATCCGCAGATCGATTTCGCGGTGCTGGAAACCGCGCGCGGCGGCCTGCTGCGCGCCGGCATGGGCGTGTCGAAGGTCGACGTGGGCGCGGTGCTGAACGTGCAGTCCGACCACCTCGGCATGAAGGGCATCGACACGCTGGAGCAACTCGGCGAGGTCAAGCGCATCGTGGTCGAGGTCGCGCAGGACTGCGCGGTGCTCAACGCCGACGATCCGAACGTGCTGAAGATGGGCGGCTACACCGACGCCAAGGTGATCTGCTACGTCACCATGAACCCGTCGCACGGCCTCGTGCGCGAGCACATCCGCGCCGGCGGTCGCGCCTGCGCGCTGGAGGCCGGCGTCAACGGCCAGATGATCACGCTCTATGACCGCGGCAGCCACATCCCGCTGCTGTGGACGCACCTGATCCCGGCGACGCTGGAAGGCAAGGCGCTGCACAACGTGCAGAACGCGATGTTCGCCGCGGCGATGGCGTTCTCGATGGGCATCAAGCTCGACGCCATCCGTCAGGGCCTGCGCACGTTCGACAGCACGTTCTTCCAGGCGCCGGGCCGCATGAACGTGTTCAACGAGCATCCGTTCAAGGTGCTGTTCGACTACGGCCACAACGCGCATGCGGTCGCCGCGATGGCCGACCTCGCGCAGCGCCTCGACGTCACCGGTCGCCGCCTCGTGGTGGTCGCCGGCCCGGGCGATCGCCGCGACGAGGACCTGCGCGAGATCGCGAAGGCCGTGGCCGGCGGCTTCGATCACTACATCTGCCGCCGCGACGACGGCCTGCGCGGCCGCGCGCCCGACGAGGTGCCGAAGCTGATCGCCGCGACCCTGCGCGAGCATGGCGTCCCGGAGGACCGCATCAGCGTGATACCGGACGAGCAGGACGCGATCGACGCCGGCCTGCGCATGGCGCAGCCGGGCGACGTGCTGCTGATCTTCGCCGACGCGCTGGTGCGCTCGTGGAAGCAGGTGATCAAGTTCAAGCCGGAAGGTGCGCCGGAGAAGGTGCCGGTCGCCGCCGCGGCGCCCGCCGACACCGGCGAAGCCGCCGCCGAGCCCGCGTTCTCGCCCGAGCAGTGGGAAGGCGTGAGCCGCGACGAGCGCGGGATCTTCATCTCGCGGGAGAGCGACGACTGAGCGCCGTGCCCGTGTCGCCCGCGTTGTCCGCAAGCGAACCGCCGTTCGACGATTCCCGCCGCCTCACCGGCGCCAATCCGTACTTCGCCGGCTGCGGCGCGGCGATGGAAGCACTGGGTCCGCGCGCGCGGGATCCCGAGGCGCTGCGCACGTGGCGCACGTGCGTCGAAGCGATGCGCGTGCTGTTCGGCTGGCCGCCCGCGGAAGCGCTGGCGCGCGCGCACGCCAGCGGCGCGACGCTGGCGTTTCCGGCACCGGTCGACCAGCTGTTCGCCGCGACCGAACTCAACGAGTGGGCCTGGTGCGTGGCCGCCGGTTACGACCGGTTCCACGCGCCGGGCCATCCGGCCGCGTTCGACGAAGCGCGTGCGGAAGACACGCTGCGCCGTTTCGCCGCCGCCGAAGCGCGGCCGGACGTGATCGCGCTGCTCGACGCCGCGGCCGCGCATGGCGTGCCGACGCTGCTCGACGACGATGCGCTGAGCATCGGCCTCGGCGTGCATGGCGTCACCTATGCGCTCGACGCGCTGCCGACCACGCCCGACGCCGTGTCGTGGCCGAGGCTCGGCACGATCCCCGCCGCGCTGGTCACCGGTTCCAACGGCAAGACCACGACCGTGCGCCTGATCGCGGCGATGCTGCGCGCACACGGCCTGCGCACCGCGCATTCGTGCACCGACGGTCTGTTCGTCGGCGACACCGCGCACATCGAACGACTGGAGGCCGGCGACTATTCCGGCCCGGCCGGTGCGCGCCAGTTGCTGCGTCGGGCGGATGTCGAGGCGGCGGTGCTCGAAACCGCACGCGGCGGGCTGCTGCGTCGCGGCCTCGCGCTGGCGCAAGCCGACGTCGCGGTGGTCACCAACCTCAGCGAGGACCACTTCGGCGAATACGGCGTGCATTCGGTCGAGGACCTCGCGTCGGTGAAGCTCGCGATCGCGCGCGCGGTGGCGGGCGAGGGCGGCGGCACGCTCGTGCTCAACGCCGAGGATCCGCTGCTGCGCCGGCTCGGTCCGCAGGCCGCGCCGCGGCGGGCGTGGTTCGCGGTCGATCCGGCCGCGCTGCCCGACGCCGAATCGATGCCTTGCTGCGCCGTGCGCGACGGCCGGCTGGTGCTGCACGACGGCGACGCGACGCACGATCTCGGCGACATAGCGGCCATGCCGGTCACGCTCGGCGGGCACGCGCGCTACAACATCGCGAATGCGGCCGGTGCGGCGCTTGCGGCGTCGCGGCTCGGCGTACCGGCAAAGACCATCCGCGACGTGCTCGCCGCGTTCGGGCGCGACCACGCCGACAATCCGGGACGGCTGCAGCGCTGGTCGTTCGCCGGGCTCGAGATCTTCCTCGACTACGCCCACAACCCGGACGGGTTGGCGGGCCTGCTCGACATCGCGCAGGCGTGGCGCAGGCAGGGGCGGCTCGCGCTTCTGCTGGGCCAGGCCGGCAACCGCGAGGACGCGCAGATCCGCGACCTCGCCGCGATCGCTGCCCGGTACGCGCCGGATCTCGTCGTGGTGAAGGACATCGACGGGTTCCTGCGCGGTCGCGCCGCCGGCGAGGTCGCGCAGGTCATCCGCGACGAACTGCTGCGCCGCGGCCTGCCGGAAACTGCGCTGCCCGTGCGCCTGCGCGAGGCCGATGCCGCGCGCGAAGCGCTGGCGTGGGCACGCGCGGGCGACGTGCTGGTGCTGCCGGTGCACAGCCTCGCCGCGAAGGCCGAGGTCGCCGCGTTGCTCGATGCGCTGGACGCCGATGGCTGGCAGCCGGGCGGGCCGTTGCCGCCGGCCGATCCGGCCTTGCCGCTGCCGGCGTAGCCGCGTTCAGCCGCCGCTCGCGTCCCAGGCGCGCAGCGCGGCTTCGACCGCATCGACGCCCTTCGCCGCGGCCACCGGGTCGATCTGTTCGATCGTGTCGTCGGCGGTGTGGATCACGCGCATCACCTTAGGCCGCGACATCGTGCGGCGGCCGGTGTAGAGGGCGAGGATGCCCGCGATCTCGTCCTTGCCGACCAGCGAATACGACACCGCCGGCCAGCCGGCCTTGAGGAACGCGCGATGGTCCGAGGGCGGATACTGCGTGCCCGCGCTCAGCGCCAGCCCGTGCGCGGTCGCGGCGTCGCGGCTGGCGGCGACCAGCGGCGCGTCGGGCTCCGGCGCCATCATCCACAGCGTGTCGCCCCAGCCGAACACGTCGAAGTTCACGTACAGCGCCGGGCGTTCGCTGCCCGCGGCCCCGACGTGGGCCTCGGCACCGAGCAGGCCGTGTTCCTCCAGATCCCACAGCGCGATCCGCACCCGGTGATGCGCGAGCGGCTGCCGGTGGAAGCGTTCGGCCAGCGCCAGCACCACCGCGCTTCCGGAGGCGTTGTCGGTGGCGCCGCGGCCGACGTCGACGCGGTCGGAATGCGCGCCGATCAGCAGCAGCGGCGCGTCCGCCGGCCCGGCGACGTCGGCGAAGAGGTTCTCGCCGTGCTGCGCGCCGGCCTCGAACGGCCGGCGGGACACCTGCAGGCCGAGCGCGCCGAGCCGATGCGCCAGGTGGGCCCGGCGCGCGGCGTTGTCGTGCGCTGCGGCGAGGGCCTCCACGTCGCGCATCCACGCGCCGTCGGCCGTATGCCCGGGCGTCGGCGCAGGTGCGGTTGC